>JAZDHW010000266.1:0-4388 GCA_043805555.1 Pseudomonadota bacterium
CGCCCTCGGCCAGGCCCTGGGCGGCCAGGAAACCGGCCACGTCGGCCTCGCCGGCCTCGCCGCGCAACACCGCCTGGGCCAGGCTGATGCCGCCGGTCAGGCCGGTCACGCCCTGGCCCTGGTCGGGAATCTGGCCCAGGATCATGCCTTCCATCAGGGCCTTGAGACCGTTGAGCAACTGGTGGAAGGTGGCGGCCCCCAGCCCCTCGGCGACCACGAGAAGCTGTTCCAGGCGCGAGAGCACGTCGCCATAGGTCATCAGGTCGCCCGGCTCCAGGACCATGGCCTCGGCGGCCAAGTCGTCCAGAAGCGAACCCAGGATCAGGTCTTGATCCTCCATGCTGAAACCTCCAGCTGCACGATGGTCGGCCGTCCGGGCTGCGCCGCCGCCGCCGGGCCAGGGGGGACCAGAGCCAAGGCATCGTTTAGAGAAAGCTTACCATGAACGAGGCCATTTGGTAAGCGCGAGATTTGCCGGCGAACTTTCCCAACGCCCTGGCGCGGCCCAGGGTGTGGCCCGGCCGGAACGGGCCGGGCCGGCCGGGGCGGGCCCGGCCCCGACGGCAACACTGCGAACATAGCAGCCCCACTTGAGGAGCGTCAACGGATTTTCCCGTGACAACAAGCCCTTCATGTCTTTGGAAGCCATCGGCTTTTCACGGCGGGGACACTGGTGCGTCACAATGTTCTGTTCCGGGCCGGCCGGAGGCTCGGTCCCGGCGCGCCATGCCGGAAATCAGGCGGCGGGGACCGGTCCCGGCCGATGGGTGCACGCCCGAATTTCCAATAAACTGGCCAATTTTCTTGACAGACCCCTTCGTCGGGCCATATAGTGGGCCTCGGTGGTATGAAGTGGGATGTAGTGGTAGCGAACCTAGGCCGGAGGGGCCTCAGTGTTCACCGGGTGGTCCATCCATGTTTTGGACGCCAAAGGCAGGCTGGCCGTGCCGACCCGCTTCCGGGAGTCCCTGCGCGAGGACGGGGGCGAGGAGCGGCTGGTCATAACTGCCTCTGATAACTGCCTGGTAGCCTACCCCTATTCCGAATGGAACGCCATAGCCGAGAGGGTCAGCAAGCTGTCCAAGGTGGACCCGCGCGTGCAGGCCTTCCGCCGCTATTTCATCAGCGGCGCCAGCGATCAGGTGCTGGACAAGCAAGGGCGCGCCCTCATCCCCCCCGCCCTGCGGGAAGTGGCCGGCTTGGACGGCCAGCTCTTCCTGGTGGGCATGCAAGGCAACTTCGAGATTTGGGACAAGGACCGTTACCAGGCCGAGCGGGAGCGCATCCGCCAGAGCTTTGGTGACCTCAGCTCCTTCATGGCCGAGCTGGGCATCTAGGGCGGGCGATCATGGCGGCTCCCCATCGGCCGGTCCTGCTGGCCGAAACCCTGGCGGCGTTGTCGCCCCGTCCCGATGGCCTGTATGTGGACGCCACCCTGGGGGCCGGCGGCCACGCCGAGGCCATCCTGGCGGCCAGCACTCCCGGTGGCAGGCTGCTGGGCCTGGATCGCGATCCCGCGGCCCTGGCCCTGGCGGCCCGGCGTCTGGCCCCCTATGCGGAGCGGGTGAGGCTGGTGCAGGACACCTTCGACAATCTGGCCGACCACCTGACCGGGCCGGGCTGGGCCGGGGCCGACGGCGTGCTCCTGGACCTGGGGGTCAGCTCCATGCAGTTGGACCAGGCCGGGCGCGGCTTCGCCTTCCGCCTGGACGCGCCCCTGGACATGCGCATGGGCGAGTCCGGCCGGGGCGCGGCCGAGCTGGTGGCCGGGCTGGACGAAAAAGACCTGGCCCGGGCCCTCAGGGACCTGGGCGAGGAGCCCTTCGCCGGCCGCATCGCCCGGGCCATCGTGGCCGAGCGGGCCTTGGCGCCCATCGCCACCACCGCCCGCCTGGCCCAGGTGGTGGAGGCGGCCATCCCGGCCGCGGTGCGCTTCAAGCGCCAGACCCACCCGGCCACCCAGACCTTCCAGGCCCTGCGCATCCTGGTCAACGACGAGCTGGGCCAGCTCGAACGCTTTTTGGCCCAGGCCCCCCGCCTGCTCCGGCCCGGCGGCTGCCTGGCCGTGATCAGCTACCACTCCCTGGAGGACCGCCGGGTCAAGCAGGCCATGGCCGCCTGGGCCGCGCCCTGCAACTGCCCGCCGCGCCTGCCCATGTGCGTTTGCGGCAAAAGGCCCCTGTTCGCGCCGCTGACCAGGAAGGCCGTGCGCCCGGGCGCCGACGAGCTGGCCGCCAACCCGCGCGCCCGCTCCGCCCGGCTGCGGGCCGCCCGGCGCACGGAGGTGGAAGCATGATGAACGTGGGCATCGACGTGGCCCAGAGCCGGGCGGCCTTCGGCCAGCGCCGGGTGCAGGTGAACCTGCGCATGCTGGTGACCCTGGTGGCGGTCGTCACCGCCGCGGGCCTGCTCTACGCCTACACCGCCTGGCGGGCCTTCGACGTGCAGTACGAGATCAGCCGCGGGCTGGAGACCCAGCGCGAGCTGATGGAGACCGGCCGCCGGCTCAAGGTTGAACTGGGCGTGCTGCGCGCGCCCGAGCGCCTGGAGCAGGAGGGCGCCCGCCTGGGCCTGATGCCGGTGCGACCCGAACAGACCCGGAGCTTGCCGTGATCAAAAGCGCGGTCAAAGATCCCCGCCGCCAGATGCGCCAGCGCCTGCTGGCCGTGGCGGCGGTCTTTGCCCTGACCGGCCTGTTCCTCACGGGCCGGGCGCTGGACATCCAGCTTATCCAGGGCGAGCGCCTGACCGAGCTGGCCCGCAACGAGTTCCTGAAGAAGTTCGAGATGGTCCCCCGCCGCGGCATCATCTACGACCGGCATCAACAGGAGCTGGCGGTGAGCCTGGACACCGAGAGCGTCTTCGCCCGGCCGCTGGCCATGCACGCGGTGGACGACAGCGCCCGCCTGCTGGCCGGGGCCCTGGAGATGCCCGAGTCCCTGGTGCACAAGCGCCTCAACGGCGAGCGCCCCTTTGTCTACGTGGCCCGCCGGGTCAGCCCGGACAAGGCCGAGGCGGTGCGCGCCCTGGAGCTCAAGGGCGTGGGCCTGATCACCGAGCCGCGCCGCTTCTATCCCTACACCACCCTGGCCTGCCACGTGCTGGGCTTCGCCGGCCTGGACGCCAGGGGCCTGGAAGGCGTGGAGGCCCGCTACGACGCCCTGCTCAAGGGCCCGGTGGTCAGCGCCACCGTGCTGCGCGACGCCATCGGCCGCACCATCCACCTGACCCCGGTGGCCATGGCCAACCCGCCCGAGGGCCGCCAGCTCATCCTGACCCTGGATATGCGCCTGCACTACCAGGTGGAGAAGATCCTGGCCGCCACCGTGGCCCGCCACCACGCCCTGGGCGGCCAGGCGGTGGTGATGGCCCCCCAGACCGGCGAGGTGCTGGCCATGGCCTCGCTGCCGGCCTTCAACCCCAACGTCTTCGGCTCCTACCCCAAGGAGACCTACCGCAACCGGGTCATCACCGACGCCTTCGAACCCGGCTCCACCTTCAAGATGTTCGTGGCCGCCGCCGCCCTGGCCAGCCAGAAGGTGCCGGCCGACCGGCGCTTCTGGTGCGAGCAGGGCGAATGGAGCATCGGCGGCCGGGTCATCCACGACACCCACGCCTACGGCCAGCTCAACCTGGCCGAAATCGTCAAGGTCAGCAGCAACATCGGCGCGGCCAAGGTGGGCCAGGCGCTGGGCTCGGCCGCGCTCTACGACACCTTCCGCAGCTTCGGCTTCGGCCAGGAGACCCAGGTGGACCTGCCCGGCGAGACCGGCGGCATCCTGCGCCCGGCCGGGGCCTGGCGGCCGGTGGACATGGCCAACATGTGCTTCGGCCAGGGCGTGGCCGTCACCGGCTTGCAGCTCACCAGCGCCGTGGCCGCGGTGGCCAACCGCGGCGTCCTGATGCGCCCCCACCTGGTCAAGGCGGTGGTGGATCAGTCCGGCCACCTGGTGGAGGAGACCACCCCCACCGTGGTGCGCCGGGTGCTGGGCGAGCGTGAGGCCCGCGAGCTGACCGCCATGCTGGAGGGCGTCACCCAGCCCGGCGGCACCGGCACCCTGGCCCGGGTGGAGCCCTATTCCGTGGCGGGCAAGACCGGCACCGCCCAGAAGCTGGACCCCAAGGGCGGCTACAGCCAGAGCGACTACCTGGCGCTCTTTGCCGGGTTCCTGCCGGCCGACGATCCCAAGCTGGCCATCATGGTGCTCATCGACACCCCGCGCGGCTCCCACTATGGCGGCGTGGTGGCCGGACCGGCCTGGGCGGCCATCGCCCGCGCCGCCCTGGCCGCGCTGGATCTGGCCCCGGCCCCGGCCGGCGCGCTGATGGCCAAGGCCAAGGCCCCGGCGGCTGGCGCCCCGGCCCCGGCCGCGCCGCCGGCCCCCCAG
>JAZDHW010000267.1:0-4358 GCA_043805555.1 Pseudomonadota bacterium
CTTCTACCCCCGCGAGGACTTGCAGGAGCGTCTGCTAAACCCCCACGAGCAGGAGCAGCGCGACATCAAGTTCGCCTTCCTGAACCGGCTTTGCGACCTGATCGCGCCCCTGGTCCAGGACTACGTGCGCGCCGGCAAGCATACCGTGGACGCGGCGGCCGGCGCCGAGGCGGCGGAGAAGGCCCTGCGCGACCAGGTGGAGCAGGCCGACCCGGACCAGTTCCTGGCCGAGCAGTTGCCGCGGCTCATCGCCGCCGCCGGCCTGGCGGCCCCGGCCCAGGTCGCCGCCGCCCGGGCCTTTGCCCAGGCCCAGCCCAGGCTGCCGCTCATGCTGGTGGACGGCCAGCCGCTGATGGTGCTGGGCGGGCCGGGCCTCAGGGAGCTGGAGCGCCTGGTGGCGCGCAATTTCGGCCAGAAGCACGCCCTGACCGAGCTGGGCCCCCTGGTCAACGTGCGCAAGGTGGCCACCGACCCCCGGCTGCGCGAGGCGCTGAGCCCCATCATCATGGGCCGGCTGCTGTGCCTGATCGGCGACCGCGAGCGCTATCTGGAGATGCTCTATCTGGTGGGCAAGACCCCGGAGGAGGTGGGGCGCGTTTTCGAGGTCAGCGGGCGCAACGCCGACGGCCTGCTGGAGCGCATCCGGGCCGCGGCCCTGGACCTGAGCCCCCGGCCCAAGCCGCGCCGCCGGGCCGCCGCCCCGGAGCCGCCGGCCTGAGCCAAAGCCAAACCCCCGCCGCCGGTCAGGCGACGGGGGTTGGCTTCAGGCGCTTACGCGACGATCTGGTAATTACCGGGGCAAGCCGTCTGGGCGCTCTTTTTCACCTTAAGCATGATGCACCTCCCTGGAGTTTATCCGGGCTGCGCGGGCGCGGCGGGGCGCAGGCTTTAGGCCATGGCGACGCCCTGCTTGAAGCACAAAACCTCGTGGCTCTTTTTCACCTTTTTCATGACGCACCTCCCATGAGTTTCAAAGGGCCGCGCGGGGAAAACAGCTTGCACATGCCTCCACGCCGCCGGCCTGGCGGCGGGAGCCATGGAGCCTGGCCCAGGGGCTTGCCCATATAAATAACGGGAACCGAAAGGGGGCAGCCCGCCAGGCCGCGGAGGCTTTTCACTGTGCGCGTGACTTCCCTCCCAGCCAGGCCGACGGATCCGGCGAATCCATATGGGCCGGCCGCAAAGGCAGACGAACCGCCCGCATCACACCTGGGCTTATCTTGCCATGGGCCGGGTGGCGCAGTCAAACCAGACCAAGGCAAACCCCGGCCGCCCCCGGCTAAAAGAGCAGGGTGTGCTTCAGGCAGTTGCTGCTGTTGCTCTTGATCACCTTGTTCATGATTCACCCCTGTTTTGGCTGTCCGGCCGCCCGCCGGGGGGGCTAGCCGGATTAGTGGCCCGCAAAACCCGGCGAATATTTCCCGATCAGTCTGCCCCAGGCCGGCAAACGCAGTCAACACCTCAAAAGCCCGGCCCCCGCCACCAGCAAGGGCGGCGGGGGCCAAGCACATTACGAGGATTGCCTGATCTAAACGAACGGCAACACGACCAAACAACCGTCACGGGCGCTGCTCGTCTTCAACTTCTTCACGGCTTATTTCCCCTGGTTCGCGGGTTGCATTCCGCGCCGCCGCTGCGGCCCCGGCCAAGCCGGCGCGGGTGGAGGCGATTGCCGATGGCGAGCGCGGGGGGAGAGGGCGAAGCGCAACAGGCTTGGCGGGCTAAGCGGCTCAAATGATTGTTGGTGCGAGAGGGGGGGTTCGAACCCCCAAGGGTTTCCCCGCTGGATCCTAAGTCCAGTGCGTCTACCATTTCCGCCACTCTCGCGTCGCCGGCTGGACACAAACCCCGCTAACTCTATTTCAAGGCCGGGGGGGAGTCAACCGCGGGTTGCTTGCAAGAAAACCGGCAAGAAAATTGAGGTGAAGCGCCGGGTTGGGTTATACTGCCGTGAGGCGCGGCGCCCGGCGGCGGTTGCGGGGCCGCGGGGGGCCTTCTGCGTCCTGATATGGATTGCCGTTTTCCGGACAGGCCATGCGAAAAGTCTGGCAAAGGATCAAAGCTCGTTTGGAGCGCCACCTGCCCATCCTGGTGGTGACCATCCTGGTCACCGCCCTGCTGGTGGTCTACCTGTGGAACTCGATCTTCATCTCCATCCAGCCCGGCCAGGGCGGGGTGCTCTGGCTGCGTTTTTTGGGCGGCACCGTGATCGACCAGGTCTACGGCGAGGGCATGCACGTCATCCTGCCCTGGAACCACATGTACATCTATAACGTGCGCATCCAGGAGGCGGCGCGGGACTTCAACGTGCTGACCAAGAACGGCCTGCAGGTGCGCATCTGGGTCTCCATCCGCTACTACCCCGAGTACACCCTGCTGGGCGCCCTGCACCAGAAGATCGGCCCGGACTACGCCGAAACGGTGATCGTGCCCACGGTGGAGGCGGTGCTGCGCACCACGGTGGGCCGCCTGGACGCCGAGGAGGTCTATTCCTCCAACACCCTCATCGCCAAGTCCATCAGCGAGGCGGTGGAGGAGGTGGCCCGCCGCTTCCTCAACATCGACGCGGTGCTGATCACCAAGGTCGAGCTGCCGCCGGACGTGCAGATGGCCATCGAGAAGAAGATGGTGGAGTTCCACAAGGCCGAAGCCTACGCCTACATCCTGCTGCGGGAGGGCAAGGAGGCCCAGCGCCGCCGCATCGAGGCCGAGGGCCTGGCCCGCTACAACACCATCCTGGGCGCCACCCTCACCCCGGACCTGCTCAGGTACCGCGGCATCCAGGCCACCGAACAGCTTGCCACCTCGCCCAACGCCAAGACGGTGGTGGTGGGCGGCGGCAAGGACGGCCTGCCCCTGATCCTGGGCGGAAGCGGAAATTGATGCGCCGGCCAGCGCGTGGCCGTCTCGGGCGCTGGTCAGCGGGCCTGGCCGGGCCGGCCGGCCGGGTCGGGCTCTGCGCGCTCCTGCTGGCCGCCCTGTTCCTGCTCAGCGGCTGCAACCGCTATCAGGACCATTACCGCAATCGCCAGATGCAGGCGGCCAAGGGCAAGGGCCCGGTCAAGATCGCCGTGGTCACCTCGTCCAACCTGCCCAACCTCACCCCCCAGGGGGCCGAGCTGGCCGCCAAGCTGGTCAATGAGCGCGGCGGGGTGCTGGGCGGGCGCAAGCTGGAGCTTTTGCACTACGACGACGAGGGCAAGCTGCCGGTGGGCGAGCGCCTGGCCCGGCGGCTGGCCAGCAACACCGACGTGGTGGCCGTGATCGGCCACATCTATTCCGAGGTGGCCATTCCCTGCTCGATCATCTACGGCACCGCCGGCCTGCTGTTCATGAGCACCGGGGCCACCGACCCCGATCTGACCCTGATCCCCAACCCCTTCTCCTTCCGCAACGTCCCGCGCGACGACGCCATCGCCCGCGAGATGGCCAACCTGTGCAAGAAGCTGGGCCAGCAGCGCCTGGTGGTGCTCTTCGAGCGCGGCCTGTTCAGCTCCTTCTACGGCCTGAGCCTGGCCCAGAACTTCTCGTCCGCGGCGGTGGACGTGGGCCTGGACGTGATGCACGTGCGCTCCTATTTCTCCTGGCAGGAGGACGTGCGCCGGGTCATCCTGCAACTGCGCCAGAGCGGCTTCGACGCCATGCTGCTGGTGGGCTACCTGCCCCAGGCCGGGCACATCATCCACCAAGCCCGGGGCCTGGGCATCAAATGCTGCATAATCGGCCCGGACAGCCTGGACAACCAGGACCTCTTGCGCCACGCCAAGGACGCGGCCGACGGCGTCATCACCACCAACTTCTTCCGGCCCGACCTGGACCGGCCCCAGACCAGGGAGTTCGTGGCGGCGTTCAAGAAGGCCCATGGCAAGATGCCGGACTCCGACGCGGCCGCCTCCTTCGACGCCGTCAACCTGCTGGTGGCGGCCATGAAAGACTGCGGCTCCAGCATCCCCCTGGAGATGGCCCAGGCCCTGAACTAC
The DNA here is from genome assembly GCA_043805555.1 of Pseudomonadota bacterium. Classification (GTDB taxonomy): domain Bacteria; phylum Desulfobacterota; class Desulfarculia; order Desulfarculales; family Desulfarculaceae; genus JACRDC01. The sequence continues at coordinate 3,981 of JAZDHW010000267.1, forward strand.
ATGAACATGATGCCCGGCGTCTGCAGCGACTACACCTTCAACGAGGACGGCGACGTGGTGGGCCGCCAGATGTGGTTCCGCGAAGTCATCCACAACCGTTTCGAGTACCTGCCCGAGGAGTACCAGCCCCGCTCCACCGGGGCCCTGACCCGCTAGGGCCTGTTAACACTATCCGTTTGCTAGACAAATAAGAATGGGGGCCGGTAGCAGGCTTGGCCCCGGCGGTCAAGGGTTTCACGAGCTGGCCAGGCCAGCCCTTGACCGCCGGGGGCTCAAGCCTGCTCTCATTGTGTCAGCACGCCCCTGACGGCAAGAAAAATGTCTGGGCCGGCTGGCTGCGTGGCCCCGGTGCGGCCTGGCGGCTGGCGCGGTCAACCA
>JAZDHW010000268.1:0-12508 GCA_043805555.1 Pseudomonadota bacterium
TGCTGACAAACCTGTCTCTCTTACCTGGCCATCTGCCGGATGAACCATAAAAAGAGGGCGCGCCGCTGATCGGCGCGCCCTCCGCGGTTGGGGCCGGCGGGGGCCGGCCCCCGCCGTGCGGGGTTGGTAAGGGTTACTCGGCGCCCACGCCCAAGTAGGTGCGCACCTTCTGCTGGGCGAACTTCTCCTCGGCCTCCTTCTCCTGGGTGGCCAGGCTGACCAGCCAGCCGGCCACGAAGGCCGCGGTCATGGAGATGATGGCCGGGTTCTTCAGGCTGATGATGGCGGTGGGGTTCTTGAGAACGTCCACCCAGACCGTGGGGCTGATGATGATGAGCACCACCGAGAGGAAGGCCCCCACCAGGATCGACCACACCGCGCCCTGGGTGGTGAACTTCTTCCACAGGATGGACATCAGCAGGGCCGGGAAGTTGGCGCTGCAGGCGATGGCGAAGGCCAGGCCCACCATGAAGGCCACGTTCTGGCCCTTGAACAGGATGCCCAGCAGCACGGCGCAGATGCCGAAGACCACCGTGGCGATCTTGGCCACCTTCACCTGCTCCTGCTCGCTGGCTTCGCCCTTCTTGATCACGTTGACGTAGATGTCATGCGATAGGGCCGAGGCGCCGGCCAGGGTCAGGCCGGCCACCACCGCCAGGATGGTGGCGAAGGCCACCGCGGCGATGAAGCCCAGGAACGGGGTGCCGCCCAGGACCTCGCTGACCAGGAGCGCGGCCATGTTGCCGCCCTTGTCCATGCCCGTGATGCCGTTGCGCCCCACCAGCACCGCCGCGCCGAAGCCCACGATGGGGATGATGCAGTAGAAGTAGCCGATGAACCCGGTGGCGTAGAGCACGCTCTTGCGGGCGGCCTTGGCGTCGGGCACGGTGTAGAAGCGCATCAGGATGTGGGGCAGGCCCAGCAGGCCGAACATCAGGGCCAGGCCCAGGCTGATGGCGTCCAGCGGGTTGCTCACCAGGCCGCCGGGCTCCAGGGCCTCCTGGCCGTACTTGGCCGACACCGCCGAATAAAGCTCGCCAGGGCTGAAGTTGAACTGGGCCAGGACCAGGACGGTCAGGATGGTGACGCCGCACAAGAGCAGCACCGCCTTGATGATCTGCACCCAGGTGGTGGCGATCATGCCGCCGAAGAGCACGTAGGCCAGCATGACCGCGCCCACGATGATCTCGGCCATCTCGTAGGGGATGCCGAACATCAGCTTGATCAGGCTGCCCGAGCCCACCATCTGGGCGATGGTGTAGAAGAGCACCGTGAGGATGCCGCCGACGGCGCTGGCGATGCGCACCGGGCGCTGCCTGAGGCGGAAGGCCACCACGTCGGCGAAGGTGTACTTGCCCAGGTTGCGCAGAGGTTCGGCGATCAGGAACATCAGCGCCGGCCAGCCCACCAGCCAGCCGGTGGCGTAGATCATGCCGTCATAGCCCTTGAGGCTGACTAGGCCGGCGATGCCCAGGAAGGAGGCCGCCGACATGTAGTCGCCGGAGAGCGCGAAGCCGTTCTGCAAGCCGCTGACGCTGCGGCCGGCGGCGTAGAACTCCTTGGTGGAGCGGGTGCGCTTGGCCGCCCAGTAGGTGATGGCCAGGGTGAGGGCGACGATGATGAAGAAAAAGATGATGGATTCGGCGGTGGGCTGGCCCAGCGTGGTCTGAATGGCTTTTTCAGCGGCTTGCTGCATGATTTCCCCCCTTGCCTACAACTGGTCCTTGAGGCGCTTGACTTCGTTGTCATAGGCCGAGTTGGCCCAGATGACGTAGACCACCGTCAGCACCCAGGAGAGCACGATGACCGCCACCCCCAGGGGGATGCCCAGGGTGGTGGCCGCGCCCACCTTCTGGGACATGAAGGGTTTGTCCAAGGCGATGAGCAGGATGTAGCCGTAGTAGATGATGAACAGCAGGATGGTGAGGATGATCGAGACCGTCCAGCGCTTGCTCACCAGGGTCTTGAAGTCCCGCGAGGAAAGCAGTTCGTCCGTTGTTTTCGGCATGTGTCCCTCCTGACAAGTTTTCACCCGCCACAAATATCCGCCCCGCCGGCGCAAGGGCGCATCCTTGTGAACATGACCCATGGTGCATGAGCGCAAGGGCGGAGTCCATGGGGGAAGACCCGTATTTAAGGGGGGGGTGGTCCTAATAAAAGTGGGGAGAGCCCCTGCCGTAAAGCACAAGGGAACTAGCTAGATGGGGGCTTTGGTGGGGTGTAGCTATGTGCGCTTGTAATCATGATTGGGCAGGGGGGTTTTATTGGCCGCTTAGCACCCAATCAGGGGGCTGCTATGTGCAATTGTAATTACATTGCGCAATCAACTAAGTGCGCTTGTATTTGCGCAACGCAATCAACTAAGTGCGCTTGTAATCGCCCCGGGCGGCCATCCATGTGCGCTTGTTATTATTATTTTGCAGGTGGGAAAACGAGGGGTTTTTAATGTTTGATCACGTCGTAGAGGTTGCCCAGGTCCTGGTGTTGGAACAGGGCGCCCAGCTCGGACATGAGCTGGTTGGTGCAGGCCTCGATGCGGGCCAGGTCGGTCTCGCTCACCGCCTGGTGGTCGATGTAGGACAGGAGTTCGTCCAGGCGGCTCAGTTGCTCGACGATCTTGGGGTTGACCGTCTCGCCGGACAGGCGCTGGGTCACGTCGTGGATCAGGCGCTGACAGGAGTCCATGCGCATGCGCATGGCCGCCTGGGTGGGCCCCATTGCCATCATGGTTAGCGCTCCCGCCATTGGCCGCCCCGGCTGCGGCGCATCTCGATGACCTCCCAGCGCCCCTGGTCGTTGACCAGGGAGTTGACCGCGAAGCTGATCAGGCTGAGCACCAGGGCCCCGCCCACCGCCGACCAGAAGCCCGAAACCCAGAACCCGGCCAGCAGGCTGCCGGTGAGCCAGAGCATCAGGGCGTTGACCACGATGGTGAAAAGGCCCAGGGTGAGGACGTTGATGGGCAGGGTGAGGACCAGGACCACGGGGCGGATGAGGGCGTTGATGATCCCCAAAAACAGCGCGGCAATGAAGGCCCAGCCCACTGAAGCCACCTGTATGCCTTCGAACAGGTAGCTGACCAAGAGCAGGCCACCGGCGTTCACCACCCAACGGAATAAGAGTCCGCGCATGGGGAAAGGCTATCACGGCGCCGCCCGCCGCGCAACCGCGCGGGCTTGGCTTGCCCTGGCCGCCCAGGCTGGCTACAGTGTAGGCATGACCGGGCGCGGCGCCGCCTGCGCGCCCGCCCGCCCCGCCAATTTTTCGGGAGCGCAGACGCCATGACCGAGCTTACCTGCGGCCGTTCGCGGCCCGCCCCGGCCGGCCTGCCGGCCAACCCCCTGGACGACCCCAACCTGCGCCGGCGGATGGAGGAGCTGGAAGGGGAGATCGCGGAGCTGGCCGTCCGTCAGGAGGAGTGCGCCGCCGAGGTCAGGGACCTCTTGGCCCGCGAGGCGGCCGGCGAAGGCCCCTTTGCCGGCCGCATCCACGCGCTCAAGCAGCGCCGCATGGTGCTGGCCACGGAGGTCCAGCACCGCAAGGTGCGCATCAACGCCCTGCTGCTGGGCGCTTAGCGCCTTTGGCCTCGGCGCGGGCCGGCGAAACCTGGGGAGCGAGACCATGCAAAAAAAGCTTTTGATCGGTGTGGACGGCAGCCTGGCCGCCGAGAAGGCGGTGGACTACGTGGGGCTCATGGAAGGCGGCATGATCCGCGAGCTGTTCCTGACCCTCTTTTACGTGATGAACCCCATCCCGCCCTACCTGCGCCGCGAGGCCGAGCGGGACGGCATGGCCCTGAAGCGGCTGCGCACCCTGGAGGCCAAGAACCGCGCGCAGGCCAACCAGGTGCTGGAGCACGCCCGCGAGCGCCTTTTGCGCCACGGCCTCAAGGAGGAGCAGGTGGAGCTCAAGGCCCACCCGCGCGCCTCCGACGCGGCCCACGACATCCTTTTTGAGGCCGAGCAGGGGCTCTACGACGCCCTGGTGCTGGGCCGGCGCGGGCTGACCAAGGCCCAGGAGCTTTTCGTGGGCAGCGTCACCAACCAGGTGGTGCAGCACGCCATGCGCATCCCCATCTGGGTGGTGGGCGGCCGGGTCGCCAGTCTCAGGGTGCTGTGCGCGGTGGACGGCAGCGAGGGCAGCCTGCGCGCCGTGGACCACCTGGCCTACATGCTGGGCGGCAACCCGGAGTGCCAGGTGACCCTGCTGCACGTGGGGGCCATGCTGGCCACCTACTGCCCGCTGGAGTTCGGCCAGGACCTGGCCCGGGAGATCGAGGGCGATTTGATGCACTCGGACCAGGAATGCATGGACGACTTCATGGTGCGGGCCATGAAGGTGCTCACCGAGGGCGGCCTGGAGCCGGAGCAGATCGAGGTGCACGAGCGCGAGGGGGCGCTGGGCGTGCCCGGCGCTATCCTCAAGGAGGTGCGCGAGGGCGACTACGGCACCGTGGTGGTGGGCCGCCGGGGCGAGAACCGCTCCTTCTTCCTGGGCCACGTCAGCGACAAGGTGCTGGCGGGCGGCGAAAACCTCGCGGTCTGGGTGGTGGGCTGATGCCGGACCGCCTGCCCCCGCCCCGCCAGCTCGGCCCCCGCCTGTGGCGGCTGGGCACCCGGCACCAGCCGTCGTTTTTGGTGCGCGGCGCCGGCCAGGCCGCCATCTTCGAGGTGGGCGTGACCATGAGCGCCGCCGCCACCCTGGCCCAACTCGACGCCCTGGGCGTGGCGCGCGAGGAGGTCGGCCCGGTCATCATCGCCCACGCCCACGCCGACCACAGCTTCGGCGCGGTGACCCTCCTGGCCGGCCTGCCCCGGGCCGAGCTGCGCATAACCGCCGGCGGCCAGGCCGCCCTGGCCCGGCCCAGCCTGGCCGCCCGCTTCCGCGGCGAGGACGGCTACACCTCGGCCGTGATCGCCCAACGCGAGGGCCTGGACCTGAACCCGCCCCGGCCGGCCGTGGGCCCCCGCCGCCTGGCCTGGCGGGCCCTGGAGGCCGGCGACAGCCTGGACGTGGGCGGGGTGGCGATGCGTTTCCTGGCCTCCGACGGCCACGTGCCCGACGGGCTCATGGCCTGGCTGCCCGAGGACGGCGCGCTCTTGGCCAGCGACTCGGCCGGGTTCCTGGACAACGGCCGGCCCGGCTTCCCGCTCTGCTTCGTCTCCTGGGACCAATACATGACCACCCTGGAAGTCGCGGCGGCGCTGGAGCCCGCGGTGCTGGGCCTGGGCCACCAGGAGGAGATCAGCGGCCCGGCGGTGGAGGAGTACCTGGCCGCCACCGCCCAACACCTGGAGGCCGAGCGCCGCTGGCTGCGGGAGCGCCTGGCCGCCTGCCCGGACCCCGATCAGGTGGCCCGCGACTACTTCGGCCGCTGGTACCACCACGACCTGACCATCTTCTCGGCCGAGGGCATCTGGGCCTGTTGCCGGCTCCTGGCCCGGCGCAGCCTGGAGACCGGGGCCGAGTGCTGAGCCGCCCGGCCCGGACGGCCGGTGTTAAGGAGGAGCCATGTCCGCCGAGCAGATGCTGAAAAACATCCCCTTTGCCGAGCCCCAGGCCATCGCCGACCTGGTGGCCTACCACCCCGGCCAGGTGGTCAGCCGCACCCTGGCCCAGAACCCCATGCTGAGCCTGACCCTGTTCGCCTTGGCCCAGGGCGAGGGCATCAGCGCCCACACCGTACCGGCCGACGCCCTGGTGGTGATCCTGGATGGCGCGGCCAGGGTGACCATCGGCGAGAAAACCCTGGCGCTCGCCGCCGGCCAGTGCGTGGCCATGCCCCACGGCGTGCCCCACGCCCTGGACGCGGACCAGCCCTTCAAGATGCTCTTGGTGGTGGTGCGCCAACCCCAGCAGATAAATCTCTAGCCCACGGGAGGCCCCCATGCCCGCGCCAGTACGCGCCTCGGCCCGCATTTTATGGCTGCTCCTGGCCCTGGCCGCCGCCGCTGCGCCGGCCCCGGCCGCGGCCAGCCCGGACCTGCTGGGCCCGCCCCAGCGCCAGTGGCTGGCCAATCACGGCCCGCTCAAGATCGGCGTCTTCAGCGACTACCCGCCCTACGGCTTCCTGGACGCGAAGGCCCAGCCGGCCGGAATCTCCATCGACCTCTGGCGGCTGGTGGCCAGGAAGCTGGACCTGAAGCTCAGCTTCACCCCGGCCCGGTTCGCCGACCAGTTGGCCGGGCTCAAGAACGGCCGCTTCGACTCCCTGGCCGGCTGCTTCCCCCTGGCCGAGCGCCAGGCCTTCGCCCAGTTCAGCGAGCCCTTTTTGACCATCGGCGCCTACATCTGGACCGCGCCGGCCCTGGCCAAGTCGGTGCAGGGCCTCAATGACCTCAAGGGCCGCAGCGTGGGCGCGGTGGCCGGCGATTCGGGCCAGGTGCTGGCCCAGAAGGCGGGCCTGACCGTGACGGCCTTTGCCGACTACCCCCAGGCGGTCAAGGCCCTGGCCGCGGGCGACGTGCAGGCCATCGTCATGGACGAGCTGGTGGTGGAGCACGTGGCCAAAGAGGCCGGGCTGACCGGCAGGCTGGCCCGGGCCGGCGCGGCGGTGGACCAGGGGCGCATGACCTGGCCGGTGGCCAAGGGCAACGCCATGCTGCTGGAGATCCTCAACCTCGGCCTCAAGGCGGTGAGCCCGGCCGAGCTGAAGGCCATCACGGACCAGTGGCTCAAGTAGGCGACAACCGCCGGGTGACCACGGTGGTGGACCAGGCGGCCTGCGTGGGCTGCGGGCTGTGCGTGCGGGTCTGCCCGTCGGACACCCTGAGCATGCAGGACGGCAAGGCGGTGGTGAGCGGGGACCGCTCCCTGAACTGCGGCCACTGCCAGGCCGTCTGCCCCACCGGGGCCATCGGCGTGGCCAGCCTGGACCCTGAGCAGGGCCGCTTCGCGAGCTTCGCGGCCGACCAGCGCTGGCTGGCCCCCGGCGGGATTGATCCGGCCCAGCTCGCGCGCCTGATGCAGAGCCGGCGTTCCTGCCGCAACTACCAGCAAAAACTGGTGCCGCTGGACATGCTGCGCGATCTGGTCAAGTTCGGCCTGGCCGCGCCCAGCGGCACCAACAGCCAGCTCTGGAGCTTCGCCATCCTGGCCGACCGCGCCGCGGTGCTGGACCTGGCCCGGGCGGTGGGCGATTTCTTCGCCCGGCTCAACCGCCTGGCGCAGAAAGCCTGGCTGCGCCGGGGCATGGCCCTCATCGGCCGGCGCGAGCTGGCCGACGATCACCGCGACCACTACCAGTCGGTGACCAAGGCCCTGGCCGAGTGGGCGGCCGGCGGCCGCGAGCGGCTTTTTCACGGCGCGCCAGCGGCCATCGTGGTGGGCAGCCGGCCCGGCGGCTCCTGCCCGGCCGAGGACGCCCTGCTGGCCAGCCAGAACATCCTGCTGGGGGCCCACGCCCTGGGCCTGGGCTCCTGCCTGGTGGGCTTTGCGGTGGAGGTGCTGCGCCGCCGGCCGGACCTGAACCGCCTCTGCGGCCTGACCCCCGGCGAGACGGTCCACGCGGTCATCGCCGTGGGATGGCCGGACGAAAAATACGCCCGCCTCACCGGCCGGCGCACGCCTCCGCTACAAATAGTCGCGGGCCGCGGCGGCGATAAATAACAAAAAAGGCCTCGCCCCCCAGGGCGGGTGGGGCGAGGCCTCGGCTGCAATCAGACCAGTCGGCTCCCGCCGCCGGCGGGCCGGCCGGCTACTCGTCGGCGAACTTCAGGCTCAGCTCCTGGGCGCCGTTCTTCTTGCGCTCGATCTTGACGTCGAAGGTCAGGCTGTCCTCGCGCACGCCAAAGGCCAGGGGCAGCTTGGCCTTGTCGCTGTCCTGGGCGTGGATCATCTCGCGCATGCTGTCCATGATCAGGGCGCCGATCTCCGGGCCGGGCGAGGGCAGGATGGCCTCACGGTACTTGGCCGTCACCACGGCCTGGCCGTCGGGGGTCAGGGTCAGCTCGATCTTCTTGGCGTTGGCGTTGACCGCGTGCAGCACGGTCAGCGCCAGCCATTTCAGCGCCGCCTCCTGGCGGTCTACCTCGCCCGCCAGGGCGCTCATCTCGGCCAGGGGATCGCTGGCGGCGTGGCAGTCGGCCAGCTCCTGGGCTTTCAGGTGCAAATCGCGCTTGTCTTCCATGATCTTCCTCCCGGCGCGGACCGCGCCGTTGCAGGTTGGGGCCATCTCATAAATGGTAGCACCGCCGGCCGGGGCGCCGCCAATAAACCACGGCGACGACCGGGTTAAGGTTGGGTTACGACCCGGCGCGATCGGTGCGCGGCTGTCCGGCCGCCTGGGGCCGGCGGGGCAGGGCCGGGGCGCTCTGGGGGCAGCGGCCTTGGGGGTTGCTCCGGGCGGGCAATGATGGCATGTTTAGGCGATGCCCGCCTTTTCCCCGGCGGGCGCGGGGAGAGTGCGGCCGGGCATGTCCATCCTGAACTCGCGCTTCATCAAGCTGCTGGTGGCCGGCTACGGCCGCGAGGGCTCGCGCATCCTCCTTGCGGCGGTGGCCGCCGGCCTGTTGCAGGCCGGGGCGCTGGTCATCATCAACGCCGCGGCCGAGGACTTCAAGGCCGACGCCGCCAACTTCCGCTACTTCGCCCTGTTCGTCCTGTGCATCATCAGCTTCGCCCTGGCTAACCGCTACGCCTTCACCCGCACCGGCGAGCGGGCCGGCCAGATGATCTATGACACCCAGTTGCGCATCGCCGACAAGGTGCGCCGCAGCAGCCTGCGCTCCTTCGAGGGCATGCAGCGCACCGACGTCTACAAGGTGCTTCTGGAGCACACCGACGTGCTGTTTGAGGCGGCGCGCTACCTGACCGTGGCCGCGGCCTCCCTGATCATGCTGGTGGCCAGCTTCGCCTACATCGCCACCATCTCCGTGCCGGCGCTGGTCATCTGCTGCGCCATGATCGTGGCCGCGGTGGTGGTCTACCAGGGCACCCAGAAGCGCATCAACGAGAAGCTGGCCCTGACCAAGGAGCGCGAGACCAGCTTCCTGCGCCACCTGAACAACCTGGTGGACGGTTTCAAAGAGGTGAAGATCAGCAGCGCGCGCTCCACGGACCTTTTCGAAAACCACCTGCGCACCAGCTCGGTGGAGGCCCGCACCGCCAAGGTGGAGAGCGAGTTCCTGGCCATCAACAACTACATCTTCGCCCAGACCTTCTTCCTCATCCTCATCGCGGCCATCGTCTTCGTGCTGCCGCGCATCAGCGACATCGACAGCAAGAACGTCACCAGCATCATCACCGTGGTGCTGTTCACCCTGGGCCCCCTGGGCCAGGTGGTGGCCATGCTGCCCTTCATCTACAAGGCCGAGTTCGCCCTCAACTCCATCGAGACCATGGAGAAGAAGCTGGAGGAGGCCGACGACACCCGGGAGACGGCCGCCGTCAGCCCGCTGCCGGACGGCGATTTCAATCGCATCCAGCTCAAGGGCCTGGGCTTCCGCTACCAGAACGGCAACGGGGCCGGCTTCCGCCTGGGGCCGTTGGATCTGAGCATCAACCAGGGCGAGATCCTGTTCATCGTCGGCGGCAACGGCAGCGGCAAGTCCACCCTGCTCAAGCTAATCACCGGCCTGTACTACCCCACCGCCGGGGCCATCTTCCTGGACAACTACGCCATCGACCAGGCCGCCTACGCCCACTACCGCGACTTTTTCACCATCATTTTCAGCGATTTCTACATCTTCGACCGCCTGTACGGCATCAAGGACCCAGACGAGGACCTGATCAAGGAGCTGATCGAGACCATGAAGCTCACGGGCCAGACCGCCTACGCCGACGGCCGCTTCAGCAACGTCAACCTGAGCAGCGGCCAGCGCCGCCGCCTGGCGCTGATCACCACCTACATCGAGAACAAGCCCATCTTCGTCTTCGACGAGGTGGCCGCCGACCTGGACCCCCAGTTCCGGCGCTATTTCTATGAGCAATACCTGCCGCGCCTCAAGGCCCTGGGCAAGACCGTGGTGGCCGTCAGCCACGACGACCGCTTCTTCCACCTGGCCGACCGGGTGGTGAAGATGGAGTACGGCGAGATGGTGGACGTGCACAACGGCGGCCCAACAGACCCGGGCCCGGCCTGCTAAGCGGAGACCGCCATGCCCCGTGTGGATGACTACAAGCTCAGCTACGACCTGGCCGCCCGTGAACTCGTGACCATGGATTTCGCCGCGGTGGCCGCGCGCGCCGGGGCCACGCCCGGCGAGGACGGCCGCTCGCTCTTCCTGGACTACTACGGCCGGACGCTTCGGGTGGACCAGGGCGCGGAGGCCATCAGCCTGGCCCACCTGGACGGCGGCCCGGAGCTGCCCCTGGCCGAACAGGCCCTGGTGCTGCACTACCTGGCCCGGGCCGACGGCGCCCAGCCGGCCGGGGAGTGGATCACCTTCCGCGAGGTGGAGTCCGGCGAGTTCTACTGGTCGGCCTTTGTCAAAAGGGCCAAGGCCCCCCTGGTGGGCTTTTTCGGCGAGCGGCCCCAGCTCCTGAAGGACCTGGCCCCGCTGGTGGGCGGGCGCGAGGGCGGCGGGACCGGCGACGCCAGCGTGATCGTGCGCGCCTTTCCCAACGTGGAGTTTTTGCTGGTGCTCTGGGCCGGCGACGACGAGTTCCCCGCCGACGGCAACGTGCTGATGGACAAGACCATCGGCCATTACCTCAACACCGAGGACGTGGCCCTGGCCGCGGGGCTGCCCATCTACAAGATGATGGCCCTGGCCCGGCGCTAGGCCGGCCGCCCGGCGCTGATCACCGTCAGATTCCGGCGCGACATCGTAATGTAACAGCGTTGTGGTAGGGTTACTAGGGAAGGCAACCTGCCGGAGAGCCCATGGCTGACGAACGGCTGAGCTATGAGGAATACCGCCTGCTGGTGGAGCAGGCCCCCATCCTGATCTGGCGCGCGGACACCAACGGCCAGTGCGACTACTTCAACCAGCGCTGGCTGGAGTTCACCGGCCGCAGCCTGGCCCAGGAGAAGGGCGAGGGCTGGGCCCAGGGCGTGCACCCCGCCGACCTGCCCGGCTGCCTGGACACCTACCTGGGCTGCTTCAACCGCCGCCATTCCTTCGAGATGGTCTACCGCCTGCGCCGCCACGACGGCGTCTACCGCTGGCTCTTCGACCGCGGCGCGCCCTTTTTCGACCAGGAGGGCCGTTTCGCCGGCTTCATCGGCTCCTGCCACGACATCACCGAGCGCATCGAGGCCCAGGAGGCGCTGAAAAAGGCCCGCGAGAGCGAGCTTTACCAGTTGCGGGGCCTGCTGCCCATCTGCGCCAGTTGCAAGCGCATCCGCAAGGACGACGGCTACTGGGAGCAGTTGGAGACCTACATCAGCACCCATTCGCGCGCCGATTTCAGCCACGGCCTCTGCCCGGACTGCGTACGCGAGCTCTATCCCGAGCTGTCCGAGGACCTGCCCGGCTAGGTGTGTGTCGGAGAAAGCCATCCATGGCTTTCTCCTCTTGGAACTTGCCAAAAGTTAATTTTGGCAAGTTCTCGGAATGGCGCCAAAAATTAATTTGGCGCCATTCCGGGCGGGCCGTCCATGGCCCGCCCGGAAGCCTGTCGGAGGATTACTCCGACAGGCTCCTGGCCCCGCCGTTCGCACGCCCCCGGCCGCCTCCCACCCCTCAGGCTGGCATGCCCGCCGCCTATGGCTTATGATAGCCATCAGGCGCCGCGGCTGGGCCGCGGTCCGAACCTGCACCCGCGCAAGGACGATCACTGCCATGAGCGAGCCCGTGAAGCTGGCCGAAAAGGCCCGCGCCGCCGGTTGAGCGGCCAAAATCGGGCCGGGGGACCTGGCCCGCATCCTGGAGGGCCTGCCCAAGGAGGCGGACCCGCGTTTGTTGGTGGGGGCCGACACCGCCGACGACGCCGGGGTCTACCTGCTCACCCCGGAGATCGCCCTGATCCAGACCGTGGACTTCTTCACCCCCATCGTCAACGATCCCTTTCTCTTTGGCCAGATAGCCGCCACCAACGCCCTGTCGGACGTCTACGCCATGGGCGGCCGGCCGCTGACGGCCATGAATATCTGCTGCTTCCCCATCAAGGACCACCCGCCCGAGGTCTTCCGCGAGATACTGCGCGGCGGCCTCACCAAGATCCACGAGGCCGGGGCGGTGCTGGCCGGCGGGCACTCGGTGGAGGACCCGGAGTTGAAGTACGGCCTGTCGGTGACCGGCATCGTGCACCCGGACCGGCTGGTGACCAACGCCGGGCTCAAGCCCGGCCAGGCCCTGATCCTGACCAAACCCCTGGGCACCGGGGTGGTGGCCACGGCGCTCAAGGCCGGGCTGGCCTCGGCCGGGGCGGTGGCCAACGCCGTGGCGCTGATGACCACCCTCAACGCCGGCGCGGCCGAGGTCATGGCCGAGCTGGGGGTGAGCGGGGCCACGGACATCACCGGCTTCGGGCTGTTGGGCCACGCCCTGGAGCTGGCCCGGGCCTCGGGCCTGGAGCTGACCATCGACGCGCCGGCGGTGCCCGTCCTGCCCGAGGCCCGCGA
>JAZDHW010000269.1:0-8942 GCA_043805555.1 Pseudomonadota bacterium
TTTTTGCGCGCCGACTTTCGCGGCGACGGCCGCTTCAGCGCCTACCAGTACATGGCCCTGGCCGCCGCCCTGTGGCTGGGCCTGCTGGCCTGGCTCTTGCCCGCGGCCCCGGCCGCCATGCCCGACCTGGCCCTGGGCGCGGCCGCCCTGTGGGCCCCCGGCCCCCTGGTGCTGATCCAGGGCACCTGGCTGGTGGCCTTCGTCTATTTCGGCCGCAGCCGGGTGACCACCTCGCGCCTCAGCTTCTCGGTGCGCCGCGACCTGATCTGATTCCCCTCTTTTCCCCGACCCACCCCGTCCCCGCGCTCCCCGGTCGCGCCCCCGCGGCCGGGGGGCGCGCGGACCCATGAACGCATGCCAATCACCGCCCCCCGCGCGGCGTGCGCCCCATAAGTAATGCAATAATCACATCATCGTAACTTGCCTTGGGCCGACCTCTGCTAGACTCCCGCACCATAGGGAAAGATGCCGTCCCTGCCCCATCCCGACGCTATCTGAACGAGTGACGGGGGACCCGGCCCAGGGCCCCGCGGCTCGCCCCATGGAGTGCACTGTGCTGCAAACGCGCTGGATGCTGGAACTTGGCAGCGAGGAAAGCAAGGAAGAGCCCTTGCGCCTGGGCGTGCGCCAGGACTGGAACATGTTCAGCAAGGCCCACCGCCGCCGCCTGGAGGCCTGCCTGGACCAGGGCGTCCCCCTGGCGTTGGTCCTGGTGCGGGTGGCGGGTTACTCCCTGTTCGAAAAACTCTACGGCCCCACCCTGGGCAGCCGTCTGGCCGAGGAGCTGGGCGACATCCTGCACGGCGAGCTGCTCCAACTGGCCCCGGACAGCGACCCGGTGGTGATGGAAAAGCTCGAGGGCGCCACCTTCATGGCCATTTTCCCCAATGGCTGCCACGCGCTCTCCGACCTCTTTGACCTGGCCTTAAGGCTTCGGCTCTCGGTGCGCAACCAGCTCAACCACCAGGCCATGCAGATGACCGGCCAGAGCCTGGCGGTGGAGGTGGGCTGTTCGCTCATGCCCGCCGGCACCGGCCGCGGCCTGGAAAACCTGCTCTACGCCGCCCTGGACGACGCCCGCCAGGCCGCCCGCGGCAGCCTGGACCCCAGCAAGCTGGGCCTGATGCACCAGTTCCGCCAGATCCTGGAAGCGCCGCTGTTGAAAAGCGTCTACCAGCCCATCATGGACCTGCGCGAGGGCCACGTCTTTGGTTGGGAGGCCCTGGCCCGCGGCCCCGAGGAGAGCTACTTCCACTCTCCGCAGATGCTTTTCGACTTTGCCGAGGAGGTGGGCAGCGTCTTCACCCTGGAACGGGTCTGCCGCGAGCAGGCCCTGGCCGGCCTGGGGCAGATGGGTCAGGGGCAGAAACTCTTCCTCAACATCCACCCCCGCACCCTGGGCGATCCGGCCTTCCGCCCCGGCGAGACCATGGTCCTTCTGGAGCGCTACGGCCTGAGCCCCCACAACGTGGTTTTCGAGATCACCGAGCGCCATCCCATCAAGGACTTCACCCTGTTCCACCGCACCCTGGACCACTACCGCTCCCAGGGCTACCTGGTGGCCATCGACGACGTGGGCACCGGCTATTCCGGGCTCACCAGCCTGGCCAAGGTGCGGCCGGACTTCATCAAGGTGGACATGAGCCTGATCCGGGGCATCGACATCAACCCGGTGGCCCGCGCCCTCTTGGAGACCCTGGTCACCTTCGCCGACAAGATCGGCTGCGCCATCGTGGCCGAGGGCATCGAGACCGACACCGAGCTGACCAGCATCATGGCCATGGGCGTGCACTATGGCCAGGGCTTCCACCTGGGCCGGCCGGCCGCCCCCAAGGAGCCCGCCGCCATCTCCGCCGCCCTGCTGAGCCGGGGCAAGGTGCGCGCCGGGCAGGAATGGTCCTGCTCGCAGCCGGTGCGCGAACTGGCCGAGCCGGCCATCCAGGTGCCCCCGGACGCGCCCACCAAGCACGTCAAGCGCATCCTGGACACCCAGCCCATCGGCGGGGTGGTGGTGGCCCAGAACAACCGGCCCCTGGGCCTGGTGATGAGCCACAACCTGGACCGCCTGCTGGGGGCCTATTACGGCACCTCGCTGTATTGGGAGCGCAACGTCACCCGGGTGATGGACTCCGCGCCGCTGATCGTGGACGGCTCGGTGCCGGTGGAGCAGGTGGCCAGCACGGCCATGAGCCGCGAGCGCTTCAAGATCTACGACCACATCATCGTCACCGCCAACGGCAACCTGCTGGGCATCGTCAGCGTGCAGAAGATGCTGGACGCCCTGGCCCGGGTGCAGGTGGAGATGGCCAAGGGCATGAGCCCCCTGACCGGCCTGCCCGGCAACGTGGCCCTGGAGCTGGAGATCGAACGCCTGTGCCAAGACGGGGTGCCGGCCAGCTTCATCTACGCCGACCTGGATCATTTCAAGGTCTACAACGACAACTACGGCTTCGAGGCCGGCGACCAGATGATCAACCTGGTGTCGCGGGTGCTGGCCTGGAGCCTCAAGCGCCACGGCGGCTCCATCGACTTCCTGGGCCACCTGGGCGGCGACGACTTCGTGATGATCACCGACCCCGCCCGCTCCGAGCGCATCTGCCAATCGGTGGTGCGCATCTTCCGGCGGCTGGTGGCGCGCTGCTACACCAGCGCCGACCGCGAGGCCGGCTACGTGCTGGGCAAGGACCGCATGGGCCAGCCGGGGCGCTTCCCCCTGGTCTCGGTCTCCCTGGCCATCGTGGACAGCAACGGCCCCTGCCAGATCGGCAATATCAGCAAGCGCGCGGCCGAGGTCAAGCGCTACGCCAAATCCTTGCCCGGCAACGTCTATGTGCGCGACCGCCGCGGCCCGGTGGGCGAGGACGACGGACCCGCCTGCGGCGAGGGCCTGGGCAACGCCGCCTGAGGGCCCGCCCCTTCGGCGTCTATCGCCAGGCCGGGCGGAAGAGCGGTCCCGGCCGTCAGCGCCAGGCCGCGGTCGAGGTCAGGCTCGCAATCGGGATGTGATCGCCGGCCGCAGGCCGGCCATGGGGGGGAGGGGCCAGCCTTTGGGTTGGTTTCTTGATCCAGCCGCACCTATCGCCAGGCCGGGCGGACAGCCGGCCTCACATCATAGAGCGCACGGTGAACAGCGGGCTGGGCAGTTGGTCCAGCACGTAGCCGCCGTCCTGGTGGCCGCAGCTATTGCGCACGATCAACTCCGGCTCCAGCACCTTGTGATAGGGCTTGAAATCCCGATCCCGGTTTTCCAGGCGCTTGAGCAGGTGCAGCGCGGCCAGGCGCCCCATCTCGTCCGAGTGCTGGCAGATGGTGGTGATGGACACGCAGCGCAGGGCCGTGCTGCGGATGTTGTTGAATCCCACCAGCGCCACGTCGCGCCCGACCTGGAGGCCGGCGTCGATGATGGCGTCCAGCGCGCCCAGGGCCAGGTCGTCGTTGGTGGCGAAAATGGCCGTGGGCCGGCGGTCCGCGTTGCCCTCCAGCAGGCGCCTGGCGTCGACATAGCCGCGCTCCTGCAAGAAGGGGCCTTCGGTCATCAATTCCCCGGCCAGGCTCACGTTATAGTTGTGGGCGGCCAATAACGCGCCTTCGAAGCGCTCCCGCGAGGCTGAAATGTTATCGGGCCCGCGCAGCACCGCAATCTTTTTATGTCCCAGCCTGATCAGGTGCTCGGTGGCCAAATACCCGCCCTTTACCGCGTCGGCTATCACATAATCCAACTGCGGGCAGTCGTAGACCCGTCGCAAAACGCACACCACCGGGTAGCCTCGATTGACCAGGAGGCTGATGTTGTTGGTGCCCAACAAAGCCGAGGAGGTTATGATGCCGTCCAGACCGCGGGCCTTGATGTTCTCCAGCTCCATGGCCTCCAGATACGGGTCGTCATAGGTGGAGATCAGGCTGAGGAAATAGCCGTGATTCCTGACCACCTTGTCGACTTCCAGCGCCATCTCCGGAAACAGGGAGTTGCTCACGTTGGGGATGATCATCCCTATGGTTCGCGAGCGGCGCTGGACCAGGGACCGCGCCACCATGTTGGGGCTGAATCCCATCTCATGGGCGATGCGCAAAACCTTGGCCTTGGTCTTCTCGGCCACCCCTGGTTTGTTATTGAGCACCAGGGAGACCGTGGAGGTGGACACTCCAGCCAAATGGGCGATATCTTTGATGGTCAGCGGCCGGTTGTTATAGTCGGAATCTTTTGTCATTACTTTTCCAACCAATGACTCGATTAATAAATCAACCCCCGCCGCCCGCTGGGGGCGGCAGAGGTCTGTGGTTTTTTTGTTGCCGCTGATTTAATCTATATCCTCATAAACGTTGGCAATGCAACACAGGAAAAGGCACTCTTCATCCTGGCTGGGATTCACGAAGCGGTGCGGCTGCATGGACGGGATGAAGGCCAGTTCATTGGGGCCGATGGGCGTCTCCGACAACAAGGCGTCGGTCTCCTGGTCGTAGGCGTAGCCGATGAGGTTGCCCTTGAGCATGAACATGGTCTGGTAGTAGAAATGCTTGTGGATCGGGATCTCGCCGCCGGGGCCCACCGTGAAAAGCCGCAGCCCGTATTCCGGGGTCTCGGCCGGGCCCACCGAGGAGAGCCATTGAATCCACACGCTCTTTACGTCGTACTCTTTACCCTTGTAAGGAAACTTTTCGATCTTTCTCTTTTCTACGTCGTCAGCCCTGCAGATGTTCATGTTTCATCTCACCCATTAGAGATTGGTGCCTGAGAATTATTTGTGTCGCGCTGGCCGGATGCCGAAAAATCCAGCCCGGGCCCGCGCGGGCGCTGCGCCGCCGCCAGCTAGGAGCCTGTCGGAGTAATCCTCCGACAGGCTCCCGGGCGGGCCGTGGATGGCTTTCTCCGACACACACCTAGCCGACCGGCGCAAAGCCCGGCCCATGGCAGGGCAAAAGCACGTCCGCGATGGTCTTCACCCGCAGGGTGCTGTTGTAGGCCTGGCACAGGTCGGTGGCGATGGCTGGCGTAAAAACCTCCCAACGGCCGAAGGGATGCCCCGGCGGCAAGGCCTTGGCCGGCTCTTCAAAGGTGTGGGTGGTGCAGCAGAAGCCGGGGATGACCGCGACGCCGTCCTTGGTCTGCACCGCCAGCGACTGGGTGCCCGGCGTGTGGCCGGGGGTGTGCAGGATCTCGATGCCGGGGAAGAGCTGCTTGTCTCCCTTGATCAGGCGCAGCTTCCAGCCCTTGAGCAGCTCGGGCGGGTAGTACTGGGCGTGGAGGGGGTGCGGGGCCGTGGCAAAGGTCCACTCGTCCTCCTGCACGTACACCTCGGCCCGGCGGCACTTGGGGGTGTTGCCGATGTGGTCGTGGTGCAGGTGGGAGTGCACGATGATGTCCACGTCGTCCGGGGTGAGGCCCTCCTTGGCCAGGCCTTGTTCAAAGGTCTGGTAGTCCACGCCCTTGCCCGGCCAGTATTTGGCCATCAGGGCGGCCCAACTGCCGGTGTCGAACAGGATGGTCTTGGGGGCCCCCTTGATCAGGAAGACCACCACCTCCAACAGGATCGGGATGCCGGGAAACGCCATGTAGGTGAACCCCGACTTGTCGGCCTCGATTGTGCCCAGGAAAATGGGCTTAATTTCGTATTCCACAGACAACCTCCACTTGTTGCCTCCGGGTAAGAGCAAGGAGCAGGGACCGTTCGCTCCGGCTCACACCAGTGTTGTTCATGCAGCCCTGCTCGCTTGCTCTTTCTGCTCAACTACTTCTTGACGCCCCACTTGCGGGGCCACTTGTAGCCGTACTCGGTGGTCAGATCCTGGTAGCGCTTGACGATCTCCCAGCCGGGATATCCCTGCTCGGTGACCTCCTGGGCCCATTCGGCCGGGATGTCCGGCAGCATGCCCGCCCACTTGTCGCGCTCGGCGGCCGGGAAGTCGATGACGGTGATGCCGCGCTTTTTGAAATCATCCATCACCCGCTTGGACCAGGTGGGCACCACCTCGGTGGCCACCCGCATCTCCACCTCCTGGCCCACCTCCAGCAGGAGCTGCTGCATGGGCTTGGGCAGCTTGGCCAGGCTGTTGGCGTTGATCCACAGGTCCAGGAAGTTGCCGGTCAGGGCGTCCACCTTGACCAGGTTGGTGGCCTGCTCATAGATCTTGAAGGCGAAGAAAAGGTCGATGGGCAGCAGGTCCATGTCCAGTACGCCGGTCTGCAGCATGGTGTAGCGCTCGGCCGCCGGCACCACCACCGGCACCGCGCCGATGGTCTCGAACCAGCGCCCGAAGTAGCGCCCGATCAGGGAGATCTTCTTGCCCTTCATCTCCTCCAGGTCGCGCACCGGCGTCTTGGACAGGATCTGGTAGACGGCGGCGGAGGCGTTGTAGACCTGCACCGCGTTGTACTTGGCCAGGTCGGCGGCGAACTGCGGGAACTCCTCGAACATCTTGCGCTTGGCCTTGGTGACGATCACCGGATCCAGGGGTCCGAAGGGGAAGACGTATTCGAACTGGCCCAACGGCAGCTTGCCGGGGGTGAAGTGGGCGTTGGTCAGCACCACGTCGGCGATGCCCTTTTGCAGCAGGGTCAGGTGCTCCTGGGGCTTGCCCAGCGCCCCGCCCCAATAGGGCTGGAAGGTGATCTGGCCGTTGCTGCGCTTGGTGACCTCATCCATCCACAGCTTGGCCGTGTAGCTGACCATGGACACGGTGGGCGGGGGGAAGGATGTGGAAAAGCGCAGCTTGATGGACTTGTCTTCCGCTGCCGCGGCGATGGAGACAGCGCTAACCAAAACCGTCAATGACAATAGGACGAGCATCAGTTTTTTCACGGTGCCACCTCTCAATGTAGAAGCTAAACCCAGGGGACGCTCCAAGCTTAAGGTTGGGGTTGGCTACTTGCCCAGCATCAGGGTGGGAAGCGCAGTGCTGAAGCTGGGGAAAAAGATGAGCAGGGCGATGACCACCCAGACCGACAGGAAGAAGGGCAGCACGCCCTGGAAAATCTGCTCCAGGGTCACGTCCGGCTCGGCCACCGCATAGGCCCCGTAGACGTTGAGCCCCACCGGCGGCGTGATCAGGCCCGCCTCGATGCTCATGATCACCACCACCGCGTACCAGATGGTGTCCACCCCGTAGGTGTCCAGGATGGGGTTGAAGATGGGCACGGTGATGCAGAGCATGGAGATGGAATCCAGGAAGCAGCCCAGCAAGGTGTAGACCAGCACCAGGATCCAGATCAGGGCCAGGACCGGCAGGGCCAGGCCGGTCACGTAGCTGGCCACCAGTTCGGTAAGGCCGGTCAGCACCAGGAACTGGGAGAAGACCGCGGCCCCGCCCATGACCAGGAAGATCATGGCCGAGGTGGAGGCGGTTTCCTGGAAGGACTCGGTCAACAGATCCCGGATGTCCCGCCAGCGGGTGGCGGCCAGGAGCATGAGCAGGAAGGCCGAGGCCACCGCCGCCGCCTCGGTGGGGTTGAACACCCCGCCGAAGATGCCGCCGAAGACCACCAGGGCCACCACCCAGATCTGCCAGATGCCCAGCAGGCCCTTGAGCTTGTGGGCCAGGGAGGGCTGCTCGATCTCGGGCCCGTCGTGGATGAGGTCGGTGCGGTACTTGGACAGCAGCAGGATGGTCAGGCTGAAGACCACCATCAGCATCAGGCCGGGCACCACGCCGGCGATCAACAGCCGGCCGATGGATTCACCGGCCAGCACGCCGTAGACCACCATCAGGATGCTGGGCGGGATCAGCATGCCGATCATGCCGCCCGAGGCGCAGATGCCGTAGGCGATCTTCTTTTCATAGCCGAACTTGCGCATCTCCGGCGCGCAGATGCGCGAGAAGACCGAGGCGGTGACGATGGAGGAGCCGCAGACCGTGCCGAAGGCGGTGCAACTGATGACCGTGGAGATGCCCAGGCCGCCCTTGAAGCGGCCCACCCACTGGTTGAGGGACTGGAAGACCTTGGCGCTGATGCCGCCGGCCGAGGCCAGGTAGCCCATGAGGATGAACAGGGGGATGGTGATCAGCTCGAAGGAGGCCACCTTGTGGTAGACGGTTTGCACCGCCGAGGCGATGGCCGCGTCCAGCCCCACGATCATGCCCGAGCCGATGACGCCCACCAGGCCCAGGGCCACGCCGATGTGGACCCCCACCGCCAGCAGCACAAAAAGCAGGACGACGCCGAAGATGCCCAGGATTGAAGGTTCCATCAGCTGCCCTTCCTGAGGCTGGTGAACAGGAGCACCAGGTTGATGACGCACTGCAGGCAGATGAAGAACATGCCCACGGGCATGGCCAGCTTGCCGAGCCACCAGGGCAGGCGGATGGCCGCCATCATGATTTCGCCGATGGCGAAGGAATGGCAGAACTCCGCGCAGGCGTAATAGGCGAACAGGCTGAACAGGAGCAGGTCCACCAGGTAGGTGAAGGCCTCGGCGCACAACCCCAGCCGGCCCTTGAGGCGCATGGTGATGATGGTCACCCGCACGTGGCGGCCGGCGGCCAGGGTGTAGGCAAAGGGCAGGAAGATTACGTAGGGCTCCAGGATCTCGCTGATCTCAACGCTGGCCGGCAGCGGGGCGTTGAACAGATAGCGCACGATCACGTCCCAGGTGATCATCAGGGCCATGGCCGCCAGGGCGATGGCCGACAGCAGGACCAGGACCTGGTTGCCGCGGCGGTTAAACAGCGGCAGTTGCTGTGCGGCACTGTCAGTTGAAGCCATTGTGCACCTCGCCGGAGTTGTAGCCCAGGGCCGACCGGATCCGTCCGTGGCTATTCATATTCATTTTATTAAAACGTTTCGATTTATCTTGTCAACCCCCAAACGCCCCGGCGTCTCATTTTTTTCATCAGCGCGCCCTGCGGCCCTGCCCCGCAGCCCCAGTTGGCGCCATATGAGTTTATATATTGATTATATTTGTTTTTATCATAAGGCATCCTTGCGATTCAGCCGCGGCGGCATTCAC
>JAZDHW010000270.1:0-3759 GCA_043805555.1 Pseudomonadota bacterium
GAGGAAGAGCGGGCCAAATAGGACTCCTCGCCAAAGGGCCTGCAAAGGTGCTCGATGGCGTAGGAGCCGGACTCCTGCTTGACCACCAGTACCACCTGGACCAGCTCGCCGCGCTCCAGCCTCTCGGCGGCATCGCGCAAACGATCAGGCATCCGCTGCACCTTTGCGGCAGGCATGATCTCCACTGCCGGCATGGCTTCTTTTGCCATTAGCTCACTCCCAGCCGTTGTTCCATGAATGCCAGTTCCTGGCTCAGACGCTGATCGCCAGCCAGGGCCCGCTCCACCTGATCCACGCCATACATGACCGTGGAATGATCGCGGTTGAAGAGCCGGCCCAGCTCGGCATAGCTGGCATCCGTGTGCCGGCGGCAGAGGTACAGGGCTAGGTTGCGCGGGCGGGTGATAGCCTGCCGGCGGCTCTTGCCGGTCAGGGCGGCCGGCTCCAGGCCGTGGGCTCTGGCCACCAGGGCCAGGATTTTGGCCGGGCTCAGGCGGCGCAGTTCGGCGCGAAGATCCAAGACCGTTTCCTCGACCAGGGCCAGGTTGAGCGGGCGGCCGGTGAGGCTGGCCCGGGCCAGCAGGCCGATCAGGGCCGCCTGCAGGCGGCGCACGTCAGCGTCAATGCGCTCGGCGAGGCACTCCAGGACCTCGGGCGCCACGGCCACGCCTTCCTCGCCGGCCAGATGCTCCAGGATGCGCACCCGGGTTGGTTGGTCCGGCGGGGCGATGGACGCGGTGAGGCCCGCGCCCAGTCGGCTGGCCAGGTGGGGCTTGAGGCCCTTGATGCGCTCGGGCGGTTGCTGGCCGGTGAAGACCACCCGTTTGCCGGCGTCCAGGAGCGCATCCAGGGTGTAGCCCAGCTCGTCCTGGGTCTTGTCCTTGCCGGCCAGGAACTGCACCTCCTCCAGGAGCAGCACGTCGCAGCCGCGGCGGAAGCGCTCCTTGAAGGCGTCCATGCTCTTGCTGCGCAGGGCCGCAATCATGCGGTTGGCGAAGTCCTCGGCCGTGAGGTAGGCCACCCGTTGGCCAGTGGCCATTTGGTGGCCCACCGCCTGGGTTAGGTGGCTCTTGCCCAGGCCGGTGCCAGACACCAGGTAGAGCGTGCTGGAGGGGTAGCGCTCACCCCGCGCCAGGGCCTTAGCCGCGGCCAAGGCGAACTCATTGCACGCGCCGGCTACGAAGGTCTCGAAACGAAAACGGGTATTGAGCCGGGGCCGGTCTTCGACCAGGTTGGGCAGGGCCAGCTGGCGCGGGCTGGTGTTCACTCCAGGGACCGGGCTGTTCACGGCTGGCGTCTGTCTGTTCACCGGGGGCGGGGTGTTGTTCACCCTAAGCGCGATATCGCAGGCCAGGCCAATCTCACGGGCCGCGGTCTTCAGGCGGCCCAGGTGATGATCCCGCACCCAGCTCAGGTGAAAGGCGTTGGGACAGGTCAGGACCAGGCGGCCGGGTTCGTCCCTGATCACCACCAGGGGCTCCAGCCAGACCTGGAACTCGTCGGGGTCCATGCCAGCACTCAGAGCGTCGGAAAGCCTGGACCAGGCCGAATCAACGCCGGTCGCCTTCGGCCCGGGCGGGGCGCTGTGGGTGCTCAGGTCAGCCAGCATGGCTGATCTCCTGGCGGTTCTCTGCACCCTGGTGTTCCAGGGGACGGCTGAGGTTGATGGAATCCGCGGCCGCCTGACCATCCGCATAACCGGCCGGGCTGGCGGTCTCCTTGTGGCGGGCAGCGCTGGGCTTGAGTTCGCCCAGGTTGCGTTCCACCCATTGCCGGAGCTGCTGTTCCTTCACCACCACCAGAGCCCGCGTGCCCTCGTCCTGGGCCCGGCGGGCGTCCCTGATCTCAGTCAGGCGCCGGACAATGCGATGGGCGGCGCCAAAGGTGAAGCCGCGTTTGTAGAGGTAGGTCTGGCTGGTGGTCCAGCCACGACAGCGGGACTTCTGTTGCTCAAGGCCTTGGCGGTAGAGGCGCAGGATCGTAGCCTGCAGGAAGGGGTAGAGGTACTGGAGCAGGGCCACGTCAGCCGGATAGCCCACGGCCATATAGATTTTGCCCAGGTTGTAGCCGAAACACGTCTCGCAGCTTACCCACGGAGTGCAATCGCAGGCCTCGGCCAGTTCGGCCAAGAGGTATTCATCCCAGCCTTCGCGTTTGCCCTTCAATGGGCTGATCTCCAGGCTTTCCAGGTCCGGGCCCGCCTGTTCCGGGCCCTCGCCGATCTGGGAGGCGGCCAGGTTGTGGAGGTCGCAAAGCTCCTGGGCCTTGGCAGCCGCGGCCGCGGCCTCATGCTCATTGGGGCTATTGGCCAGCCGCAGGAGCTTGCGAATCTTGTCCTTGACCACGGCCGAGTCAGCGTGAGCGGTCATGACAGGTCCTTCCCGGCTTCCTGATTTGCGGCGGCCGCGCTATCGTGGCAATCCTTGCAAAGCCAGACGTTGTCCACGGTGGGGTGGAAGTCTGTTCCAGGCTCCTGCACCGCACCGCAGCCCTCGCAAAGCCATCGCCCCTGCAGGAACACGATGTACAGTTCCCGGATGTGTTGGGCGTGGAACCGGGCGATGTGCAGATCAGCCCGCAGCCCTGCTTCC
This sequence comes from Pseudomonadota bacterium, assembly GCA_043805555.1. Lineage (GTDB taxonomy): Bacteria > Desulfobacterota > Desulfarculia > Desulfarculales > Desulfarculaceae > JACRDC01. The sequence continues at coordinate 2,592 of JAZDHW010000270.1, forward strand.
ACTTCATTCACCTGCCACCCCCGACTTGCGCATGAGAGCGTGTCCGGTCAGCCCATCGCCGATGCTCATGCCTCGGGCTCCGCCTGGTCGGCCGGGGCCTCACCGCCGTTGAAGAGGTCGCCCTGGCGCGGGTCGGGAATGGGCGGTTTGGTGTCTGACTCGTAGATTGAGGCAGCCACCTCGGCCAGGCGCTGGACCCACTTGGGATCATCGGCGTTGAGCTTGACCTCGGCGTGAAAGTCCTCGATGTCGTGACCGACGAGCTTGTAAGGGTTGTCCTCGGCCTCGGAGTCGTGCCAGCAGTGGCGCAGCTCGTGGCGGATCAGGCGCACCTGGTCCGGCCGCTCGATGCGGACGAACACCTCATAGTCCAGGCCCAGGACGTAATCAAAGGCCTCGCCGTCAGCATGCTCGCTCAAAAGCCTGACCACATCCTGGGCGCGTTGGATGCGGCCCAGCACGTAGCGGCCCTGGCTCTGGCGCTTCTTCTCGTCGAACAGCACCAGGATGCGGGCGTTGGCCAGGCCGGGGAAATGTTCCCGGCGCACCTCGTCCACCAGGTCCTGCACCCAATCGGGCGCAAAGGCGAAACGGCTGCTCATAGCATCCGCCCTAGATCGTGCTTGATGAAATACGAGCCGGGGCTGAAATCACCCGGCCGGTAATTGGGCCAGAAGCCCAGGTCCTGGAGCATGACCCGGGCCTGGCCGCGGTAGGCGGCCCAGTCGATCTCCTTGGCGCGGGGGTGATAGTTGAGCTTGCCCAGCTTGAAGTGGCGCACGAAGGTGTAACTGGCCTCGATGATGGCCAGGGTCTCGTCAGGGTCCAGCACCGGCTCCAGGCTGGCCCAGGTCATGAGGCCCAGCTCATAGGCCCGGCGCAGGACCTCCAGGCGCTCGGCCGGCAACGCTGCCCGGGGCTCCCACTGGGCCGACAACTCGGGCGAGAGCGCGGTCAGGCTGGCGCCGAAGGAATGCGGCAGTTTGCTGGCCGCCAGCAGCTCCAGGTCTGCCGCAGCGCGCAGCCCGCCCTTGCTCAGGATGCTGACGGTGAGCCCGTTCTCCAGGAGCACCTCCAGGGCGCTCCTGGTAAGCCGGTGCTGCTCCTCACAGGGTTGATAGGGATCACAGCTGAAGCAGAGCAGCACCGGCTGGGGGGCGTTGCGTAG
>JAZDHW010000271.1:0-51269 GCA_043805555.1 Pseudomonadota bacterium
GCCCCCAGCGTGGCCCAGGCCGAGCGCGCCCACCTGGCCGCGGTCCTGCGCCGGGCCCAGGGCAACCTGAGCGCCGCCGCCCGCGAGCTGGGCATCAGCCGGCCCACCCTGCGCAAGCGCCTGGCCCAGCACAGCCTGGGCCGCACCGGTGATTGATAAGGAAATGGCAAAATTTTTGCCAAAGTGGCAAGGCGGGTCTTGCCAGGCTGCCAACCTGGCGGCAGGGCCCTCAATAAACAGCCATGATATGCAGCACTTGTAAAGAGGAGCCACACCCGGAACCGAAGGCACGGGGTTTGCATTGATTTATCGTCGGGCCCACGCGGCCCTTGGCCGGAAGGCGGCCAACCTGCTGACCCCTTGAAAAATGCGGTCCCCACGGACCCGGACTTGCCCACCCGGACGTCAATGCCGTGCCTGCGCTCGCGCAGGCACGGTCACATACCTAACTGGCGCTGGAGGCCCCGCTCGCGCGGGTCCTTCACGCCAACGTCCTAGGGAGGGTGGCATGTCCAAAAGGTGGTGGCAGGCGTTTGGGTCCGTTCTCGTGGTCCTGGCTCTGATGCTAGGCATGGCTGGCGCGGCAGCGGCGGCCGATCCGGTCAAACTCACCTATTCCTGTTTCTTCCCGCCCACGCACATCCAGTCGCAGTTGGCCCAGGCCTGGTGCCAAGAGGTGGAAAAGCGCACCCAAGGCCGGGTCAAGATCGACTATTTCCCCGGCCAGACCCTGACCAAGGCGGCCCAGGTCTATGACGGCGTCATCCAGGGCCTGTCGGACATCGGGTTCAGCCTGTTCGGCTACACCCGCGGCCGCTTCCCCCTTCTGGAGGTGGTGGACCTGCCCCTGGGCTATCCCGACGGCATGGTGGCCACCAAGGTCATCAACGCGGTCTATGAGAAGTTCAAGCCCAAGGAGCTGGATGACGTGCAGGTGATGTATCTGCACGGCCACGGCCCGGGCCTGTTGTTCACCAAGGACAAGCCGGTCAAGACCATGGCCGACCTCAAGGACCTGAAGATCCGCAGCCACGGCTTCTCGGCCAAGACCGTCAAGGCCCTGGGCGGCACCCCGGTGGCCATGCCCATGCCCGAGACCTACCAGTCCCTGCAAAAGGGCGTGGTGGACGGCGCCATGTATCCCATGGAGTCCAACAAGGGCTGGAAGCTGGGCGAGGTGGTCAAGTACGGCACCCTGAACTACACCATGGCCTACACCACCGGCTTCTACGTGGTCATGAACAAGGACAAGTGGAAGGCGATTTCGCCTGAAGACCAGAAGGCCATCACCGCGATCAACAAGGAGTGGATCGACAAGCACGGCCAGGCCTGGATCGACAGCGACGAGGAAGGCCGCAAATTCTTCCTCTCCAAGGGTGGCAAGCTGGTTGACCTCAGCGCCGACGAAGCCAAGGCCTGGGTGAAGGCGGTGCAGCCGGTGCTGACCGAGTATGCCAAGGAGGCCACGGCCAAGGGCCTGCCTGGACAAGAGGCGGTGGAGTACACCATGCAGGTGCTCAATATACTCACGAGCGCCAAGGGCAAGTAGCCAACCCGGCCGGGGGGCCGCGGGCCCCCCGGCCCTATACCCAACGCGGAGACGACGCCGTGAACTGGCTAACTGCTAAATTGGTGGGCGCCTTGAAACGCGTGGGCGCGGCCGGCCTGGCCGGCATGATGCTCATGACCTGCGTGGACGTCATCTTCCGTTTCTTCGACCGGCCGATCTTCGGTGCGGTGGAGATGGTGAGCTTCATGGCCACCATCCTGCTGGCCTGCGCCATGCCCATGACCGACGTGGAAAAGGGCCATGTGGGCGTGGACCTGCTGGTGCGCCGCATGTCCGCGCGCGGCCAGGCCGGCATGGACGCGGCCACCGGCTGTCTCAGCCTGGGTCTCTTTGGCATCGTGGCCTGGCAGATGTTCCAGTACGCCGGCACCATGCGCGCGGCCGGCGAGGTCTCCATGAGCCTGGAGTTCCCGTACTACATCCTGGTCTACATGGTGGCGGTGGCCTTTGCGGTCCTGGCCCTGGTCATCCTGGGGGAGATCGTCAACAACCTGCGCAGGGCGATCAAATCATGAACGAAAGCATAGTCGGACTATTAGGCATCTTCGTCCTGGTGGTGATGTTCTTCACCCGGATGCCGGTGGCCTACGTGATGACCCTGGTCGGTTTCGCCGGTTTCAGTCTGCTGCGCGGCCCCGAGGCCGGGCTCAAACTGCTCTCACGCGACTTCTACGACATCTACTCGTCCTACGGCCTGACCATCATCCCCCTGTTCATCCTCATGGGTCAGATCGCCTTCAACGCCGGCATCAGCCGCCGGCTCTACGACTCGGCCTATAAGCTGGTTGGCTCCTACCGGGGCGGCCTGGCCACGGCCACGGTCATGGCCTGCTGCGCCTTTGGCGCGGTCTGCGGGTCCAGCCCGGCCACGGCGGCCACCATGGCCACGGTGGGCCTGCCGGAGATGCGGCGCTACGGCTATGGCGACGAACTCTCCGCCGGCACCGTGGCCAGCGGCGGCGGCCTGGGCACGCTCATGCCGCCCAGCGTGGTGATGATCATCTACGGCATCCTCACCGAGCAGTCCATCGGCGCGCTCTTCGTGGCCGGCATCATCCCGGCGTTCTTCATCACGGCCTGGTTCGCCCTGGCGGTGGTCATCTACTGCTGGATCAAGCCCGAACAGGGCCCGGCCGGAGAGCGCTTTCCCTGGGGCGAGCGCATCCGCTCCCTGGGCGAGACCGGCGAGACCCTGGTCATCTTCGCCATGGTCATGGGCGGCCTTTTCACCGGCCTGTTCACCCCCAACGAGGCCGGCGCGGTGGGCTCCATGTCAGTGCTCCTGGTGGCGCTGCTCCGCCGTCAGCTCACCTGGGCCGGCTTTGTTAAAAGCCTGTACGAGACCCTGCGCACCTCCTGCATGGTGCTCTTGCTCATCGCCGGCGCGGTGGTCTTCGGCCACTTCCTGGCCGTGACCCGCATCCCCTTCGACGTGGCCAACTGGGTGGCCGAGCTGAACCTGCCCGACTGGGGCGTGACCAGCCTCATCATCCTGGTCTACCTGCTGGGCGGCTGCATCATCGACGCCCTGGCGCTGATCATGCTGACCATCCCGATCTTCTATCCCATCATCATCAACCTGGGCTACGACCCGATCTGGTTCGGCGTCATCATCGTGCTGGTCACCCAGATGGGCGTGATCACCCCGCCGGTGGGGATCAACGTCTACGTGGTCAACGGCATCGCCCAAGACATCCCCCTGGAGAAGATATTCAACGGCTGCATGCCCTTCCTGCTGGCCCTGATCCTGGGCACGGCCTGCATCGTGGCCTTTCCGGCCATAGCCACCTGGCTGCCGGAGCTGATGTACTAGCACCGCAGGCCCGCACCTAAATAATTGCAACGGAAGACGCCCATGGAGTTAAAGAACCCCTATTGGAACCCCTGGCTGGAGACCCTGGAGCCGGAGCGCCTGCGCGCGCTGCAGTTCAAGAAATTCCAGCGCGTGTTGACCTGGGCCTATGAGCGCTCGCCATACTATCGCCAGCTCTACCGGGCCGCGGGCCTGGAGCCCGGCGACATCAAGGGCTGGGACGACATGGCCAAGGTGCCCAAGATGGACAAGGCCCGGCTCAAGGAGGCCCAGACCCAGGAGCCCTTCCCCTATGGCGGGGTGCTCTGCCTGCCCTTGAGCGAGGTGGCCGAGTTCCGCCAGACCTCCGGCACCACCGGCCAGCCGGTCTACCAGGCCGATTCCTGGGCCGACTGGGAGTGGTGGTCAGAGTGCTGGAGCTACATCCTCTGGGCCCAGGGCTACCGCCCCGCGGACCGGGTCTTCATCCCCTTCGGCTACAACATCTTCGTGGCCTTCTGGGCCGGCCACTACGCGGCCGAGAAGCTGGGCTGCGAGGTGGTCCCCGGCGGCGTGCTGGACACCAGCGCGCGCCTGCTCAAGATCCAGGAGCTGAAGGCCACCGCCCTGATGGGCACGCCCACCTATCTGCTGAACATGGCCGAGACGGCCCGCAGCAAGCTGGGCTTTGACGCCGCCGACCTGACCATCGAGCGCATCACCTGCGCCGGCGAGCCGGGGGCCTCCATCCCGGCCACCAAGGCGCGGCTGGAACAGGCCTGGGGGGCCAAGGTCTTTGACCACGCCGGGGCCACCGAGATCGGGGCCTGGAGCTACGAGTGCAGCCACCAGTCCGGCGGCCTGCACGTGAACGAGGGCCTGTTCCTGGTGCAGATCGAGGATCTGGTCACCGGCGAGCTGATCGATCAGCCGGGCCGGCGCGGCCGCATGGTCATCACCGCCCTGGACCGCCGCGCCCAGCCCTGCCTGCGCTTTGACTCCATGGACATCATCGAGTGGGCGGCCGAGCCCTGCCCCTGCGGCCGCACCTACCGCCTGATCAAGGGCGGGGTGCAGGGCCGGGCCGACGACATCACCAAGGTCAAGGGGGTGCTGCTCTCCCCGGCGGCCATCGAGTCCGTGGTGCGCAGCTTCCCCGAGCTGGGTGACGAATACGAGGTCGTCGTGGCCCGGGTGGGCGACAGCGAGAGCATCACCCTGAAGGTGGAGCCGCGCCGGGACGGGGCGGCCGATCCGCGGGAACTGCTGAAAAGGCTCAAGGACGAGCTGCGGCTCAAGACCAACCTCGGTTACGCCATCGAGGTGCACGACTACGGCAGCCTGCCGCGCTACGAAGGCAAGGCCCGCCGCTTCAAGGATATGCGAAAATTGCACTAGGGAGGCAAGCTTGGAAGCAGCCCTGATAGAAGACCTGGCCGAGCGTCTGGCCCGGCTGCGCCGCGAGGCCATGGCCCTGATCGACCAGGCCGGCGACTTTCCGGCCATCAACCGTAATGGCCGGCGTCTGCTGGTGAACCTGCGCATGATGGAGATGGATTTGGGATTGCTGCCGCCGGAGCCCACCGAGGAGTTCGCGGCGGGGGAGAGTGCCTGATGCTTATGCCCGCATTTGATTATCAACGGCCCTCTGGGTTGGACGAGGCCTTGGGGCTGTTGACCCAGGGCGGCGGCGAGGCCCGGCCCCTGGCTGGCGGCACCGATCTGTTGGTCAACCTCAAGCTGGGCAAACAGACCTGCCGCCTGGTGGTGGACCTGGACGGCTTGGATGAGTTGAAGGTGGCGGCCGGGGGGCCGGCGGAGGTGTGCCTGGGCGCGCTGATCACCGCCGCCTGGCTGGCCCGCCAGGCCGGGGCCCTGGGCCTCAGCGGCCTGGCCGAGGCCGGGGCCGCCCTGGGCTCGCCCCAGGTGCGCAACCGGGCCACCATCGGCGGCAATCTCTGCACCGCCCGCCCGGCCGGCGACCTGTGCACCATGCTGCTGGCCCTGGGGGCCGCCGCGGTCCTGGCCGGGCCGGGAGGCGAGCGCCGGGTGGATTTGGGCGAGTTCTTCCGGGGGCCGGGCCTGACCGCCATGCAACCCGGCGAGCTGGTGTCGGCCGCCGCCCTGACTGCGGCCGGACCGGGCCGGGGCAGCGCCTTTGAGAAGCTGGGCCTCCGGCAGGCCATGGAGATCGCCCTGGTCAGCGCGGCCGCCTGGCTGGAACTGACGCCCGACGGCTCCGGCATCCAGGCCGGGCGGGTGGCCCTGGGCGCGGTGGGCCCCACCCCGCTGCTATCCACCGGCGCGGCCCACGCCCTGGCCGGGCAGGCGGCCGACGAGGCGACCATTGCGGCTGCGGCCAAGGCCGCGGCGGCGGACGCCAAACCCATCGACGATCATCGCGGCAGCGCCGACTACCGCCGCCAGATGGCGGAGGTGCTCAGCCGGCGCGCGCTCACGCGGGCCCTGGCCCAGGCCAAGTCCGGGCGGGAGGCGCAGGCATGAAAAAGCAAGCCATCACCTTGATCATCAACGGCCGGGAGCACGACGTGCTCACCGCCGCCAACCGCACCCTGGCCCAGGTGCTGCGCGAGGACCTGGGGCTCACCGGCGCCAAGCAGGGCTGCGGCGTGGGCGATTGCGGCTCCTGCACCGTGCTGCTGGACGGCGCGCCGGTCAACTCCTGCCTGGTGCTGGCGGTGCAGGCAACTGGCAAGGCAGTGACCACCATCGAGGGCCTGGCCGACGGCGCCAAGCTGCACCCCATCCAGGAGGCCTTTGTGCAGCATGGCGCCATCCAGTGCGGCTTCTGCACGCCGGGCATGATCCTCTCGGCCAAGGCGCTGCTGGAGGAGGAGGCCTCCCCGGACGACGCCCGCATCCGTCAGGCCCTGAGCGGCAACCTCTGCCGCTGCACCGGCTATCAGAAAATCGTGGAGGCGGTGGACGCGGCCGCCAAGGTCATGGCCGGCAGCAAGGAGGTGGGCTGATGGCGCAGCAGTTCGACGTGATCGGCTCCCGGGCCGCCCGCCTGGACGCGCCGGACAAGGCCTGCGGTCGCGCGGTCTATGCCGACGACCTGACCTTCCCCGGCATGCTCCATGGCGCCATCCTGCAAAGCCCGCATCCCCACGCCAGGATCCTGAACGTCGACGCCTCGGCCGCGCGGCGGCTCATCGGGGTCAAGGCGGTGCTGACCGCGGCCGAGGTGGGCGCGGTCAAGTACGGCGTCAGCCCGGCCCGCTATGACGAGACGCTCTTTGCCACCGACCGGGTGCGCTACGTGGGCGATGAGATAGCGGCCGTGGCGGCCGTGGACCTGGCCACCGCCCTGGAGGCCTTGAGCCTGATCAAGGTGGACTACGAGCCCCTGCCGGCGGTCTTCGACGCCCTGGAGGCCATGGCCGAGGGCGCGCCGCTGATCCACGCCGACTATCCCGGCAACGTCTGCGCCGAGGTGCACCAGGAGTTCGGCGACGTGGAGGCCGGCCTGGCCGCGGCCGACTACGTGCGCAGCGACCGCATGAAGAACAAGCGCCAGGACGGCGGCTTCATCGAGCCCCACTGCGCGGTGGCGGTGCCCGAGCTGGACGGCCGCCTGACCCTCTACAGTGCCACCCAGTCCACCCACTACGTGCAGCGCAACGTGGCCATGGTGCTGGGCATCGAGCTATCCAAGCTGCGGGTGATCAAGCCCTACGTGGGCGGCGGGTTCGGCCCCAAGGCCGAGGCCACCCCGGTGGACTACTGCGCCTGCGCCCTGGCCCGGGCCACCGGCAAGCCGGTGAAGCTCTCCTACACCCGGGAGCAGGTCTTCCTGCACAGCCGCGCCCGCCACCAGTTCATCCACGAGATGACCACCGGCGTGAGCAAGGAGGGCCGCATCCTGGCCCTCAAACACCGCGCCATCCTGGACGGCGGGGCCTACACCAGCTTCGGCATCGCCACGGTCTACTACTCCGGATCGCTGCTGGGCGGCCCCTACCGCATGCCCCACATGAAATACGACGGCTGGCGCATCTACACCAACAAGCCGGCCTGCGGGGCCCAGCGCGGCCACGGCGGCGTCATCGCCCGCGCGCTTTTCGAGCAGCAACTGGACCTCATCGCCCGCGAGCTGGGCATCGACCCGGTGGAGTTCCGCCTGAAAAACATGATGGCCACCGGCGACACCACCTGCAACGACCTGAACATGTCCAGCCTGGGCATGCGCGAGTGCCTGGAGGCGGTGCGCGACGGCTCGGGCTGGGCCGAGAAAAAGGGCCGGCTGCCCCGCGGCCGCGGCATCGGCCTGGCCTGCGGCTTCTTCGTCTCCGGCGCGGGCTATCCCATCTACCGCTCCGAGACCTATCACTCCACCGTGACCATCAAGGTGGACGCCGACGGCGGCGGGGTGCTGGTGGAAAGCGCCAGCGCCGAGATCGGCCAGGGTTCGGACACCACCCTGGGCATGATCGCGGCCGAGGCCTTCGGCCTGCCGCTCAGCCAGGTGCGCGTCAAGAGCGGCAGCACCGATTACGGCGTGGACCTGGGGGCCTACTCCAGCCGCCAGACCCTGATGATGGGCCACGCCTGCCGCGACGCCGCCCTCATGGCCAAGCACCAGGTATTGGAGGAGGTGGCCGAGGAGCTGGGGGTGAGCCCCTCCGTGCTGGACTTCCGCAAGGGCCTGCTGGTCAGCCAGGAGAGCCTGGACATCGCACCGCTGCGTTCGCGCTACCAGAAGGAGCACCGCGGCTGGCAGGGCCTGCCCGCCGGCGAGGATCTGACCTTTGCCGAGGCCGCCCGCCTGGCCTTTGTGCGGCGCGGGCCCATCGTGGGCACCGGCCAGTACAAGCCGCCCCAACTGGGCGGCAAATATAAGGGTGCGGCCGTGGGCACCAGCCCGGCCTACGGCTGCTCGGCCCAGGTGGTGGAGGTCTCGGTGGACCTGGAGACCGGCCGGGTGAAGGTGGAGTCCATCACCGACGCCCACGACTGCGGCCGGGCCATCAACCGCACCTCGGTGGAGGGGCAGATGGAGGGCTCCATCTCCATGGGCCTGGGCGAGGCCCTGTACGAGGAGGTGAAGTTCGATGATAAGGGCCGGGTGGTCAACCCCAGCCTGGGCGAGTACCATATCCCCACCATCATCGATATGCCGGCCATGAACTGCATCGTGGTGGAGAGCGACGAGCCCAACGGCCCCTACGGGGCCAAGGAGGTGGGGGAGGGCGCCATCATGCCCACCATCCCCGGCATCCTCAACGCGGTGTATGATGCGATAGGTGTGGCCGTGGACGAGCTGCCGCTCACCCCGGAGCGGGTGTTCAAGGCCATCCAGGCCCAAAAGAAGAGCCAAGGCTGAGGCCGGCCAGACGCCGGCAAGGAGGCGACACCCATGGCCGTCATCACCATATCGCGCCAAGCGGGCAGCCTGGGCGACGAGGCGGCCCAGGCCTTGGCCCAGGAGCTGGGCTATCACCTGGTCACCCGCAGCGACATCCACCAACTGGCCGCCGGCCACGACCCCAAGTTCGCCCGCGACGTGGCCCGGCTGGAGGATGAGGGCCATCCCGGCTTCTGGGAGAAGCTCCTCCTGGGCATGCCCTACTACCACAGCCTCTACGCGGCGGTGATCTGCGAGCTGGCCTCGCGCGACCGCCTGATCATCATGGGCCGCGGCGCCCAGGTGGTGCTCAAGGGCGTGCCCCACATCCTGCGGGCGCGGGTGGTGGCCCCGGCCGCGGTGCGGGTGCAGCGGCTGATGGCCAGCGAGGGCCTGAGCCAGTCGGCGGCCGAGAACTTCGTCAACCACCAGGACCACGAGCGCCGCGAGCTGGTGCGCCAGGTCTTCCGCCAGGACCCCCGCGACTGGGGGCTCTACCACCTGGTGATCAACTCCGGCGACCTGGACGTGGCCGGCGTCACCGCCATCCTGCACGAGGCCCTGCGCGAGCTGAACCGGGTGCAGGATCCGGCCTCGGCCTGCGACATGGTGCGGGGTCTGGGCCTGGGCAAGCTGGTGGAGGCCAAGGTGCGCCGCCAGGTGCTGCCCACCGACATGCTCAAGGCCGAGGGCGGCCCCGACGGCGTGGTGACCATCTCCGGCCACCTGCCGGCCGAGGACGACCGCAAGAAGGCCCTGGCCATCGCCCAGGCGGTGCCGGGGGTGACGGCGGTCAAGGACGAGATCAAGGTCTCGCGCCTGCCCGCGCTGTATTGAGACCAGGGCGGCTGCTCAAACCACGGCGCGCTGGTATGCTTTGGCCATGAGCCTGATCAGCATAACCGTGGACGGCTTCCCGGACCAGGTGCCCGAGGGCACCAACCTGGCGGATTTGATCCAGCGCCACAAGGCCCAGCACAAGGACCTGATCGTGGAGTTGGACGGCCGCTTCGTCTTCCCCAAGGATTACGCCTCCACCCGGCCGTCTCCCGGCAGCCGGGTGGAGTTCATCCACCCCGCCTTTGGCGGCTGAGCCGCCCATGGGCCTCTATCCCCGCCAGTTGCTGACCGGTCCGGACCGGGTGCTGCTCATGCGCCACGGCCAGCCGGCCGGCGGCCAGCGCAGCCGCTTCCTGGGCCGGGGCGACCCGCCCCTGGATGAGCTGGGCCAGGCCCAGGCCGTGTGGTGGCGCGAGGAATTGGCAGGGTTGGGCATTTCGCGCATCGTGGCCAGCGACCTCGGCCGCACCCAAGCCACGGCCGCCATCATCGCCCAGGGCCAGGACCGGACGGTGGAGCCGGAGCCCGCCTTGCGCGAGATCGACCTGGGCCAGTGGGAGGGCCTGGACCGGGCCGAGGTGGCCCAGCTCTGGCCGCGGGAATACGCCGCCCGCGGGGCCGACCCGGCCGGGTTCCGGCCGCCGGGGGGCGAGAGCTTCGCCGACCTGGCCGCCCGGACCTGGCCGGCGCTCATGGCCCTGGCCGCCGGGCCGGGGCCGGTGCTGGCCGTGACCCACGCCGGGGTGCTGCGGGTGGTGCTGCGCCAGGTGCTGGACCTGCCCTGGCCGGCCCTGTTCCGCCTGCACCCGGACCTGGCCGGGCTCACGGTCCTGAGCTTCAAGGGCGATTCCCCCCGTCTGCTGGCCCTGAACCTGCCGCCGCTCATGGCCGGATAGGCCGGGCGATAATAGGGCGCGTCCAGGACTTCGGTAGTATGATGTGACCTTGCACCCCCGCGGCGGGGCGCGTGCGTCAATCAGACACCGAGTCGAAACCTCATGGATTTCCGCGCACTGGCCCTGCTCATCCTGGGGCACCTGGTCACCGACACCACCCAGGGGGGCCTGCCCATCCTGCTGCCCATGTTGCAGGAGAACCTGGGGCTCACCTACGCCGCCAGCGGCGCGATCATGATGACCATGCAGCTCACCTCCTCGGTGATCCAGCCGCTCTTCGGCTTCCTCACCGACCGCTACAGCCTGCGCTGGCTGCTGCCGGCCGGGGTGGCCATCTCCGGCCTGGGCTTCGCCTGCCTGGGCCTGGCCCACACCTACGGCCTGGTCCTGGTGCTGGTGGTCGTCACCGGCCTGGGCGTGGCCAGCTTCCATCCCGAGGCCTTCAAGGCCGTGCTGGGCTCGGCCGGCGACCGCAAGGTGGTGGCGGTGTCCTGGTTCATGGTGGGCGGCAACGCCGGCATGGGCCTGGGGCCGCTCTTGCTGGGCATGTACCTGGCCCTGTGGGGGCCCAAGGGCACCCTGGCCTATGCCGTGCCGGGCCTGATCGTGGCCGGCCTGTTCATGGCCACCTGGTCCCGGCTGCACCCCACCCCCCTCAAGGAAACCGCCAAGCCGGCGGTCAAGCCCGCCGCGCCGCTCTCGGCCCGGGCCTACGCCCTGACGATGCTCATCCTGGCCGTGATCCTGCGGGCCTGGGTGCACAGCGGGGTCATCACCTTCGTGCCGTTCTGGTACATCCACGTGCGCGGCGGCTCGCCCGCCGAGGTGGCCCCGCTTGTCACCACCTTCCTGGTGGCCGGCGTCGTCGGCACCGTGGCCGGCGGCCACCTGGCCGAGCGGGTGGGCACCCGCCGCTTCTTCGTGGTCAGCGTGGCCCTGGTCACCCCGGCCCTGTTCTGGCTGCTGCACAGCCAGGGCTGGTGGCTCTACGGCGCCATGGCCGTCAGCGGCTGCCTGCTCATCTCAACCTGGTCCACCATCATGGTCATGGCCCAGCAGATATTGCCCGACCGGGCCGGCATGGCCTCGGGCCTGATGGTGGGCCTGGCCATGGGCACCGGCGGGGTGGGGGCCACGGTGCTGGGCGGCGTGGCCGACAACTGGGGCGTGGAGGCCTCTCTCCTGGTGGTGTCGGTGATGCCGGTCCTGAGCGCGGTGGTGGCCATGTTCATCCCCCTGGACCAGGTGGAGCCCGCCCGGGCGCCCGCCCGGGCCTGATCCTGCAAAAGCAGCGCGTTTTTGCCTTGCGCCGATTCTGCGCCCGGATTAGAATTGTATGACAAATTGAGGCGGGGGAAGCAGGCGCATGAAAGACAAGGCGGGCCCCAAAGCGGGGAAACTACCGGAGAAGGTGGCCCAGGTCCTGGCGGCGGAGATCGCCCAGGGCCAGTACGTGCCGGGTAAACCCCTGCCTTCCGAGGCCGACCTCACCGGGCGCTTCGGCGTCAGCCGCACCGTGATCCGCGAGGCCCTGGCCCGGCTTAAGTACGACGGCCTGGTGGAGTCGCGGCCCCGGGTGGGGGCCATCGTCATCCACCCCGGCCAGCGCCGGGCGTTCAGGCTCGACGGGCTCAACGCCAAGAACCGCGACGACCTGCGCAATCTTTATGAGCTGCGGGCCCTGGTGGAGAGCGGGGCCGCATCCCTGGCCGCCGCCCGCCACGAGCCCAAGGACCTGGACCGCATGCACCGCTGCCTGGGCGAGATCGACCTGGCCTTGAACCTGGGCAAGCTGGGGGCCCAGCCCGACCTGGCCTTCCACCGGGCCCTGGCCGTGGCCAGCCGCAATCCGGTGCTGGAGGAGTTCATGCGGTTTCTGAACAGCAAGATCAGCACCATGATCCGCATGGCCCGCCGGCGCTCCAACCAGGACCCGGACCTGGCCAATCAGGTGCAGGAAGAACATCGCGCCATCCTGGCCGCCGTGGCCAGGGGCGACACCGAGGCGGCCCGCCGGGCCGCCCTCAGCCATCTGCAAAAAGGCGCCCTGCGCCAGGGCCTGCCGGTGATCATCCCCGGCGGGCCGCGGGATCTGGGGCGCAACCTGGAACCATGACCAACGAGGAGACAAGCAGGTGAGTGGCAAAGCGGCTCCGGCCAAACCGGCCGCCAACGGCGGCGGCAAGGTCAGCTTCTATCCCGCCTGGTGCAAGCGCTGCGGCAACTGCGTGGCCTTCTGCCCGCGCGGCGCGCTGAAGCGCGACGAGTGGGGCTACCCGGTCCTGGCGGCCCCCGAGCGTTGCACCAGTTGCGGACTCTGCGAGATGTTGTGCCCGGATTTCGCGCTCAGCGTGGGCGAGACCGGGCCCAGGCCGGCCGGGGCCGGGGCGCCGCGGGGATCGCGGGTGGCCCCCACCACCAGCCCCGAGCGCCTGGCGCCGCTGCCGGCCAGCGACGAGGAGGAGGAGGGCGGCAATGGCTAAGCCCCGCGCCCTGCTGCTGCAGGGCAACGAGGCCATCGCCCGCGGGGCCATGGCCGCCGGATGCAACTTTTTCGCTGGCTACCCCATCACCCCGGCCAGCGAGATCACCGAGTTCATGAGCCGCGAGATGCCGGTCAAGGGCCATCCCTTCATCCAGATGGAGGACGAGATCGCCTCCATCGGGGCCTGCATCGGGGCCAGCCTGGCCGGCAGGAAGGCCATGACCGCCACCAGCGGTCCGGGCTTCTCGCTGATGCAGGAGAACCTGGGCTACGCCTGCATCGCCGAGGTGCCCCTGGTGCTGGTCAACGTGATGCGCGGCGGGCCCAGCACGGGCCTGCCCACCAACGTGGCCCAGGGCGACGTGCAGCAGGCCCGCTGGGGCACCCACGGCGACCACCCGGCCATCGTGCTCTGCCCGGCCACGGTGGCCGAGTGCTTCGAGCTGACCGTCACCGCCTTCAACTGGGCCGAGCGCTTCCGCACCCCGGTCATCATCCTGGGCGACGAGGTCGTGGCCCACATGCGCGAGAAGGTGGTGCTGGGCGAGGAGAACGAGATCGAGGTCATCGACCGCCGCCAGCCCAGCGTGCCGCCGGACTGGTACGTGCCCTACAAGACCGACGGCAGCCTCATCCCCACCCTGGCCAGCCTGGGCGAGGGCTACCGCTATCACGTCACCGGCCTGGTGCACGACGAGCGCGGCTTCCCCACCCGCCGGCCCGACGAGGTGGACCCCTTCCTGGCCCGGCTCTTCGGCAAGATCAGCCGGCACTTCGGCGACCTGGAGCGGGTCAAGTCCTTCCAGCTGGAGGACGCCGAGGTGGTGCTGATCGCCTATGGCTGCACCGCCCGGGCCGCCGCGGCCGCGGTGCGCATCGGCCGCGAACGCGGCATCAAGGTGGGGCTGCTGCAACTGCTCAGCCTGTGGCCCTTCCCCCGCCGGCCGGTGGAGGAAGCCCTGACCAATAAGCGCCTGGCCCTGGTGCCCGAGCTCAACCTGGGCCAGATCAGCCGCGAGGTGAAACGGGTCAACGACGGGCGCACCCAGGTGTTGCGCCATGGCAAGATGGACGGCTCCATGATCACCCCCGAGGAGCTCCTGGGCCGTCTGCGGGAGGCCAAATAATGCCGCCGGTGCATCGAAGCGTGGTCTACGACTGGCTGCGCCACGACAAGAAGTTCCCCCACGTCTGGTGCCCCGGCTGCGGCCTGGGCATCCTGCTGGGTTCGCTCTTGCGCTCGCTGAGCCAAAGCGGGCTGGACAAGAACCAGGTGGTCCTGGTCAGCGGCATCGGCTGCTCCGGCCGCCTGCCGGTCTACGTGGACGTGGGCAGCGTGCACACCACCCACGGTCGGGCGCTGACTTTCGCCACCGGCATCAAGCTGGCCAAGCCCGAGCTGACTGTCATCACCGTGATGGGTGACGGCGACGCCACGGCCATCGGCGGCAACCACCTGATCCACGCCGCGCGCAGGAACCTGGACATCACCGCCATCATCGTCAACAACCTGACCTATGGCATGACCGGCGGCCAGTACAGCCCCACCACGCCCATCGGGGCCAAGGCCACCACCGCGCCCTTTGGCCACATCGAGCCCAGCTTCGACATCAGCGCCTTGAGCGCCACGGCCGGGGCGTCCTTCGTGGCCCGCTCCACGGTCTACCACGTCACCCAGCTCGACCAGCTCCTGGGCCAGGCCGTGGCCAAGCCGGGCTTCAGCCTGGTGGAGGTGATGAGCCCCTGCCACACCAACTACGGCCGCCAGAACCGGCTGGGCTCCCAGATCGAGATGATGAAGGATTACAAGCGCCGCGGGGTGCGGGTGGAGCGCTGGCGCGAGCTGCCGCCGGACAAGCAGGCCGCCAGCCTGCCCCTGGGGGTGCTGGTGGACCGCGAGCTGCCGGTGTTCGGCGCATCCTATCAGCGCGTCTGCGAGGATGCAGGCCGCAAGCGGGCGGAGACGAGCAAATGAGCCAAAAACAACCCTTGCCCCTGGGCCGGGTGGAGACCCGCCTGGCCGGCAGCGGCGGCCAAGGCCTGCTTTTGGCCGGCCTGGTGCTGGCCGAGGCCGCCGGCCTCTACGACGGCCGCGAGGTGGCCATGGTGCAGTCCTACGGGCCCGAGGCCCGCGGCGGGGCCAGCAAGGCCGAGGTCATCATCAGCGACCAGGCCATAGACTACCCCCTGTGCAGCCGGGTGGACCTGCTGCTGGCGCTTACCCAGGAGGCGGCCGACGCCTACAGTTGGGACCTGAAGCCCACGGCCTGGATCCTGGTGGATTCCGACCTGGTCAAGCACCCGCCCAGCAGCCGCGCCCTGCGCCTGCCTTTCACCGCCGCGGCCCGCGACCGGCTCAAGAAGCCCATGGTGGCCAACGTGGTGGCCCTGGGGGCCATCGCCGAGATCACCGGCCTGATCAGCCGCAAGGGCCTGGAAAAGGCCCTGCTGGCCCGGGTGCCCAGCGGCACCGAGGCCCTGAACAGGAAGGCCCTGGCCCTGGGCGCGCGTCTGGCCCGGGAGCAGATGGGCATGGGGGCCGAGGACGCGCCCCCGGTGGCCCACAGCGAAGACATTTAAATTACGCCAGCTTGGCTGGGCACCCCGCCGCCCCCGGCCTCGGCCGGGGGCGGCGCTTTGCTGGGGGGCGCAGCGCACCGCCGCAAAGGCCGGAATAATCCCTACTGTCACGAGCAATTAGGCAGTATTACCGATGGGCGCTGGCCGGTGCGGGGCGTTAACCTTTTAGAAAAAGGGAGGTTGAGCCGCGCCAAGAGCCGGCTGCCTGTGCGAAGCGCTCAATGTCTGTGGAGGCGAACCATGCCCGCCATGAAGAAGAACAACCCCAGCAAGCATTTTGGCAACCGCAACCTGGAATGCCCCCAGTACGCCGCCTGCCTGGATGTGGCGGTTCGCCACGCCTGGCACACCTTTAGCTGCGGCCAGTGCGAGCATCGCCACCAGCATGTGAAGTTCCGCATCGAGGAGATGGACATGGGCGCGCCAGGCTGGGAGGAAATCTGGGCCCAGGGCGACGGCCTGTATTCGACCGGATAATTATCTGTAACCAAGCCATTTTGCCACTGTTTCGCCAGCGGGCGGCACTCCGGCGCGGCCCGCGCCTTTTCCGCCCCCACGCCAAGTCCGGTTTGGCGTCGCACCGGCCTTGTTGATATGCTCTACCAATATCGGTTAGATTCCCTGTATGCCTCGGTGGCGCGGCCGCCGGCGCGCGCGGCGCGCCGGGCGGACCGGCCCCGGTCATGGGGGGGCCATGCGCCTGCGCACCATCCTGCTGGTCCTGACCATCCTGGCCCTGCTGTCCATCACCGTCAGCGGGTTTTACTACGTATTCTCCCTGCGTGAGTCCGAGGTGGAGGTGGCCCGCCGCCGGGCCAGCCTGCACAGCGAGATCATCCGCAACCAGCTCGAGGGCTTTTTGTCCGAAAACTTGAAGCCGGTGCGGGCCCTGGCCGGCCTGCCCGAGATCCAGCGCGCGCTGACCATCCCCGACCAGGACACCATCGCCCAGGCCAACTACATCCTGGACCTTTTCCGCGACGCCCTGGACGTGGACGTGGTCTACCTGCTGGACCGCCACGGCCTCACCGTGGCCTCCAGCAACCGCAACGGGCCCGACTCCTTCGTGGGCGAGAACTTCGGCTTCCGGCCCTATTTCCGCGAGGCCATGCAGGGCGCGCCGGCCAAGTACCTGGCCCTGGGGCTCACCAGCCGCAAGCGCGGGGCCTACTACAGCCATCCGGTCTATGCCGAGGACGTGGACGACCCCCAGGGCGTGGTGGTGATCAAGGCGCCCATCTCGGTGATGGAAAAAAACATCATCCAGTCCTCCAGCGACGGCATCACCCTGCTCTCCGGCCCCTATGGCGTGATCTTCAGCAGCAACCGGCCCGGCTGGCTTTTTGGCAGCCTCTCGCCCCTGGACAGCCAGGAGGTGGACGAGCTGCACCAGTCGCGCCAGTTCGGCGAGGGCCCCTGGCGCTGGGTGGGGCTCAAGCGGGTGGACGCCAACCGGGTGGAGGACCAGGAGGGGCGCAAGTACCTGCTGCACGCCCGGGAGCTGGAGTCCTACCCCGGCTGGCAGGTGATCCACCTGCAGGATTTGCAGGCGGCCGGCGAAAACGTCTTCGAGCCCCTGATCAAGACCACCGGCCTGCTGGTGGTGGCCCTGTGCCTGCTGGCCGGCCTGGCGGTCTACTACCTCTATCGCAAGGCCCGCCAGGAGATCGAGCGCCGCCGCAGCGTGGAGCGCGAGCTGCGCAGCAGCGAGGAGCGCTACCGCACCCTGTACCACAACACCCCGGCCATGCTGCACTCCATCGACCGCGAAGGCCGCCTGGTCAGCGTCAGCGACTACTGGTGCGAGGCCCTGGGCTACCGGGCCGAGGAGGTCATCGGCCGCAACCTGGTGGAGTTCCTCACCGCCGAATCGCGCCGCGATTTGCTGGAGCGCAACCAGCCCCTGTTCTTCCGCACCGGCCGCTTGAAGGACGTCAGCTACGGCTTCCTGAAGAAAAGCGGCGAGGTCATCGACGTGCTGCTCTCGGCCATTGCCGAGCGCGACGGCCAGGGCGGCATGGTGCGCTCCCTGGCGGTGCTGGTGGACATCACCCAACGCAAACGCATGGAGGGGGAGCTGCGCCAGGCCCAGGCCCAGCTCAGCCAGTATTCCAAGGACCTGGAGCGCCAGGTGGCCGAGCGCACCCAGGAGGTCACCAGCTTTCTGGCCTACACCCCGGCCGTGGTCTACCTGAAGGACAGCCTGGGGCGCTACCTCCTGGTCAACGGCCGCTTCGCCGACCTCCTGGGCCGGGACCAGGCCCAGGTGCGCGGCCGCAGCGATCCTGAGGTCTTCGGCCCGGCCGTGGCCGAGCAGTTCCGGCGCAACGAGGGCCTGGTGCTCACCAGCGGCCAGCCCCAGCAGTTCGAGGAGGTCATCGACCAGCCTGACGGGCCCCACACCTATCTGTCGGTCAAATTCCCGGTGCAGGGCGCTGAGGGCCGGGTGACGGCCCTGTGGAGCGTGAGCCTGGACATCACCGAGCTGAAAAAGGCCCAGGAGAGCCTGCGCCGGCTTTCTGGCATGATCCTGGCCAGCCAGGAGAAGGAGCGCACCTCCATCGCCCGGGAGCTGCACGACGAGCTGGGCCAGGTGCTCACCGCCCTGCGCATGGACGCGGTCTGGTTGCAGCGCCGCCTGGATGGCGGCGACGCCAAGGCGGCCGAGCGGGCCCAGGCCATGTGTGAGCTCATCGACCGCACCATCACCGAGGTGCGCTCCATCGCCACCCGCCTGCGTCCGGCGGTGCTGGACGACTTGGGCCTGGTCGACGCCCTGGAGTGGCACACCAGCGATTTCGAGAAACGCACCGGCGTGCCCTGCCGCCTGGTGCTGGGCGTGGCCGACCAGATCCGGGGGGGCAGCGCCATCGCCGCCTACCGGGTGGCCCAGGAGGCCCTGACCAACGTGGCCCGCCACGCCCAGGCCAGCCGGGTGGAGGTGTCCCTGACCAGCGACGAAGGCTGGCTGGTGCTCCGGGTCAGCGACGACGGCCAGGGCTTTGATCCCGAGGACCACCCCGGCCCGGAGGGCTGGGGCCTGGCCGGCATGCGCGAACGGGCCGGCCTGGTGGGCGGGCACCTGAGCATCCTGTCCGCGCCCGAGGCGGGCACCACCGTGGAACTGAGGCTGCCCCTGGGGGGCGAGACGAGGGAAGATCCATGATCCGGGTGCTGTTGGCCGATGATCACAGCATTGTGCGCGCCGGCCTGCGCCGGCTGATCGAGGACGCCGGCGACATGGCGGTGGTGGTGGAGGCCTCCGACGGCCGCCAGGCCATCGCCGAGGCCATGAAGGTCAAGCCGGACGTGGCGGTGGTGGATCTGTCCATGCCCGGCCTGGACGGCCTGGAGGTGATCAGCCGCCTGCACCAGAGCCTGCCCAACCTTCCGGTCTTGGTGCTGACCATGCACGAGGAGGAGCAATACGTGGTACGCTCGCTGGCCGCCGGGGCCAAGGGCTACATGACCAAGCGCTCGGCCCCGGAGCAACTGGTGGGCGCCATCCACAAGGTCTACAGCGGCGGCCGCTACCTGAGCGCCGAGGTGGCCGAGGCCCTGGCCATGCGGGTGGCCCGGGGCGGCGGGTCCACCTCCTCCCTGGAGAGCCTGTCCAACCGCGAGGTGCAGGTGCTCAGGGCCCTGGCCCTGGGGCGCACCAACCGCGAGATCGCCGAGGCCTACAACCTGAGCGTCAAGACCGTGGACACCTACCGGTTCCGCCTGCTCAAGAAGCTCAACCTGCGCAACAACGCCGAGCTGTCGCGCTTCGCCATGCAGCACGGCCTGATCGAGCCATAACCCAGCCTCAGATGGCGGCGATGAAGGCCTGGATGTCGCCGGCGCCGGTGGCCGCGAACGTCCGGCCGATGCGCGCCACGCACCCGGCCTCCTCCAGCAGCTCGCAGTGGCAGACCACCTCGTTCTTGGCCATCAGCCGGCCGGGGCCCTTGAGCTTTTCCGGCGCAAAGTGCCGCTGGGCGATGGTCTCGGCGTCCAGGGGCCCTTTTTGCAGGATGCGCAGGATGTCGGCGCAGCGCTCCACGTGGTGGCCGAGCATGGTGGCTACCCGCTCAGGCAGGTCGATGGAGTGCAGGCGGCCGTGGTGGAACAGCCGGTGGGCGGGCAGCACGGCCAGGCCGGGGCGCGCCGCGGCCAGGGCGGCCATCTCCTTGAGCGAGCGCAGGTAGCGGCTCAGGCCGTAGAGCATCCCGGCCTCGGGATAGAGCCGGCCCAGCACCCCGGCCACGGTCTGGTGCATGCGCAGGTTGGTGGGCCAGGGCGTGATCTCCGGCAGCAGGTTGTCGCCCACCAGGAGCACCTCCTCGCCCAGCAAGATGGCCAGGGCGTCGGGGCTGTGCCCCGGCAGGTGGATGGTCTCCACGCCGGGGGCCAGTTGCACCCGGCCGTCGCCGATGGGCTGGACCTCGCTGGCCAGGATCTCGCGGTGGTAGGGCAGACAGTTGGGCCGGTAGTAGGATTCGGGCATGAAGCAGTGCCAGCACTTGGCCGGGAAGTCGCGCTTGTAGTCCTGCGGGGCCAGGTCCGGGTAGCGGTGGACCAGCAGGCCATAGACCTGGTGGGCCTTGACCGCCGCGCCGGTGCGGGCGGCCACCTCGGCCAGGCCGCCGTCGTGGTCCTCGTGCCCGTGGCTCAAAAGCACGTAGTCCAGGTCGGCCGCCGACTGCCCGACTTGGCCCATGGCTTCCACCAGCATGGCCCCGGTGCCCCAGCGGCCGGCGTCCACCAGGAAGGGCCGGTCGGCCTGGACCAGGAAATTCCAGGTGGGGCCCAGGTCCCACTCGCCACCGTACTCGTTGGGCGTGGGCAGGCCATGGACGGTCAGGCCGGAGGGGAAGCGAAACCGCAGCAGCATGCCGTTGCCGCGCTCGTCGCCCTCGGCCAGCACCTCAACGAATTGTTCCAGCATGATTTTTCCGCAGCAGTGAATCGGGTTACGGGCAAGCTCCGGTCAGTATAGGCCATTTGCACCGGGGCGTCATGCAAAGCCTGGGCGGCCGGCCGGCGGCCTCCGGGTTCGCGGCGGTTCGCAGGGCTTGTCAGAGTTTTTCTGACAACATAATCCGAAGAACTGGAATTGACCCGGCACCCCGCATCCGTTTACCCTACGATCAAGCACAGGTTTTGAGGGAAGACCTGGCTTGGCCCTGCGATAGCATCGAGCCGTGAGCGCGAGGGGAGGCCTGTCAACCCACCTGAGCGCGCGCACCGGTCACCTGCTCCGGCCCCGCACTTCGCCCAAGGTCAGCCAGCCGAGATTGCCCTGCCCATTCGGACAGGGAAGGCCTAAACCTTTACGGCAAGGGGGTTTCTATGAAAAAGGCTTTGTGGATCGGCATGTTGGCGGCCATGGTGATGGCCCTGGCCCTGGGGGCCGCCCCGGCGATGGCCAAGACCTATCGGGTGAGCATTGGCGGCGGCCCCACCGGCGGCACCTTCCAATACTTCGCCAACGCCATGAGCGTCTACGTGCCCAAGGTCTTCCCCGACATCAAGATGTCGGCCGAGGGCTCGGGCGGCTCGGCGGAGAACCTGAAGCGCATCAACGCCGGCGACTTTGACTTCGGCATCTCCTATGCCGGCGACATCTACCTGGGCGCCATCGGCCAGTTGCCCAAGGACGACAAGAAGTACACCAAGGTCCGGGTCATGGGCTACCTCTACGGCGCGCCGGCCCAGTTGGTGGTCAAGAAGGCGGCCGGCATCAAGAGCGCCAAGGACCTAGCCGGCAAGAAGATCGCGGTGGGCAATGCCGGCTCGGGCGCGGCCCTGTCGGCCGAGCGCTTCTTCAAGCACCTGGGCATCTGGGACAAGATCCAGCCCCAGTTCCTGGGCTACTCCGCCGCGGCATCCGCTTTCAAGGATGGCAAGATCGACGCCTTCTGGGTGCTGGTGGGCTATCCCAACGCCTCCATCATCGAGGCGGCCACCCAGGAGGAGGTCGCCCTGGTCAACGTGGGCCTGGACGCCGAGGCCAGCGGTTTCTACAAGGCCTATCCCTTCTACGCCCCTGCCACCATCCCGGCCAACACCTACTCCGGCCAGACCGAGCCGGTCAAGAGCTTCCAGGACAGCGCGCTGTTGGTCTGCAGCTCCGGCCTGGACGAGGCCATGGTCTATAACATCATGAAGGCGGTCTGGTCCAAGGACGGCCTGGACTACATGGTCAAGGCCCACAAGGCCGCTCGCAGCATGACCATCGAAAACGGCTATACGGGCGCCTCGCGGCCCCTGGCCGCCGGCGCGGCCAAGTTCTGGGCTGAGCAGGGCAAGAAGATCCCTGACGACCTCAAGCCCGTCAAATAGCTACTGACGCAGGTCCAGGCAA
The DNA here is from genome assembly GCA_043805555.1 of Pseudomonadota bacterium. Taxonomy (GTDB): domain Bacteria; phylum Desulfobacterota; class Desulfarculia; order Desulfarculales; family Desulfarculaceae; genus JACRDC01. The sequence continues at coordinate 21,881 of JAZDHW010000271.1, forward strand.
GGGGAGGGAGCCCGCCTCCCTCCCCTTAACTTGCCTGTCCGGGGGAGAACATGACCGAGCAGATCAACGGGGCCGCCGACAAGGCAAAGCTCGAAAAAATAGTCCAGAAGGACGAGAAGACCGGCCGCAAGATGAGCGGCGTCTGGTCCTATATCACCACCGCCATGTTCGTCTTCATGGTGGCCTTCTACTTCTATAATGCCGGCATCGCCCCGGTGGCCGTGCAGTGGCACCGCGGCATCTATGTACTGCTGACCTATGTGCTGATCTTCCTCTGTTATCCGCTTCTGAGCCGCTCCCCGCGCGACCGCCCCTCGGTGCCGGACATCGTCCTGGCCCTGGTGTCGGTGGGCGTGGTGGGCTACTGGATACTCGAGTTCGAAGCCCTCAACTACCGGGCCGGCAGCGAGACCCAACTGGACTTCCTGGTCTGCGTGGTGGGCATCCTCATCTCCCTGGAGGTCGCCCGCCGGGTGCTGGGCTTCACCATGGCCCTGATGGGCATGATCTTCATGGCCTATGCCTATTTCGGACCCTACCTGCCCGAAATCATCGCCCACCGCGGCTTTTCCATCGAACGCATCGTGGAGTTTTTGTTCCTGCAACAGGACGGCGTCTTCGGCATCATGGCCGACGTGCTGGTCACCTATGTGATCCTGTTCATCTTCTTTGGCGCGTTTCTCAAGAAATCCGGGGCCGGGGGGTTCTTTCTGGATCTGCCCCTGGCCCTGGCCGGCGACAAGTACGGCGGTCCGGCCAAGGTGGCCGTCATCGCCAGCGGGTTTTTCGGCTCGGTCAGCGGCTCGGCCATCGCCAACACCGTGAGCACCGGCGCCTTCACCATCCCGCTGATGAAAAAGGCCGGCTTCAAGCCCTACGTGGCCGGGGCCATCGAGCCGGCGGCCTCCATCGGCGGCATGTTCATGCCGCCCATCATGGGCGCGGGCGGCTTCCTCATGGCCGAGCTGACCGACACGCCCTACAGCCAGATCATGCTGATGGCCTTTTTCCCGGCCCTGATCTACTTCCTGTCGGTGTACGTGATGGTGCACTACGAGGCCAAGCGCTGGGGGCTGAAGCCCGAGCGCGACCCCAACGCGCCCACGGCCATGCAGATCCTCAAGAAGCAGTGGTTCATGTCCTTGCCCCTGGTCATCATCGTGGCGATGATGCTCATCGGCTTCTCGGCCGGCAACGCCGCCTTCTGGGCCACCCTGTCCTGCATCGGGGTGAGCTGGCTGACCAAGGAACACCGCATGGGCCCCAAGCAGATCATGGAGGCCATGCTGGACGGCGCCCGCTCCACCCTGGTCATCGGGGCCACGGTGGGCGTCATCGGCATGATCGTGGGCTCCATCTCCCTGACCGGCATCGGCCTGCGCTTTTCGGAGATCATCATCAGCCTCTCCGGCGGCAGCCTGGTGGGGGCCATCCTCCTGGTGGGCCTCGCCTCCCTGGTGCTGGGCATGGGCGTGCCGGTGACCGCGGCCTATCTGATCACCGCGGTGCTGGCGGTGCCGGCCCTGAGCGGGTTGATCGAAGCCGGCGTGCCCGGCGGGGCCGAGAGCCTGCCTGTCGCCGAATTGGCCAAATGGGCGCTGTTGTCCAGCCACATGATCGTCTACTGGTTCAGTCAGGACAGCAACATCACCCCACCAGTCTGCGTGGCCGCCTATGCCGGCGCGGCCATCGCTGGGGCCGACCCCTGGAAGACCGGCTGGACCTCCTTCAAGTTCGCCAAGATGCTCTACATGGGGCCGCTGCTCTTCGCCTTCGCCCCCGGTTTCCTGCTTTTCGGGGCCTGGGACCAGATCGTCTTCGCCTGGGCCACCATCATCCTGGGCACCATCGCCTTCGGCTCGCTGACCATGGGCTACATGCTCTGCCCCATGACCATCGTGGAGTGGCTCATCATGGCCTCGGCCTCGGCCCTGCTCTTCTTCCCCTACCTCATCGCCTTCCATGATGCGGTGCCGCGCTGGGTGGCGGACGTGCTGGGCATCGGCCTTTGGGTGCTGGTCTATTTCATCCAGAAGTTCCGCATCAAGCGCAACCCGGACTTGACCATGCCCATTGACCAGCGCCGCGAAATGCGCAAGCACAAGGAGGCCACGGCATGAGCCCGCTGAAGCCGATCCGCAAGATCCTGTGTCCGGTGGACTTCTCGGATTTCTCCCGCGACACCCTGGACGACGCCCTGTTGCAGGCCCGCAAGCTGGACGCGGAACTGCTGGTGCTCAACGTGGTCAACGAGCGCCTGTTCCACGACATCGAACGCCTGGCCGGCCGGGTGCAGATCTTCAACGGCGCGCTGGACCAGGCCAAGGCCGCCCTGGAGGAGGAGCGGGCCGAGATGCTCAAGGCCCTGGCCGCCGAGGCGGGCCTGGACCTGGTCAGCTACCGCCTGCAGGTGACCATGGGCGTGCCCTGGGAGAAGATCCTGGAGATCGCCAACTCCGAAGGGGTGGACCTGATCGTGATGGGCACCAAGGGCCGCGGGGCCCTGACCCGGCAGTTGCGTTTCGGCAGCAGCGCCGAAAAGGTCTTCCGCCGGGCCCAGTGCCGGGTGCTTTTCGTGCGCTGATCCCGCCCGCAGCAGGGCATCGCCCGCGCCTGCCGCGCCCCTGCGGCGGGCGCGTTTTTCGCCGGGCCGGGGGCGGGCCGAGCGGCCGGCGGCATGACGGCGGGATCGCCTTTTCACCGCCCGGCCGGTATGCTTGCGGCGTAAATCGCCACACAGGGAGGATCCAAACGTGAAAGTAGTCAAGGCCCTGGATGCCGAGGAAAAGGAGATCAAGACCTTCCCCTACAAGAACCGGCCCCTGCCGGTGCGGGGCGTCACGGTGCGTTGGTTGAGCATGGCGGGTCCGGTGGAGTCCCCGGAGTACGGCCTGCGCTTTTTCCGCATCGCGCCCAAGGGCGAGATCCCCATCCACAAGCACCTTTACTACCAGACCATGTACATTCTGGACGGCCGGGCGGCCTGCCGGGCCCACGACCCGGAGACCGACGCGGTCACGGCCGAACAGGTGGTGGGCGCGGGACACTCGGTCTTCATCCCCAGCCTGGAGCCCCACAGCATGGAGAACCTGAGCGACAGCCAGGACGTCACCTTCCTCTGCTGCATCGCCAACGTGTATGAGGAAGACCAGCAGTAGCCCGCCCTTCAGCCCGATCCCGACGCCCCGCCCGGCCTCCGGGCGGGGCGCTTTTTGCTTGTGGCCCGGCCGGGCCTGGTTCTAACCTAGGAGCCTGTCGGAGTAATAACTCCGGCAGGGTCCTAGAGCGGGCCACGGATGGCCCGCCAAATTGCGCTGGTCGCAAGACCGACGCAATTTGAGCAAGTTGCCGAAATTCACTTTCGGCAACTTGACGTCGGGAAAAGCCATTGTCGGCTTTTACCGACAGGCTCCTAGATGCCAGCCTGCCCCCGCCGCCGTCCGCCGCCTGTGTCGCCAGCCGCCAGGCTGGCGGAAAGGGGAGACCCATGTCCAACCTGAACCAATGCCGGCGCGGCCTGAGCTGTCTGTTGGCCGCTTGCCTGGGCCTGGCCGTCCTGGCGGGCTGCGCGCCCCTGCAGGCGCCCTCATCGGGGTTTTTGAGCGACTACGCCCGCCTGCGCCCCGACCCCCAGCAGGAGGGCCTGGCCTGGTGGGAGGCCCCCGGCGTGCGCTGGAAAAACTACAAAAAACTTATGATCGACCCGGTGGCCGTGCGCCTGGTGGCCGGGCCGGACCAGCCCGCCCTGGACCAGGCCGAGCAGGCCAGGCTGGCCCAGGCGCTCGGTCAGGCGGTGATCAAGGCGGTGGCCGGCCGCTATCCGGTGGTGGCCGCGGCCGGGCCGGACGTGCTGCGGGTGCGCGCGGCCCTGACCCGGCTCAAGCCGGTGCAGCCGGCGGCCAACGTCATCTCCACCGCCGTGCTGATGATGCCCGTGGACGTGGGCGAGGCGGCCCTGGAGGCCCAGTTCGTGGACTCGGTCAGCGGCCGGGTGCTGGGCGAGCTGACCATCGCCAGCCGGGGCAGCACCCTGGACCTGGGCCGGGTCTGGTCGCGCTGGGCCCAGGTTCAGGCCGCCTTTGACGATTGGGCCCGGCGTTTCCGCCAGGCCCTGGACGAGCCGTCCGCACCCTAGGTGTCTGTCGGAAAAAGCCGTCCATGGCTTTCTCCGACACACACCTAGGAGCCCGCCGGAGCTGTTTCTCCGACAGGCTCCTAGGCCGGTTATTTTCACGCGGGAGTGGTTGCGATGGAGCAGGCGGAAGCGGACAAGAAGCCGGTCCTGGGCCGCGGCTGGTATCAGATCTCCGGCCAGCGGGCCGAGGCCATCATCAGCGACATCACCCGCGGCTCCCAGCCCGAGCTGGGCTACTACGCCCTGATCGCGGCCGCGGCCATGATCGCCGGCCTGGGCCTGGTGGCCAACAGCGCGGCGGTGGTCATCGGGGCCATGCTGGTCAGCCCCCTGATGACGCCCATCTTCGGCATGGCCCTGGGCATGGTGCGCGGCGAGCCCCAGCTCCTGGGCCGGGCGGTCAAGGCCGAGATCGGCGGCGTGGTCCTGGCGGTGGCGGTGGGGGCCTTCATGGGCTCGCTGCGCCTGCTTACCGACGTGACCCCGGAGATGCTGGCCCGCACCCAGCCCAACCTGCTGGACCTGTTGGTGGCGGTCTTCGCCGGCCTGGCCGGCACCTACGCGCTCATCGACGAGCGCATCAGCCCGGCCCTGCCCGGTGTGGCCATCAGCACGGCCATCGTGCCGCCCCTGGCCACCAGCGGGCTCTGCCTGGCCATGGGCTCGCTCAGCGGGGCCTGGGGAGCCTTCCTGCTCTTTTTCGCCAACTTCCTGGCCATTCTCATGGTCTCCTCGGTGGCCTTCATCATCTGCGGCCTGGCCGGCGAAACCGGCCGCCGGGAGCGCAAGAAGCTGGTGCGCCACCTGGCCGTGGCCAGCCTGGGTTTCGTGCTGGTGGCCGGGTTGTTGACCAACAGCCTGCTCAGCATGATCAGCCAGAAGGAGCGCGAGAAGACCATCACCGGGGTGTTCGTGGCCGCGCTCAGCAAGGAGCCCAACGCCTCGCTGGAGAACGTGGTCTTCAATCAGGGCGGCGACAAGGTCAACGTGCTGGCCACCATCCGCACGCCCAAGGTCATCCCGCCGGAGCGGGTGAGCGGCCTGCAGCAGGAGCTGGGCGCGGCCCTGGGCTGCCCGGTGCAGTTGGTGGTGCGCTCGGCCCTGGCCAAGGACATCTCGCCCACCGGGGCCACCAGCGCCGTGGTGCCGGTGGGCCTGGGCGGCGGGTTCATCACCGACAAGCTGGATCCGGACGTGCTCAAGGAGCAACTGGCCGAGCAGGCCCTGCGCGAGATCCTGAGCGACAGCCCGCAATACCTGCTCCTGGACGTGGACCTGCTCTACATCGCCGGTCAGCCGGTGGTGCTGGCCTCGGTGCAAAGCTCGCGGGCCCTGATCCCCTTCGAGGTGGCCCAGGCCGAGGAGCGCCTGCGCAGGCGCGTCGGCGACCCCAACCTGCGCCTGGTGGCCCGCTGCCAGATGGCCACCGACATCACCAGTCAGGGCCGCATCCTCTATGGCGAGGCCCATTTCGGGCCCCAGCCGCCGGGGGCGGGGCAGGTGGCCGAGTCCGTGCGCCAGGCCATGCGCGGCCTCGGCGATTTCTACGCGGTGAACCTGGACCCCATCCTGCGCGCCAGCGGCTGGCAGGCCCGGGGCGAGGTGTATGGGCCGCGGGTGCTGAGCAAGGCCGAGGTGGCCAGGATCGAGAAGGAGGTGGCGGCCAAGGTGGGCCGGCCGGTGAAGCTCTACGTCTGGTCCAAGGCGGAGCTGATGGTCACCCGGGACGAGGCGGTCTCCCAGGAGGACTTCACCCGCCAGCGTCTGGGCCAGGCCCCGGCCGTGCCGGCGGACCCGGCCCCGCCCCCGGCCCCGGTGACCGGCGGAGCGACACCTATGCCGATAGCCCCAGGGGCGGAAAATTGATCTCTTCGGCAAAGGTCTGGGGGAAGTCCGGGTGCTCGGCCAGCTCCAGCACCTGGGTGCGCGCCATGAGCGCGGCGGCGGTCTCGCGCTGACTCCAGTCCAATAGCGCGGCCACCGCGCCCCGGCCGGCGGCGTTGATCATGGTCTCCACCCGCCCGGCCCCGGCCGGAAGCATGCCGATGTCCACGGCGCTCAAGTAGTCGAACTTGGCGCCAAAGGCCCCGGTGAGCACCATGCGGGTGAGCGGCGGCGAGCCGGCCTCGGCCAGGAGCAGCTTGATTCCGGCGGCCAGGGCGGCCTTGGCCAGTTGGATCTGGCGCACGTCGTTCAGGGTCAGGTCGATGGCCCGGCCAGTGGCCGTGGCCGCGGCCAGCACCAGGGTGAAGGCGCGGCCGATGCCGCCCTGGTCCACCGCCACCCCGGCCACGTCCTCGTTCAGGCGGCCGTTCTCCCGCACCACCCCGGCCCGGCGCAGGCAGGCCACCGCGTCAATGACCCCGGAGCCGCACAGGCCGCTGGGCCGCGCGCCGGTCTCGGCCCCGATCACCGTGCTGGTCAGCGCCTGGCTGGCCGGGTCGATGGCCAGGCGGCTGATGGCTCCGGTCACGGCCCGCATGCCGGCGCTGAGGTGCGCGCCTTCCAGGGCCGGGCCGGTGGCGCAACTGGTGGCCCAGAGCCGGCCCTGGTGCGCCAGCACCACCTCGCCGTTGGTGCCGATGTCCACCAGGAGCGTGGTCTCCGGCCGGGTGTGCAGGCCGTCGGCCAGCATGGCGGCGATGGTGTCGCCGCCCACGAAGCCCGATACCACCGGGAAGACGTGCACGTTCACGCCGGGGTTGAGGTTGAGATCCAGCTCGGCGGCGGCGAAATCCTGGCCCTGGCGGGTCAGGGGCCAATAGGGGGCCGCGCCCAGGCCGCGCGGGTTTTGGGCGCAGAAAAGCTGCTGCATGGTGGGGTTGCCCACCGCCACCACCTCGTCGATGTCTGCGGCCTCGCCCCCGGCCTGCTCCAGGCAGGCGGCGGTGAGCGCGTTGATCTCCTCGCGCACCAGGCGGGCCAGCAAATCCAGGCCGTCAACGTGGTCGGCGGCATAGGCGATGCGGCTGATGACGTCCTCGCCCAGGCGGCGCTGGGGGTTGGCCGAGTTGGCCGCGGCCTGCAACTCGCCGGTGGCAAAGTCGCACAAATAGGCGGCCAGGGTGGTGGTGCCCAGGTCCAAAGCCAGGCCCAGGCTGCGCCCGCGCCGGCCGGGCAGGGCGGCCGTCAGGCCCTGGGTCTGGTGCAGCACCAGGGTGGCCTCGCGGCCTTCCTCGGCCGCGGCGGCCAGTTGGCGGGCCGCGCCCAGGTTGCGGGCCGGCGGCAGGGGCTGGCCCAGGCCGGCCGCGGCGGCCTCGGCCAGGCTGCCGATGCCCTCGCCGGCCATGGCCAGGCGCAGGCTGTGGCGGTCCACCAGGGGATCCAGGGGGAAGCGGCCGCTCAGTTCGGTCTTGCCGCTGGCCTCGCGGCTGGAGAAGGTCTGGCGCGGAATCTCCACGGTCAGCGGGGCCAGCGCGCGCACCTGGCAGGCCAGGCGCAGTCCGGCCCGGAGCTGGTCCGGGTCCAGCCGCCGCAGCTCGGCCGCCTCGGGCGGGGCCGCGGCCGCGGCCGGCTGGATGCGCACCAGGCACTTGCCGCAGACCCCCAAGCCGCCGCAATCGAAGCGCAGGCTGTGGCCGGCGGCGGTGAGCAGGTCCATCAGCGGGGTGGGCCCCTCGGCGTCGGCCGCGGGGGCCAGCTCCAGGCGCAGGGCCTCGGGCTCGCTCATGGCAATTGCCCCGGCAGCAGGCCGCGCAGCCAGGGGCAGGCGCCGTCGGCGTCGAAGCTCAGGGCAAAGGGCCCGCCGGCCGGCTCCAGGTCGGCCATGCCGGCGGCCTCGGCGGCCAGCGCCGGGCTCAGGGCCAGGTATTCCAGGTCCTTGGTGTTGATGATCCAGGCCAGGCGCAGGTTTTGGGGCGACCACAGGCCGATGGTGTCCAGGGCCGCCTGCACTGCGTCGCGGTCGCTGGCCAGCACCGCCGGGATGCGGGCCTTCTCGGGCGCGGCGGCGGTGATGCAGTTGAAGGTGGTGCGGGCCTGGTCGATCTTGGCAAAGGCCCGCTGGGTGATGAAGTCGGCCAGGCCCACGCCGGTGGCGTTGCCGTCGGTCTTGGCGGTCAGGTCGCGGGCGATGACGCGCAGGATGCGCGGGCTCGCGCACTCCTCTTCGTAGATGTTCATGATGCGGCCGATGACCTTGGTGTCGAACCCGGCCCCGGAGATGTCCTTGCCGATCTCGTCCACCAGCAGGATGTCCAGGTCCGCGAAGGGCAGGGTGGGCTTGTGGGCCTGGGATTCGCGCAAGAGCTCGGGCTCGCGGGCCAGGATCGCCGCCACCGGCATGGCCTCCAGGCGGCGCAGGCGGTTGTGGTGGTCCTCCAGGATGGCCACCCCGCCCAGCACCTTGGTGTGGGCGTAGATGGCTTGGGCGATGGCGCTGATGGCCTTCTGATAGCTGATGCGCACCGCCAACTGGTGCATGGTCAGCGCGCCCAGGTGGCGGCCCAGGCCCACCACGGTCATCTTGAGCAGGCCCGACTCGGTGACGCCGATGTACTCGGTGTGCTCCTTGACCCGGTTGACGATGAGCACGTGGTCGGCCTCGGCCACGGCGCGGTCCACGTCGACCGGCACGCCGTCGTGGACCGTGGCCACCTGGACCATCTCCAGCTCGCGGTGGATGGGCGCGCCGATGCCGGCCTCGGTGATGCCCATGTGCTCCAGAACCTCGGCCTGGCCCTGGGCGGTGCCGGCGCCGTGGCTGCCCATGGCCGGGAAGATCACCGGCTGGGCCCCGCGCGCCTTGAGCGCGGCCACCAGGCCGGCCAGCACCTCGGCCATGCATTCGATGCCGCGGCTGCCGGCGGTGACGAGCACCCGCTGGCCGGGGCGCACGGCCTCGATCAGGCCGGTGCGTGCAAGTTCGGCCGCCACCGCCCCGGCGGGGTCGGGGCGGCGGGAGGGTGGGAAGAGCTGGCGATGCAGTTGCAGGCTGGGCAGTTCCACTTCCTTCTCCGGGGTCAGGGGTGGGCGATGGCTCAGGCCGCCACCAGGGAGCGGGCCAAATCAACGGCCTGGGCCGCGTCGGCGGCATAGCCGTCTGCGCCGATCTGGCGGGCGAAACGCTCGTCCACCGGCGCGCCGCCCACCATGATTTTGACCTGCGCGCGCAGGCCCTTCTCGGTCAGGGCCTCGATCACCTTTTTCATTTCGGGCATGGTGGTGGTCAACAGGGCCGAGAGCCCCACTACCTGGGGCTTGATCTCCACGACCTTCTGCACCAGGGTGTCCACGGTCTGGTCCACGCCCAGGTCCAGAACCCTGAAGCCCGCGCCTTCCAGCATCATGCAGACAATGTTCTTGCCGATGTCGTGCAGGTCGCCCTTGACCGTGGCCATGATGACGGTGCCCTTGTCGCTGGCGGCATCGCTGGCCATGAGGGGCTTGACCACCTCCAGGCCCTTTTTCATGGTCATGGCCGAGACCAGCATCTCCGGCACGAAGATCTCGCCGCTGCCGAACTGCTTGCCCACCACGTCCATGGCCGCGATGAGTCCGTCGTTCATCACCGCGTCCAGGTCCTCGCCGCTGCCGACGGCCGTGCGCACCAGGTCCTCGATGGTCTTGACCCGGCGCAGGACCACCGCCTCCTTGATCTGCTGTATGAGCTCACTCATTGCCGTATCAGCCTTTCAATGAAGAAACCAAACAATCACAGGTTGATGGGGTATGCGCCATGCTTCAGGCAGGTCTGGCGCATGGCCTGATAGTTTTCGAACTTGGACCAGGCCGGCACCGAATTGCCGGAGCCCAGGCCGTAACCGCCGCCGGGGGCCACCTGGGTGAGCAACTCCTTGACCCGGGCTTCCACCTCGGCCGGCTGGCCGGAGCGCAGCAGCTCGTTGGAGACGTTGCCCACCAGGGCCAGGCGGTCGCCCCACTGGCGCTTGACCGCGGCGATGTCCATGCAGGTGGGATCGATGGGTTGCAGCACGTCCAGGCCCATGTCGATCAGGTCGTCCATCAGGGCGCTCAGGTCGCCGTCGGAGTGCAGGAAAAAGATGCGGTCCTTGGCGTGGCAGCGTCTGGCCATCTCGCGGTACCAGGGGAAGACGTGGTCGCGCAAGGCCTGGGGAGAGATCATGGGGCCGGTGCCAAAGGCCAGGTCGTCCACCGCCCAGACCCCGCCCACCCAGGGCAGGGCCAGGGCCTGGTCCAGGGCGCTGAACTGGATCTGGGCCACCTGCTTGAACACGTCGGCCACCAGGTCCTCCTCGATGATGAGCGAGGTGGCGAAATGGTTGAAGCCCATCAGCATCCAAGTCAGGGTGAAGATCTTGCCCGAGACGGCCACCGCCTTCATGCCCGGCGGCAGCAGGGGGCCCACCGCCTCCAGTTTGCTGAAGTCCAGCTTGCCGGCCAGCTCCCAGGGGAAGCGCTCGAACTCGGCCCGGTCGTGGATGAAGCTGGTGAACTCCAGGTTCCAGGACTTGTCGTCGCCCGCGGCCGCGCCGTCGGCCGAATCGCGGCCCATGGCCTCGCGGATGGCCCGGCTGATGACCGACTCCTGGGTCACCTTGCCCGGGTTCATCATGCTCACCGGCAGGGGGATGTAGTCGTATCCGGCCTGGTGCCAGAACTCCACCTGGGAGGCCAGGTCGTCGGGCTCCACGGTGCGGCCCAGGAACTGGCTCATGATGGGGTATTCGATGAGCACCTCGCACAGGGGCACCCGGTCGGTCTCCTGGTGGCGGGCCATCTTGACCACGCGCTGAAAGTCCGGTTGTAGGTCCATGCTGATATCCTGCTCGTGGAGGCCTAATAGCCCGCGCGGGCCGCTTCCACGATGGCCTTCAAGTTGGCCAGGGGGGTGGTCAGGGGAATGGCGCATTCCGGGGCGATGAGGTTCACGCCGGCCTCGATGGCGTAGCGGGCCTGCTTGTAGACGTCCTCGGGCGTGCCTTGCAACAGCGTCTGGGGATTGTTGATGTTGCCCGCCAGGCTGATGCGCCCGGCCACCGTCTCCACCGCCATGCGCGAATCCACCTGCCACTCGAAGTGGTAGCAGTCCACGCCGCTTTCGGCGAAGAGCTCCAGGCGGTCGGCGCAGTTGCCGCAGACGTGCAGGATGATGGGCCCGCCGGCCGCGGCGGTGATCTGCTGGTGCAGGGGCAAGAGGAGCTGCTGGTAGTGGTAGGGTCCCACCAGGTTGCCGGTGGCGTGGTCGGCCAGCACCACGGCGTCGGCGCCGGCGGCGAACTGGGCGTTGATGTGGGCGATGGTCACCGGCACCAACTGATCCAGCATGCGCCGGACCTTGTCCTCTTCGCCCATGCCCACGGCCAGCAGGAAGTTCTGGGTGCCGGCCATGTGGTAGGCCATGGTCCAGGGCCCCATGACCTTGCCGATGACCGCCACCCGGCCGCCCACCTGGCGGCGCAGGATGGAGATGGCGTCCAGGACCACCCGGATGGAGGGTTTCTCCAGCAGGTTTTCGGGCACCACCACGTCGGAGAAGTCGGCGTTGGGGGCGTCCTTGGCGTCGGGCATGCGGTCGCGGTCGCCCCAGTCCACCACGCAGCCCAGCGCGGCCGACTCCTGGTGCACGCTGAATTCGGGCATCACGGCGTCGAAGCCGGCGATCTCGTGGCCGGCCAGGGCCAGGTCGGCCATGGCCTGGGGGTCGGTGTGGGCGGCGGGGAAGCTGGCCCCGCAGGCGTCCATCAGCTCGTGACAGGCGATGGAGGTGGGGTTGGCCACCGGCGGGCGTTCGCCCTTGCGCCCTCCCAGGAGGGCGGACAGGACCAAGTTGTGCGAAGACGTTTTCATGCTTTCCTCTTGCGGTGCGGGGCCGACGGGATGGTGGCGCCGCTCCCCCGCTCCAGTTCGAACAAGGTGTCGACGTGCAGCTCGGTGCCCAGGTTCTGCTCGATGTTGCGCACCACGTCCCACAAGTGCTGGACCAGGGCCGCCTCGGCGGCGGCGAGGTCGCGTTGGGCGATATGGCCGGTCATGCGGCGGTGGAAGCTGATGGCGTTCTCGATGGCCGAGGGCAGCCGGGATACCTCCAGGATGAAGCGCTGGAGCAGGTCCCAGAGGGTCTCCAGGAACTTGACCAGCACGTGGTTGTTGCTCATGCGGGCCAGGCGCATGTGGAACTCGGCGTCCAGGCGGCTGAAGCTTTCCATCTCGCCGGCGGCGAAGGCCTTGGCCTGGGCGTCGACGATGTCCTCCAGGTCGCGCAGGTCCTGGCTGGTGGCCCGCAGCACGGCCAGGCGCACGGTGGATTTCTCCACAAAAAGCCGGGCCTCCACGAACTCGCGCACCGTGCTGGCGTCCAGGAGCAGGTGGTCGCCCAGGGCGCCCAGATAGCGGGCCGGGTTGCTCAGCTGGATCACGGTGCCCACTCCGGGCTTGGCGGCCAGGAGCCCTATCACGGTCAGCTTGTGGATAGCCTCGCGCAGCGTGTTGCGGCTCACCTTGAGCTGGCGGGCCAGCTCGTCCTGGGGGGGCAGGCGGTCGCCGGGCTTCAGCTCGCCGGCCATGATACGGTCGTGCAGGGTGCTGAAGATTTCGTCCGCCGCGGAACGCTTCTTTATGGCCGCTATCTCCACGCTACGTCCCCCTTGCCTGGTTGGGCGCCGATGTCCGGGCGCGGTTCGCCGTCGGGCGGCGACCGGCCCATCACCGGTTATAGCTAATGATATCCTCCATGGCTAGTTCCTGAGCAGCAGCTTGGGCAGCCAGAGCGAAAGTTCGGGCCAGGCGGTGACGCCGATGGTGGCCAGCACGGTCAGCCACAGGTAGGGCAGGGAGGCCCAGTAGATCTGGCCCATGTTGATCTCCGGCGGCGTGATGCTCTTCATGTAGAAGGCCGAGGGCGCAAACGGCGGAGTCAGGTAGGCGATGTGCATGTTCATGCAGTAGACCACGCCGAACCACACCGGATCCAGGCCCATGTCCAGCACGATGGGCAGGAAGATGGGCACGGTCAGGAACAGGATGCCGATCCAGTCCAGGAAGCAGCCCAGGAAGACCCAGATCAGGTTCATCAGGATCAGGGTGCCCCACACGCCCAGGTCCAGGGACTTGAGCGCGTTGGTGACGAAGGTGGTGCCGCCGGCCAGGGTGTAGGCCCCGATGATGGTCTGGGCGCCGAAGAAGAGCCAGGTCAGCATGCAGCTTATCTTGAGCGTCTCGTAGAGCGATTCCTTGATCATCTGCCAGTTGAGGCGCCGGTTGACCGCCGCCGCGACGATGGACAGGATCACGCCCACGCCCGCCGCCTCGCTGGGGGTGGCGATACCGGCGTAGATGGAGCCCAGCACGCCCGCGGTGATGAGCACCGGCAGGATCAGCTCCTTCAGGGTGGCCAGCTTCTGGACGAAGGTCAGGTCGGCCACCTCGTCGTCGGCCAGGGGCGCCAGGTGGGGCGAGAACAGGCAGCGCAGGTAGACGTAGATCAGGAACATCAGGCCCAGCAGGAAGCCGGGCACCACGCCGGCCAAAAACAGCTCGCCCACCGAGCAGCCCGCGGTCATGCCGTAGACGATGAAGACCACGCTGGGCGGGATGAGGGTGGCCAGACCGCCGCCGGCGGCGATGCTGCCCAGGGCGATGCGGTTGTCGTAGTTCTTCTTGAGCATCTCCGGCAGGGCGATCAGGCCGAAGGTGACGATCTCCGCGCCGATGATGCCCACCATGGAGGCCATGATCGCGTTGGCCAGGATGGTGCCGATGGCCAGGCCGCCGCGCACCTTGCCGGCCCAGACGTAGACCGCCTTAAAGAGCTGGTCGGCCACGCCGGAGCGTTGCAGGATGCCGGCCATGAGCACAAAGAGCGGCACCGACATGAGGGTGTAGTTGAGGCTCATGTCGAAGACCCGGCTGACCAGCATGACCATGACCTGCGGGTCGAACTTGTAGAGGGTCAGGGCCACGGCCACGGCGCCGATGGACCAGGCCAGGGGCAGCCCCAGGGTCATCAGGCCCAGCATGGCCACCACCACCAGTATGCTGATCCATTCGATGCTCATAGCGACCTGCCCGTGACCACGAAGTAGAAATCGCGGATGAATTTAAGCGTGCCCTGCACGAAAACCATGATGAGCGCCAGGAGCATCACCACCTTCATGGGCCAGATGGGGGGGTTCCAGGGGCTCATGGTGGTCTCGCCCAGGGCCACGGATTCGGCGGTGTAGGTGTAGGTGGCCCAGATCATCACCCCCAGGTAGAGGGTGAAGGCCAGGTAGGTGCAGCAGTCCAGGATGGCCTGGCCCCGGGGCGAGCGCGTCCCGTAGAACATGTCCACCCGCACGTGCTTGTCGTCCAGGAGCGTCCAGGCCCCACCCAGCAGATAGACCAGGCCGCAGAGGAAAACCGTGGCCTCGGCCACCCAGACCGTGGGGGCGTGGAAGAAGTCGCGCACCACGATCTCGTAGCAGATGATGACGGCCACCACCAGCGACAGGACGCTGACTATCTTGCCGGTCCAGGTGTTGGTGGCGTCGATGATGGCAAAGAGCTTTTTCACGCTGACTCCCGGCGAAGGCGGGGGAGACGGGAGGGGGCGGACCCCCTCCCGCGACTCCGCGCCGGTTATGGCTTTACTTAATGCGGCCCAACTCGCGCAGGAATGCCTCCTGGGCCTCGATGACCTTCTTGGTCTGCTCGTTCTTGGACTTCCAGCCCTGCCAGATCTCCTGGGCGATCTTGCGGGCCTTGGCCTTTTCCTCGGTGGACCAGGTCACCGGGGTGTAGCCCTTGGACTTGGCCTCGCCCACCAGCTTCAGGTCCTCCAGCGCCACCTGCTCGATGGTGTCCCAGGCCCACTCGCGGCACAGCGAGCTGACGATCTGCTTGATGTCCGCGGGCAGTTTGTCCCATTCCTTCTGGTTGACGCTGAAGTCACCCACCGGCATGGAGTGGAAGCCGGGATAGGTGAAGAAGGGGGCGATCTGGTGGAAGCCGGTCTTGTTGTTGATGGAGGCGGTGGCCCAGTTGGTGGCCTCGATCACGCCCTTGTCCAGGGCCGAGAAGATCTCGGTGCCCGGCAGCACCACCACCGAGGCCCCGGCCTTGGCCATGAACTCGGCCTCCATGCCCTGGGGCTCGCGGATCTTGAGACCCTTCAGGTCCTCCATCTTGGTGATGGCCTTCTTGCTGGGCCAGCTCTCCACGCCCCAGCACATGGAGCCCACGGTGTAGACGCCGAAGGGCTTGTACAGCTCGCGCAGCAGCTCCAGGCCGCCGCGATGATACATGAAGGTGTCCAGCTCCCAGGGGCTTTCATAGGCGAAGATCAGGTCGCACAGGGCGGCGAAGGCGGGGTTCTTGCCGCTGGCATAGCCCGGCCAGACGTGGATGGCCTGCAGCACGTTGTTCTTTACCGCGTCCAGGGTCTCGTTGGTGGGCACGATGGCCCCGGCCGGATAGGCCTCGATCTCCAGGCGGCCGCCGGTGGCCTCCTTGATCTTCTTGCAGAAGATCTCGAAGGTCTTCTGCGGGGTCTCCTGGGCGTTCCAGAGGGTCTGGGCCTTCCATTTGATGGGGTCGGCCGCCATGGCCGGGACGGCTACGAAGATGGCCGCCGCGATGAGGGCGACCGCCAGGGCCAAGCGTTTCATGGGCATTCCCTTTTTCCTCCCTAGATGTTTGCGGACCGATTGACTGTTCACCTTCCTCCTGGCTTGGGCCCCGGCCGCGGGTTCAATACGCCGGAGACACCCCGGCCGGGCCAAGATAGTAGAACTATCCTATGATCCAGATAATCAAGTCAAGCGGATTTTGGGTGACTCGGCAAGGGTGTGATTATGGGGCGCTCTAGGCGGCGGAGACGGGCGGTAGCAGGCGGCGGGAGGGGTCCAGCAGGGCCAGCTCGCCCTGCAGGGCGATGAGGCAGCCCGCAATGTGGCCGGCCTGGCGCAGGGCCAGGGCCGCGGCCTGGCCGGCGGCCAGGGCGGCGGCTCGCTCCCCGGGCGTGAGCGGCCCCACGTGCGTGACCACCAGGCGCGGGCCCAGGTCGCTGGCCGGGTCCAGGCTGTCGGCCGGGGCGCGGGTGACGGCCGGGCTCACCACGTCCACCCGGCCGGCGATGAACGTGGCGGCCGCGTCGGCCAGGGCCGCCTCGCCGGCCCAGACCGTGACCAGGTCGGCCAGGCCGGGGCTGAAGCTGCGGCCGGACCAGCCGCTGGTGGCCACCCCGCCCACGCCCTGGCCGGAGCGCACCCGGAGCCGGGCCATGAGCGGCGGCGGGGCCTCTCCCGGGCCGGCCCGGGGGCGGATGCCCACCGTGGCCTGGGTGCGGCCGGTGAGGCGCAGGGCGATGTCGCCGCCGTTGTTGACGATGACCTTGTCCGCCCCCAGAGCCAGGGCCGCCTCGGCCACCTGGTCGGCCACCGCACCGGCCACCGCGGCCAGTGGGGTCAGCTCGGCCGGGGCGATGAGCGCCGCCCGGCGGGCGCGCTCCACCACCGGCGGCAACGGCCGGCCGGCGGGAAGCCGTTCGGCCGTGCGTTTGAGGTAGCCTTGAAAATCCGCCAGCTCGGCCAGGCTGGCCAGGGCGGCGCGGGCGGCATTGGCCGCCATCACCGGCCGGGGCCGGCCGCCCTGCCAGGCGGCGACGGTCAGCGTCATGGGGCCCCAGTCCACCAGGACCAGGTCCTCGCGCAGCACCCGGATCGGGCCCTCGCCCCCTGGCTCCGGGTGCGCCACCATGCCAGGCCCGGCTCCTACTTGACCTGGGTGCGCGGCAGCCTGAGCACCGGCTTGAGGGCCGCGAAAGGCTTGACGGCCTCCAGGTGGCCGCCCATGGCCTCGTAGTCGCCGCGGGTCATGGTGTATTCGATGGGCGCCACCGTGGCCGGGGTCGGCACCCAGGTGAAGGCGCCGGCCAGCACCTGCTCCACGTCCACGTAGAAGGTGATGCCGCCGCCGGGCAGCACGAAGACCGGAGCCCCGCCGCAGGTCAGGTTGGCCCGGCCCGCGTGCACGGCCTTGGTCAGCCGCAGGGGATAGCGCGCCACCCCGCCGCGGGCCGATCCGCCCACGCCGGCCACGTACACCGCGCTGACCCGCGAGGCCTCGCAGCTCTCGGCGATGGCCGCCACCGCCTCACGGGCTGCCGGGGTCAGGTCCATGGGCCGGAACCCGCCCCCCTCGTCCAGCTCGAACATGGCCGCGTTCTGGCCGGTGGTCTCGGTGATGAGGAGCCGCGTGCCCACCGGGGTCTGGCTGGCGTCGATCCGGGCGACCACCTGCAACGGGTCGCTGATGTCGGTGCCGCCCCAGCCCGCGCCGTGGGTGCCGAAGTAGCGACCCGGCGTGGATTGCTGGAAGCACAGCTCCAGGCCCAGGGGCTTGAGACCCAGGCAGCGGCCGGCGGCGTGGTGGGTGAACAGGCTGGTCACGTGGTGGTCCAGCACGATGGCCTCGTCGGCGGCGTTCTTGAGGAACGTGGCGAAGAGCCCGGCCGTGGCCGAGCCGCAGCCCACCCGCATCTTGGCGATGACCTGGCCGTCGATCACCGGCGGCTGGCCCACCTGCACCTTGAGCCTGGCCCCGTCCTTGACCCTCAGGTCCAGTGCCTCGCGGTTGGCCAGGGCCGCCACCGCCCGCGCGGCGGCAAAGCCGTTCTTGCCGGTCAGCCGGTTGACCCCGCCGATGGCCAGGATCTTGGAGCCGTATTCCTCGGTCTCCACCATGCCTACCACCCGGCCCTCGAAGCTCACCGCCGCGCCCTCGCTGCCGATGGGCTGGTCGGTGTCGATCTTGAGCTTCAGGCCGGAGTAGGACAGCGGCACCTCGGTGACCACGGTCACCACGTCCACGCCCTCGCGCTGATCCTGCACGATGTAGGGCGCGGGCACGTAGTCGGGATAGGTGCCGCCGGCGCCGATGGCGGTGATGAGCGGGGTGCGGATGGCCGGTTCGGGCAAGGGCGCCAGGCGCGGGCGCACGGACTCGTAGTCCAACAGCGGCCGGTTGCGCCAGAGGTGGCCGCCCTCGTTCACGAACCGGCGGCAGGCTCCGCTCAAGCCCGGCGGAATCTGGCAGCGCACCGGGCAGGTCTCGCAGACGATTGCCCCCTCCACCGGGGTGACCTCGTCGATCACGGCGGCGCGCGGGCAGACCTTCAGGCAGGTGCGGCACTCCACGCAGGCGGCGTCGATGTTGGCCTTCTTGTCCTTTATGGCAATGGCGGCCACCGGGCAGTCCTTGGCGCAGAGCCCGCAGCCGTTGCACTTTTCGCGGTCGATCAACATGGCTGGTCCTCGCCCCCGGCTCCTGCCAGGGCTTGCATCACGCGTTCCAGGGAGATGGGCAGATGGCGCATGGGCTTGGCCAGCGCGCCGCCGACGGCCGCGGCCACGGCCGGCGCGGTGGGGATCAAGGCCGGCTCGCCCACGCCCTTGGCCCCGTAGGGGCCGGTGGCCTCGGGCTCCTCCACGATCAGCGGGGTGATGCGCGGGGCGTCGGCCGCGGTGGGGATGTGGTAGTCCTCGAAGTTTTCGCTGGAGCCGGGCTTGAACTCCTCCATCAGGGCCAGGCCCACGCCCATCATCACCCCGCCGCAGATCTGGCCCAGCACGGCCTTGGGATTGATGGCCCGGCCCACGTCATGGGCCGCGGCCACCTCGCGCACGCTCACCATGCCCGAGTCGCGGTCCACCGCCACCCACGCGCATTGGGCCGCGTAGGCATAGGCCGCGTAGGGCTTGCCCTGGCCGGTGGCCGGGTCCAGGGGCACGGTGTGGGGGTCGAAGCCGCCCTGGCCGATGGCGCGGCCGCCCTGGCGGGCCAGCGCGCGCACCACCTCCGTCACGGCCAGGGCCGGCTCGCCGCTGCCCATCGCGCAGATGGCCCCGCCCTTAAACTCCAACTGGGCGTGGTGATGGCCCAGCATCTTGCGGGCCTGGCCGAGCAGGGTGGCTTCCAGGTTCTCGGCCGCGGCCATGACCGCGTTGCCGCTGATGTAGGTCTGGCGGCTGGCGCTGGTGGCCCCGGCGTTGGTGGTGCGGCTGGTGTCGCCGCGCACCAGGTCGATGAGCCCCAGATCCACCCCCAGGCGGGCGGCGGCCAACTGGCCCAAAACGGTGTCGCTGCCCTGGCCGATGTCGGCCACGCCGGTGTAGAGCACCACCCGGCCGTCGGCGGTCCATTCGAGCTGGGCCGTGCTGGGGTTGCTGACCCCGGTGTTGCCGATGCCGTAGTACATGGCCCCCAGGCCCACCCCCTCGGCCCAGCGCTCGTCGCTTTTGGCCTTCTTCAGCCAGGTGCGGTAGATGGGCTCGATCTGCTCCAGGCACTTGACCAAACCCACGCCGGATTCCAGCACCTGGCCGGTGCTGGTGCTCTGGCCCGGCCGCAGGGCGTTTATGAGCCGCATCCGCAGGCGGTCGATGCCCAGGGCGTCGGCCAGGGCGTCCATCTGGCCCTCGTGGGCCAGGGCGACCTGGGGCACGCCGAAGCCGCGCATGGCCCCGGCCCAGGCGTTGTTGGTGTAGGCCATGCGGCTCACTACGTCCACGTTGGGCACAAAGTAGGGCCCGGTGGCGTGGACGGCCGCGCGCATGCAGACGGCCAGGCCGTAGGAGGCGAAGGCCCCGGAGTCGGCCAGCAGGTCGGCCTTGACCGCGGTGAGCCGGCCCTGCTCGTCGGCCCCGCTGGTGTAGCGCATGGTGAAGGGATGGCGCTTGCCGGTGGCCAGGAAGGACTCCTCCCGGGTGTAGACCATGCGCACCGGCCGCCTAAGCAGCCAGGCGGCCAGGGCCAGGTAGGGCTGCACCGAGACGTCCAGCTTGCCGCCGAAGCCGCCGCCGGTCTCGGCCTGGATCATCACCACCTGGTCATGCGTGAGGCCCAGGAAGCGGGCCATGTCGTCGCGGTCGTAGTGCGGGTTCTGGGTGCAGGCGCTGACGTAGAGCCGGCCGTCCTCGATCCAGGCCCGGCCGCCCTCGGTTTCCAGGGCGGCGTGCTCGATCATGCTGGTGGAGTAATCGGCCGTGACCACCACCGCCGAGGCGGTCAGGGCGGCCTCCACGTCGCCGCGCTTGACCACCCGGTGGTCGAGCAGGTTGCCCTTTTCGCGGCCGGGATGGACCAGGGGCGCGCCTTCGGCCAGGGCCTGGGCCGCGTCGAAGACGCCGGGCGTCCCGGCCAGCTTCACGACCACGGCCCTCGCGCCGGCCCGGGCCGCCTCGGGGCTGGCCGCAGCCACCAGGGCCACGGCCTGGCCGGCGCAGCGCACCAGCTCCTCGGCCAAAAACTCCTGGTCCTTGGTCACCGGGATGATGCCCAGGCGGTTGACGCCGGGGATGTCGGCGGCGGTGAAGACCCGCACCACGCCGGGCAAGGCCAGGGCCGGGGCCGGGTCGATGGCCAGGATGCGGGCCGGGGCCTGGTGCACCCGCACGCAGGCCAGGCAGAGGTCGCCGCTCTGGCCCTGGTCCACGCCAAAACGGGTGAGGCCCAGGACGCGTTCGCGCCCGCCGGCGCGGGTGGGGCTGGTTCCCAGGATCATGCCGCACCTCCCGCCACTGCCCAGGCCGTGGCCAGGGTTCGGGCCGTGACCCGGGTGATGGCCTCAATCATTGCAGGATAATTGCGCAAGGCTGGTGTCTCACCACCCAGAGCCGAAAGGGATGCGGTCAACATCATCATGCCGCACCTCCCGCCACTGCCCAGGCCGTGGCCAGGGTTCGGGCCGTGACCCGGGTGATGGCCTCGACCTTGTAGACCGCCGATGACCGCCAACCGCAGACCGTGGTGAAGGTCGATGCGGCCAGGCGGCCGGCCTCGCGCCACAGATCCGGGCCGGGGACGCCGGATTTGACCAGCTCCTCCACCGCCGTGAGCCGGCGCGGGGAGGGGAAGCAGGCCCCCAGGCTCACCCGGGCCTCAGCCTGGTCGGCGCTGACGGCCGCGGCCAGGTTGAGCCGGGCGATGGCCACGGCCTGGCGGCGGCCCACCTTGCTGAAGGCCTGGCCCATGCCGGCCGGCAGGCGGTCCAGGAAGAAGCCCAGGATCAGCTCGTCGGGCGCCAGGCTGGTGCGGTTGGGGGCGGTGATCAGTTCGCCGATGGGCGCCTCGCGCCGGCCAGCGGGCGAGGCGACCAGGGCCACCGCGCCCAGGGCGGTGATGGCGCTGACCCCGTCGGCGGCCGGCGAACCGTTGGCCGCGTTGCCGCCGATGGTGCCGGTCTGGCGCACCTGCACCGAGCCCACCATGGAGGCGGCCTGGGCCAGCAAGGGGTAGCGGGCGGCCACCTCCGGGTCGGTCTCCAGGCGGTGGAAGGTGATGGCCGCGCCCAGGAAGGGGCGGTCGGCGGTGAGGTCCAGCCGGTTCAGTTCCGGCAGGCGGGTCACGTCCAGGATCACCTCGGGCCGGTCGTGGCCGCTTAAGCGCGCGTGGCGCAACGAGATCATCAGGTCGGTGCCGCCGGCCACGACCCGGGCCCCGGCGGCCTTGGCGGCCAGGGCCTCGGCCAGGCTCAAGGGGGCGAGATAGCGGCTCATGACTCGTCGGCCTCCTCGCCGCGCAGGGCCCGGGCCCCGCGGCGCACGGCCAGGAGGATGTCGTGATACCCGGTGCAGCGGCAGAGGTTGCCGGCCAGGGCGGTCTTGATCTCCCCGTCGCTGGGGTCGGGGTTCTGGCCCAGCAGGCTGGCGGCCGAGAGGATCATGCCCGGCGTGCAAAAGCCGCACTGCACCGCGCCGGCGCTGATGAAGGCCTCCTGCAGGGGGTGCAGCTTGTCGCCCGCGGCCAGGCCCTCGATGGTGGTCACGGCCCGGCCGGCGGCCTTCCAGGCTGGGGTCAGGCAGGAGTTGACCGCGCGGTTGTCCAGGAGCACCGTGCAGGCCCCGCACTCGCCCACGCCGCAGCCCTCCTTGGCGCCCATCAGGCCCAGGCGCATGCGCAGCAAATCCAGCAGGCTCTCGTCGGCCGGCACCTCCGGCAGCGAGACGGCCCGTCCGTTCAGGGTGAATTCCAGCATCATCCGCGCAAAACCTCGCTTTGGGAGCGCTCTAGGAGCCTGTCGGAAAAAGCCGTCCATGGCTTTTTTCGACGTTAACTTGCCGGAAATGAATTCCGGCAAGTTACGCAAATTGCTCGCCCCGTTGGGGCACCCAATTTGGCGGGCCATCCTTGGCCCGCCTAAGAGCCTGCCGGAGCTGTTTCTCCGCCAGGCTTTTAGCGCGACATCATCATCGGCATGAAGAGCGCGATGTCGGGAAACACGGTCAGCAGCACCGCCATTGCGATTATGGCCAGCAGGAAGGGCATGGTGCCGCGGTAGATGGTCTCCAGCGGCACCTCGGGCACGGTGCCGGCCACGGTGAAAACGTTGAGCCCCATGGGCGGGGTGATCAGCCCGGCCTCCATCATCAGCACCGCCACCACGCCGAACCAGATGGGGTGGAAGTGCAGGGTGGTGATGACCGGGAAGATCACCGGCAGGGTGAGCACCATCATGGAGATGGCGTCCAGCAGGCAGCCCAGGAACAGGTAGATGAGCAGGATGACCGTGAAGACCAGGTAGCGGCTGACGGTAAGCTCGGCCGCCCAGCCGGCCACCTGCATGGGGATGGTGGACAGGGCCAGGAAGTAGCTGAACACGTTGGCCCCGGCCACCAGGAACAGCACCATCACCGAGATGCGCACCGAGTCCTTGAGGCCGTCCACCAGGTTGGCCAGGCTGAGCTTGCCCTTCATCAGCGCCACCAGGCCCATGACCGTGGCGCCCACGGCCGCGGCCTCGGTGGGGGTGAAGAAGCCCAGGTAGATGCCGCCGATGACCAGCATGAACAGGGCCAGGGCCTCCCACACGCCGCCCAGGGCCGCAAAGCGCATGCTCCAGGAGATGGGCTCGGGCCGCATGGGGGCCAGGGCCGGGTTGAGCTTGACCAGCACCAGCACAACCGCGGCGTAGGTGGCGGCCAGCAGGACGCCCGGCAGGATGCCGGCCACCAGGAGCTTGCCGATGGATTGCTCGGTGAGCATGCCGTAGACGATGAAGCCGATGCTGGGCGGGATGAGGAAGCCCAGGGTGCCGCCGGCGGCCACGCAGCCGGTGGAGAGCCGGGGGTCGTAATTGAAGCGCTTCATCTCCGGGATGGCGATGGTGCCCATGGCCGCGGCCGTGGCCACCGAAGACCCGCTGACCGCGGCGAAGCCCGCGCAGGCGGCGATGGTGGCGATGCCCAGGCCGCCGGGCAGCTTGCGCAGCCACTTCTCGAAGGTGTTGAACAGCTCGCTGGTCAGCCCCGAGTTGGTGGCAAAGGCCCCCATGATGATGAACAGCGGGATGACCGTATAGGGATAAAAGGAGGTCACCTCCCACATGGTGCTGGCCACCACCGGCAGCGCCGCCTCTGCGCTGGCCAGGTAGGCGATGCCCGCAAAGCCCACGAACATGCAGGCCAGGGCGATGGGCATGCCCAAAAACAGCAGGATGAAGACCGCCACCACGCCAAGAATTCCGACTGTTACCGGATCCACCGCCAACTCCTAACCCGTTTGCCCAGGATCAAAGATCAGGTCAGGCGAAACGTTTGGATTGCGGCCGCCGGGGGGACAGGCTCCGCCCCGGCGGCAGGTTATCGGCGCGCCGCGCCGGTTCTAGCGCGACATCATCTGCGGCAGCACCATGGCGATCTGCGGAAACACGGTGAGCAGGATGCAGACCAGGAAGATCGCCCCCAAGAAGGGCAG
Source organism: Pseudomonadota bacterium (assembly GCA_043805555.1). Lineage (GTDB taxonomy): Bacteria > Desulfobacterota > Desulfarculia > Desulfarculales > Desulfarculaceae > JACRDC01. The sequence continues at coordinate 45,669 of JAZDHW010000271.1, forward strand.
CGCCCCGCTGAAAATCTTTTCCAAAGGCACGTCGGGCATGACCCCGGCCACGGTGAAGACGTTTAGCCCCATGGGCGGGGTGATCAGCCCGGCCTCCATCATCAGCACCGCCACCACCCCAAACCAGATGGGGTGGAAGTTCAGCGCCGTGATGACCGGGAAGATCACCGGCAGGGTGAGCACCATCATGGAGATGGCGTCCAGCAGGCAGCCCAGGAACAGGTAGATGAGCAGGATGACCGTGAAGATGACGTAGCGGCTCACCGTCAGCTCCGCGGCCCAGCCGGCAACCTGCATGGGGATGGTGGACAGGGCCAGGAAGTAGCTGAACACGTTGGCCCCGGCCACCAGGAACAGCACCATCACCGAGATGCGCACCGCGTCCCTGAGCCCGGCCAACAGGTCGGCCCAGGTCAGCCGGCGCTTGGTCAGCACCACCACCAACATCACCGTGGCCCCCACCGCCGCCGCCTCGGTGGCGGTGAAGATGCCGGTGTAGATGCCGCCGATGACCAGGGCGAACAGGGCCAGCACCTCCCAGATGCCCTTCAGGGCCACGAAGCGCTCGCGCCAGGTGACCGGCTCCGGGCTGGCCGGGGCCAGGGAGTGGTCCAGCTTGACCCAGATCAGGATGGTGAGCGCGTAGAGCGCGGCCAGCAGCAGGCCGGGCAGGATGCCGGCCACCAGGAGCTTGCCGATGGACTGCTCGGTGAGCATGCCGTAGACGATGAAGCCGATGCTGGGCGGGATGAGGAAGCCCAGCGTGCCGCCGGCGGCCACGCAGCCGGTGGCCAGGCGGGGGTCGTAGGCATAGCGGCGCATCTGGGGGATGGCGATGGTGCCCATGGCCGCGGCGGTGGCCACCGAGGAGCCGCTTACCGCGGCGAAGCCCGCGCAGGCGGCGATGGTGGCCATGCCCAGGCCGCCGGGCAGCTTGCGCAGCCACTTGTCAAAGGTGTTGAAAAGCTCGCTGGTCATGCCGGAGTTGGTGGCGAACCCGCCCATCAGGATGAACAGGGGTATCACGGTATAGGGATAGAAGGCCGCCACCTCGTACATCGTGCTGGCCACCACCGGCAAAGCCGCCTCCATGCTGGCCAGATAGCTGATGCCCGCGACACCCACGAACATGCAGGCCAGCGCGATGGGCATGCCCAGGAACAATAGCAAAAACACCAGGCCGACACCGGCCAGGCCGACCGTCACCGGTTCCACTGTGGACTCCCTTCGAGACCCGGCTTGCGCTTCCCACAGGCCCGGTGCGCAAATCGCGGGATCCGACGCCCTTCTGACGAATGCGGGCGCGGCCGCTCACGGCGCGGCCGCGCCCGCCCTTGATGCTATTTGGCGTGGCTTACGCCGGTCAGTTTCCCCAGGGCCTCGAAGAGGTCGATCAACAGCTCCAGTAACATGCCGGCCCCGGCCAGGCTGACCAACAGGCGGAAGGGCAACTGGGGGATGCGCAGCATGTCCGAGACGGTCTTTTGTTCAAGTCCCACCACCCAGCCCTGCCAGGTCAACACGGCCACGATGAACAAGCTCAGAAGTATCGTGATGACCTCGATGGCAAGGGCGAGGGTGGGGGGAAGCTTTGTCAGCAACAGGTTGACCCGGACGTGGCCGCGCACCTGGTGGGTCCAGGCCACGCCGCAGAGGATGAAGATGACCAGCATGTAGCTGGAAAGCTCCACCGTGCCGGGAATGGGACGGTCCCAGAGGGCCCGGCTGACCACCTCGCTGCTGGTGAGCAGCATCAGGGGCAGCAGGACGAACATGCCCGCGAAGGACAGGTAGTAGGTGAATTTCTGGATCACCCACTTGGCCTGGCTAAGCATGGTGCTGGCTCCTTTCACGCAGGTCCGTCCCGGGGGCCCTTAAGCGATGGTTACTTGTGCCACTCGGCCGGGTAGGCCGCACAGGCCACGCCGTTCTGCTGGCTGATCTTGTTGTACATGTCCACGGTTTCCTGGGCGGCCAGGCCCTTCTCCTTCAGGGCGGTGACCCACTTCTTGGTCTCGTCCTGGAACTTGGCGAACCAGCGGTCCTGCTCGGCCTTGGGCAGCTCGTAGAGATCCACGCCCTTGGACTTGATCTCGCCGATCATCTCGCCGTAGGTCTTCTGGCTCAGGCCGCCGGTGGTGGCGAAGGGGTTGCCGCAGACTTCCTGGATGATGGGCTTCAGGTCCTCGGGGGTCTTGTCCCAGGCCTTCTGGTTCATGACCACGCCCTCGGTCACGCAGCCGAAGGTGGCCACGACGCCGTGCTTGGCGACCTCATAGAGCTTGAAGGCCAGCACCAGGGGCGAGCAGGTGACGATGCCGTCGATGTTGCCGGTTTCCATGGCCATGTACACCTCGCCCAGGGGCATGAAGACCGGCTCGGCGCCCAGGGCCTTGATGTAGTTGGTCTGGTGGCCGCCGGGGCTGCGGATCTTCAGGCCCTTCAGGTCATCCATGGTCTTGACCGGCTTCTTGGTCCAGATGAAGGCCTGGATGCAGCCGTTGAGCTCCAGGACCTTGACGCCCTCGAACTCCTTCTGCACGCCCTGGTCCTTGGCGTAGAGCTCGTTGCCGATCTTGGTGGCCACGTCCTTGCCGTCCACCCAGGTGGCCAGGCTCAGGGTGTCGGCCAGGGGGAAGCGGCCGGGGGTCCAGGTGGCGGTGAAGTAGCCCATGTCCGACAGGCCCTTCTTCACGATGTCAAAGTGCTCCGGGCCCGAGCCCAGGGCCGCGCCGGCGTAGAGGGTGTAGGTGATGCGGCCGTTGCTGCGCTTCTTGAGCTCCTCCAGCATGGGGATCCAGACCGTCTTCACCTCGCGGCTTGCCGGGGGATGCCAGGTGCTGAATTTGATGTGCATGGTGCCTTTGGCGTCTGCCGCCCAGGCGGCGCCGGCCGTCATGACGCCGGCCAGCAGGGCCACGGCGGTGATAATGGCCAGGAGACTCTTCTTGCGCTGCATCATTGCCCTCCCAGAATTATTTGGAACCAATCTCCGGTTCGGCCGGCCGCCTTGCCGGCTCTGCTCTTGCTTACCGTGCGGTAGGTTCGGCCTCCGCCCCACCCACCGCGTTGTAGCCTCTCGGGGTTGCTCCCCTTTCATTATTATAGGCCATCGGCCCTGGGACTTGGTTGGCCCGTCGCGCCGGGGCCGCCGGCATTGGCTCCCTACCGTCGGGGCCGGAGCGCTGGCCCGGGCCATCTAGAGCGCCGTAGAGAATGCAAAAAACAAGCCGGCCCCAGCGGATGGCGGCCACGCGCTCGCCCTTGTCGGCCCAGATGACGGCGGCCGGCGCCTTGGCCGGGGCCGCGGCGGGAGCGGTATCAACCTTGCTTGCCAATCCTGTTGCCGACATCTGCTTTTTCCACTTGACCATTTTGTGTTTAACTTATACTTTATGAACGTAATTTATAGTTAAAGCTTGGCCTTCGTCAAGAGTTTTTGCCACCAAGAGTGATCATGGTATCGATAGGGTCTAAAATCCGGGAGTTACGCACGTCAGGCGGCCTGACCCTGCAACAGGTGGCCGAAGGCGCGGGCTGCACCGCGGCCTATATCTCCCAGATCGAGCACGACAAGGCCTCGCCTTCCATCGCCAGCCTCAAGCGCATCGCCCAGGTCTTCGGCGTGCGCATCGTGGATTTTTTCCTGGACGAGAGCCTGGACGGCAACATCGTGCTGGCTCCCCAGGATTGGCCGGTGGTGAGCATGCCCGGCTGGACCGCGCACATCCGCCAGATGGTGCGCGGCACCAGCGGCAAGATCATGCAGCCCTTCATGACCGAGATCGCCCCCGGCGGCGGCTGCCACGAATCCTACAGCCACCAGGGCGAGGAGTTCGGCCTGGTGCTGGAAGGCGAGCTGACCCTGCAGGTGGGCGCCGAGAACCTGATGGTGCCTGCTGGTCACTCCTTCTATCATTCGTCGTTGCAGCCCCACGCCTGGGTGAACAACGGCGAAAAACCCTGTCGGGTAATCTGGGTGGTCACCCCGCCCAGTTGGTAAACCAACTCTTCCCCTGGGAGGCTTAAGGGACATGAGTTCGGTTCTGATAAAGAACGTAGGTCTGATGCTCTCCGGCGACGTGGCGGCACCGCTCATGGACGCCGACAGCATCCTGGTCGAGGGAGGCCTGATCCACGCCGTGGGCAAGAGCCTGGCCGCGCCGGACGGGGCCAAGGTCATCGACGCCAAGGGCGCGGCGGTCACCCCCGGCCTCATCGACAGCCACTGCCACGTGGTGCTGGGCGACTATACCCCGCGCCAGCAGATGCAGAACTTCCTGGACAGCTCCCTGCACGGCGGCGTGACCACCAGCATCAGCGCCGGCGAGGTGCACCTGCCCGGCCGGCCCAAGGACCCCCTGGGGGCCAAGTGCCTGGCCATCGTGGCCGCCAAGAGCTGGGCCGAGTTCCGCCCCGGCGGCATGAAGGTGCTGGGCGGGGCGCTGATCCTGGAAAAGGGCCTGACCGAGGCGGACATTGAGGAATGCGCCCAGGCCGGGGTGAAGATCGTGGGCGAGATCGGCCTGGGCTCGGTCAAGGACCCCCAGGAGGCGGCCGCCATGGCCCGCTGGGCCCAAGCCCGCGGCATGCGGGTGATGATGCACACCGGCGGCACTTCCATCCCCGGCTCCTCGGTGGTGGGCGTGGAGCAGCTCCTCACCGTGCAGCCGGACGTGGTCAGCCATATCAACGGCGGCCCCACCGCGCTGAGCCTGGAGGAGGCCAAGCGGGTCATCGCGGAGAGCACGCTCACGGTTGAGATCGTGCAGTGCGGCAACATGAACCGCGCCGCCCAGGTGGGCCATATCATTGCCGAGCGCGGCGAATACGGCCGCCTGATCCTGGGCAACGACGCCCCCAGCGGCACCGGCGTGGTCACCCTGGGCATCCTGCGCAACATCGCGCACCTGGCCTCCATGGGCGGCATCGCCCCCGAGCTGGCCGTCTGCATGGCCACCGGCAACACCGCCAAGCTCTACGGCCTCAACCGGGGCGTCATCGCGCCGGGCAAGGAGGCCGACCTGACCTTCATGGACGCGCCCATCGGCTGCCCCGGCGCGGACCTTTTGGCCTGCCTGGCCGAGGGCGACACCCCCGGCGTGTCCATCGTCATGATCGACGGCAAGGTGGTGGTCACCAAGAGCCGCAACACCCCGCCGGTGAATCGCGCCGCCGCCGTGGTGGCCTAGGGAGGATCGCACCATGGAAATCCGCAAGCTGATGGTGATCGTGGAGGAAACCCGCCAGGAGGCCGGCCAGGCCGTGGCCCCCGCCACCCGCAAGGCCGCGGCCATCGCGGTGCTCAAGAATCCCTTCGCTGGCCAGTACGTGGCCGACCTCACCCCGCTGATGGACATCGGCGAGGAGCTGGGCGGCCTTTTGGGCAACAAGGCCCGCGAGGCCCTGGGCATCACGGCCGAGCAGTGCGAGAGCTATGGCAAGGCCGCCATCGTGGGCCTGAAGGGCGAGCTGGAGCACGCCGGCGCCATCCTGCACCCCAAATTGGGCAAGCCCTTCCGCGACGCCCTGGGCCGCGGCCTGGCGCTGATCCCCTCGGTGAAAAAGCGCGGACCGGCCGGCTCTTGGATCGACGTGCCC
>JAZDHW010000272.1:0-14017 GCA_043805555.1 Pseudomonadota bacterium
CTCGCGCGGCGGCTCTTTTTGCTCTGCCAGGGGTCTGATGCCGGTCTCGACCCATCGGAAAAGACCATTCTGCTTTCCATTCGCCTTCCGCGCATTCTCTTTGCCGGGATCGTCGGAGCCGCCTTGTCCGCCGCCGGCGTCGTCTTTCAGGCCGTTCTCCGGAACCCGCTGGCCGATCCTTTGCCGCGGCCGCACCAGCCGCGCCCAGCGCCACCATCCAACCGGCCCCGGCCACCCCCGCGCCCAAGCCGGCCGGCGGCCAGGCCGAACCGGGCGAAACCGCGGACCCCTCGCGCCCGCCCTGGCGCCTGGCCGGGGTGGAGTTCGTGGGCTTCCAGCACCTTAGCCGGGAGCAAGCCCTGGCGGTGATGGAGACCAAGCCCGCCCCGCCCCTGAGCGTCTTCTACTACCCGAAGTTCGACCGCAGCAGCCCGGAGCGCGACCGGGCGCGCCTGCTGCAACTTTACCAGGAATACGGCTTCTTCCAGGCCCAGATCCGCCTCTCCCTGCAACGCAACCTGGGCGATCGCATGGTCAAGGTGACCTTCACCGCTATGGAGGGCCCGCCCACTCTGATCGCCGGGGTCAAGCTGGAGCTGCCGCCCACCCCGGAGGGAGAGGCCTGGCGGCCCCGGCTTCAGGCCCTGCTGGACAAGATAACCCCCGGCCAGCGGTTCCTGCTGAAAGATTACGAGGAGGCCAAGACCGCCCTGGGCGAGCACCTGCGCGACAACGCCCCCCCCCTGGGCACGGTGGTGGGCCAGGTGCGGGTCTACCGCGAGCAGGACAAGGCCCAGGTGGTCTTCCGGGTGGAGCCCGGCCCCCGCCTGACCTTCGGCCCCACCCTGGTGGCCGGCTTCGACCGCACCAAGCCCCAGTTCATCCTGCGCGAGCTGACCTACGCCCGCGGCCAGCCGTTCTCCCAGCAGGCCCTGAACGACAGCCAGCGGGCGCTATTGGACACCGGCTTCTTCAGCATCGTCACCTTCACCCCGGATTTCGACCACCGCCAGGGCGAGCAGGTGCCGGTCAAGCTCCAGGTGCGCGAGGCCAAACCCCACAGCGTGCGCCTGGGCCTGGGCTGGGGCAACGAGGACGGCTTCCGCTTCCGGGTCTTGCAGGTCAACCGCAACATCCTGGGCCTCAACGACACCCTGACCTTCGAGGGTAAGGTCAGCCAGATCTACGAGGGCATCACCGGCCGGCTCAAGCTGCCCTACACGCCCGTGCGCTCCTGCAACCTGCTGCTCTGGGGCGGGGTGGAGCAAAGCGACTTCGAGGCCTACACCAACCGCCGCTTCTTCTTCAATCCCATGATCGAGCAGAAGCTGTGGAAGAATTGGTCCTGGTATTTGGGCTACAACGTGGAAAAGGACCGCATGGTGGAGCTGAAGGCCGCGGTGCCCGACCCCGGCTTTGAGAAGCAGCAGATCTACATCTCCTCGGTGCCGGTGGGGCTGCGTTTCGACAACCGCGACTCCCTGCTGGACCCCAAGCGGGGCTGGTACTTCAACCTGGACGTGGAGACGGCCTCGGACGCCATCGGCTCGGAGGTGGAGTTCATGCGCCCGGTGGCCGACCTGCGCCACGTGACGCCGCTGCCAATCGAGGGCTGGTACCTGGCCAGCCGGGCCAAGGGCGGCATCGCCTACCCCCTGCCGGGCACCGACCGCATCCCGCTCATCCGGCGCTTCTTCCCCGGCGGCGCCAACAGCGTGCGCGGCTATCCCTACCAGACCCTGGGCCCCCTGGATTCGGCGGGCAAGCCCCTGGGCGGCGAGGCCATGCTGGAGGGCAGCGCGGAGGTGCGCTTCCCCATCTGGGGCGACCTGGGCGGAGTGGCCTTCGTGGACGCGGGCAACGCCTATGAGGACTGGGAGGACATCCGCTCTGCCCTGACCAGCCTGCGCTACACCGCCGGGGCCGGCCTGCGCTACAACACCCCGGTGGGGCCCCTGCGCCTGGATTTCGGCTACCAGCTCAACCCGCCGGAGAACGCCCCCATCTCCCGCTACGAGTTCTACCTCAGCGTGGGCCAGGCCTTCTGATGGCCAGGCGCTGGCTGAAGATCGCGGCCTGGGCGGCCGGCGGCTGCGGGGCGCTGCTGGGCCTGGTCTGGCTGTCCCTGTGGGCCCTGGCCGCCAGCGACTGGGGCCGGGCCCAGGTGCAGGAGCTAATCGCCAGCCAGGTGAAGGAGGACACCGGCGCGGAGTTCACCCTGGGCGATCTCTCGGGCAATCCCTTGACCAACCTGGTGCTGAGCGACCTGCGGCTCACCCGCGAGGGCCGGGTGCTGGCCCAGGCCGATGAAGTGGAGTTGCGCTACAACCCCCTGGCGCTCCTGGGCGGCAGCATCCGCCTGGGCCGCCTGCGCCTGTTGCACCCGCGGGTCAACCTGCCCCTGGACCTGCCGGAGACCGCCCCGGCCGCCGGGCCCATCGCCCTGCGGCTGAGCATCGCCCACCTGGAGGTCGTGGACGGCGCGCTCATGGCCGGGGGCCAGTTGGGCCAGCTCCAGAGCGCCCAGCAGATCAACCTGGAGGGCAGCTTCCTGTTCTCCGGGGCCGGCCCGCGCCTGGAGGGCAACCTCTCCTACGCCGAGCTGAACCTGGCCGGCCGGCCCCAGCCCGCCACCCTGCGCTCCAGCTTCAAGCTCAAGGGCGACAAGCTGGAGCTGGGCTCGCTGGCGCTGCGCTCCGGCCCCAGCCGGGTGGAGGCCCGCGGATCGCTGGACTTCAAGGCCGCGCCGGTGCTGCGCTTGCAGGTCTGGGGCCGCCTGGCCGACTGGCGTCACCTGGCCCAGTATTATCCGGACTTCGCCCCGGCCCCGGCGCCAGTGGATTTCAACCTGGAGGCCAACGGGGCCTGGACCAAGCTTCGCCTGTCGGCCGAGGTCAAGCTTGAGGACGGCGGCCGCCTGGACCTGACCGCCCAGGCCAACCTGGACCAGCCGGCCGTGCAGGCCGAGGCGGCGCTGGCCGGCCTGGACCTGATGCGGGCCGGGCTCAGCCCCGATCCCGTCACCCTGCGCGGGACCGTCAAGCTCAGCAGCCAGGGCTGGCCGGGGCTCATCACCAGCCGCGGCAGCCTGGACCTGGAGCTGAACGACCCGGGCTGGGAGCTGTGGCAGGCCAAAAGCCTGGAGCTGCGCCTGCGCCAGGACGGCCGCACGCTCAGCCTGGAGCGCCTGGCCGCCCGCACCGGCTTCGGCGGCCTGGAGGCCCAGGGCAGCCTGACGCTCCCCCAGGGCGAGGAAAAACTCAGCGCCTCGGGCGAGGTGGCCTTCAGCAAGCTGACCATGCCCCCGGCCCTGGCCACCCGCCTGCCGGCGCAACTGGCCGGGGCCGAACTGAACGGCCGGGCGCGCCTGGCCATGAGCGGTGCGGACCTGGACCTGAAACTGCACCTGGACCCCTCCCACCTGGGGCCCGAGGCCCCCATCGCCGGCCTGGAGGCCAGCGGCGGCCGCCGCGGCGGGGCCTGGCAGATGGACGCGGTGGAGTTCAACGCCCAGTGGCTGCGCGCCACGGCCAAAGGCAAGGCCGGGCTGGAGGCCGCCGAGCTGGACTGGGATCTGGGCTGCCCGGACCTGGCCCGGTTGGCGCAGATCCTGGCCGGGCTGGGCCTAAGCGCGCCCCTGGAGCCGGCCGGCGCGGTGCAGGCCCACGGCCGCCTGCGCGGGCCCTGGAGCGGACCGGCGCTCAGCCTGACCCTGAGCGGCCGCGGCCTGGCCCTGGGCGAGGCCGGCCTGGAATCGGCCGAACTGGAGCTGAGCACCCCGGCCGCGGCCCTGCCCCTCCGGGGCAGCGCCCGCCTGCGGGCGGCCGGCCTCAGCGGCGGCGACCTGTCCTGGTCGGAGATCAAGGCCGACCTCAACGCCGAGGCGGCCGGCGCGCGCCTGGACCTCGCCGGCCGCGGCCCCCAACTGGAGCTGTCCTTCACCGCCTTTGGCCAGGGCCCCGTCGCCCTGCCCCTGCGCGCGCGCCTGAGCGCGCTGAGCATCAAGCCGGCCGGCCGGCCGGCCTGGCGCCAGGCCGGCCAGGCCGAGCTGGGCGTCATGGGCGAGGCCCTGGAGCTGGGCGGCCTGGTGCTGACCCAGGGCAGCCAGCGCCTGCAACTGAGCGGCCGCGGCAGCCTGGGCGGGCCCTTGCAGGCCAGCCTGCGCCTGGTTGACGTTCTCCTGGAGCCCTGGCTGCCCGGCCGCCAATTGCCGGAGACCAGCCGCGTGGATCTCAGCGCCGACCTCACCGGCAGCCTGGCCCACCCCCGCCTGCAGCTCAGCGGCCGCCTGCACGGCCTCACCTGGCGGCGGCTGGGCCAGGTGGAGGTGGATTTTGCGGGCCAACTGGATGACGAGGCCCTGAGCCTGGACGGCCAGGCCAAGCTGGAGTCCGACCCGGTGCTGGTCATCAAGGCCTCCCTGGGCCTGGAAGCCAGCCTGCACCCCCCGCGCCTGGCCCTGACCGAGCGCGGCTTGGAGGCCGTCGCCACCGCCCAGGAGCTGCCCCTGTCCATCCTGGGGCCGCTGTTGCCCGGCCTGCGGGTGGGGCGCGGCCGGGTGGACCTGGACCTGAGCGCCCGCGGCCAACTGGCCCGGCCCAGCCTGCGCGGACGCCTGGAGGTCAGCGACGGCAACCTGCTGATCAGCTCCACCGGCCAGCGCATCGACGACCTGGAGCTCAGCCTCACCGCCCGCGGCCGCGAGATCGTGCTGACCAAGGGCGGGGCCAGCAGCGGCGGACGCCTGACCATGCAGGGCCGCCTGCTGCTGCCCGAGGCCGAGGACGCCGGCTGGGTTGAACTGAAGGCCCAGGGCGCGGGCCTCTTGGTGGGCCTGGGCGCGCTGGGCCAGGTGACCACCGACCTGGACCTGGACCTGGCCGGCCCGGCGTTAACACCCCAGGTCAAGGCCTACCTGCGGCCGCGCACGGCCGTCATCCACACCAGCCAGACCCCGCCGGCCGCCCTGAACGACGTGGTGGTGCTGGACCCCGGCCAGAAGCCGCCGCCCCTGCAACGCCAGCAGCGCCAGGCCCCGCGCATCATGTTCCCCGGCCCCCTGGACGGCCTGAGCCTGGACGCCCGAGTGGACCTGGACCAGGGCCTCAGGGTGGTGGTGGCCGAGGGCTGGGTGAACCTGGGCGGGGTGGTGCGGGTGACCAAGGCCAGCGGCGGGCCCCTGACCTTTCACGACCGCTTCACCGCCGACAACGGGGCCATCTTCGTGGAGAGCCGGCGCTTCGTCATCACCCGCGGCGAGTTCATCTTCGCCGGCAAGGACACCCCGGACCCCAACCTCAACGTGGACGTGCAGTACCGCTCCGGCTCCACCCAGATCTTCATCACCGTGCAGGGCTCGGCCTTCACCCCCCAGCTCCAGTTGAGCAGCGAACCGCCCATGAGCCAGGCCGACATCCTCTCGGTCATCATCTTCGGCCGGCCCGCCGGCAGCCTCAACGCGGGCGAGTCCCGCACCCTCTCGGCCCAGGCCCTGGCGCTGTTGGGCCAGGGCAGCCGGCGCGAGATCGAAAAAATCCTGGGCCCCAGCCTGAGCCCGGACGTGGTCACGGTGCACAACGACGCCAGCTCCGGGTCATCGCTGGAGGCCGGCAAGTACCTGAACAGCGACCTCTACCTGCGCTATCGCCAGAACCTGGGCAGCGAGGGCGGCCAGAACATCGGCCTGGAATACCGCATCTACGACTGGTTGAGCCTGGACAGTCAGGTGGGCACCACCCGCGACTCCGGGGTGGACGTGATCTTCTCGTATGAATTCAAGTAAAAAATGCTAAATACAGCATGAAAGAATGAACTATATATAATCAGCAGCATCCGAACGACGTGGGGGGCCTGTCATGGGTGTGAGTGATATAAATAGCTTAGATTTGATTCTATTTTTTACCGCCATCGCTGTATCGATTTTTTTAGCTAGCAGAGAGAACCCTTCACCAGTAGGCAGCCGTGATCACGAAGCGATTAGGCTTTGTCGCATAGGATTGGCCTTAACATTCTGGTCCATAGACTCGGGTTTAGTTGGAATCGCCCTGGGTTTAGCCGCATTTGTATTGGGTATAATTGGAGTTGTCAAAGGAAGGACAACCTATGGATTAGTGGTTGTAGTTCTCTCTGTTATTTTTACTTCCATGTTCTTTTATAGAACCGTCTTATTATTGGGACTCGCATTATCGCAGAAGTAAATGGGCTCTAATGGGCGAGGCCACCTCCGCGCCCACTAAAGCCCCCACTATGCGTTCATATGGCCCGCGGCTGGCCGCTGGGCTAGGGCAGGAACTTCATCAGCGTCGGCGAGACCTCCAAAACCGACTCCACCACCTCCACGCCCTCCACCTCGCCGGCCAGATCCCTGGCCCGCTTGGCCTCGGCGTGGCTGCCCACGTAGCCGGCCAGGGTCACACGGCCGTCGACGGCCTCCACCTCCAGGGCGTGGATGTCCAGCTCCTCCACCAGTTGGCGGCGGGCGCGGGCGGCCAGCACCATGCCGGCCAACAGGCGCTCGGTCTCGGAGTTGGGCGTGTAGTCGTCGTGGGCGGCCAGGTCCAGCACGGTCAGCGCCGCCTGCTCCAGCGAGAGCCGGCCCATGTTCAGCACCAGGTCGTAGTTCAGCGGCGAGGACCAGTCGGCCCCAAACAGATGGGCCACGTAGGTGCGCCGCTGTTGGTCCACCACCGTGGCCAGTTGCCGCGCCCGCTCCTGGTCCATGCCCTCGGCGTTGGCCAGGCGCTGGGCCCGGAGCTCCAAGGGCGCCACCGTGCGCACCCGGAGCACGCCGGGCACCAGGCGCAACAGGAAGTTGGCCCCGCGGCCCACCAGCACCGCGCGGCCGGCCTGGGCGTATTGCAGGACCACCAGCTCCAGCAGGGCCGAGAAGACCCGGCGGCGGCGGTCGCCCAGGTCCAGCATGGCCGGGCCCTGCTCGGCCAGGATCTGGTGCTCGTCGCGGTCCAGGTCCACCAGGCCCTGCACGGCGTCCATCAGGGCGCGGTGATCGATCAACTCCAAATGGCCCCGCGCAGAGAGCTCACGGGCCAACTCGTCGCGCAAGGCGCCCATCTCGCCCGAAATCGTGATGATGCTCATGGGACCCCTCCGTTAGGGTTGGCGTCGCATCCCTTAACCCCAGCGTAACACAGCCGGGGCGGGCAAGGGCAATCGCGCCGCGCCGGTCGCGCGGGGCGCGAGGCGATCGGAGGGCGAAGGGTCGCCGGGGTCTGCGGAGTCGTGGGGGCGGCCGGAGTGGCCGGGCCGGGGCTCAGCCCTGCTGGCGGCTCAGGGCCTGGAGGCGGGTGTCCTCCTGCAACTGGGCGAGCGCCGGGCTCACCTCCACCCTGAGCGGGCGCGGCTCGGTCAGGCGCAGGCACTGGCGGGGCAGGGTCTTGAGCTCCTCGGCGCAGCGCCCGCGGGCCGCCTGCCAGCCCTCGGCCGGCCCCAAGCGGCGGCCGCCCTGCATCACCGGGGCCAGGAGGGCCTGGCCGGGCAGGGTCTCGCCGCGCAGGCTCAGGCAGTCGGCCTGGATGTGGCCCTGGTCGTCCAGCCGCCGCCAGAGCTGCTTGGGCGCGGCCCAGCTCACCTTGCCGGTGGATAGCTTCAGGGTGGGGCGGCCGTCGTAGCTGACCAGCTTGTAGGCCAGGTCCAGGTAGGGCGCGTCGGCCGAGGAGCCCATGCGGGTGCCCACGGCGAAGAGATCCACCTGGGCCCCGCGGGCCAGCAGGTCGGCGATGCGGTATTCGTCCAAACTGCCGCTGACCACCACCATGGCCTGCTCCAGCCCGGCCTGGTCCAGCATGGCCCGGGCCTGGCGGCTCATGCCCACCAGGTCGCCGGAGTCCAGGCGGATGCCCACCAGGCGGTGGCCGGACTGCTTCAGCTCGCCGGCCACCTCAATGGCCCGGGTCAGCCCGGCCACGGAGTCGTAGGTGTCCACCAGGATCACGGTGTGGTCCGGGAAGGACTCGGCAAAGGCGCGGAAGGCGGCGGTCTCGTCGCCGAATGACTCCACGAAGGAGTGGGCCATGGTGCCCACCGGGTTGATGCCGTAGGCCATGCAGGCGGCCACGTTGCTGGTGCCGGCGAAACCCACCAGGGTCGAGGAGCGGGCGGCGGCCAGGCCGGCCTGCATGCCCTGGGTGCGGCGCAGGCTGAAATCCACCAGGGTGCGGCCCTGGGCGGCCAGCACGCAGCGCACGGCCTTGCTGGCCAGGGTGGAGTGGAGGTTGATGATGTTGATGATCATCGTCTCCACCAGCTGGGCCTCGATGATGGGCGCGGTGATTTCGAGCAGCGGCTCCTCGGCAAAGCAGAGCGTGCCCTCGGGCAGGGCCCAGACCTCGCCGCTGAAGCGCACGCCGGCCAGGAAATCCAGGAACTCGGGCTTGAAGCGGTTCAGGGAGCCCAGGTAGGCCAGGTCCGCGGGGCTGAAGGCGAAGGACTCCAGGTAGTCCAGGGCGTCTTGCAACCCGGCCGCCACCATGAAGCCCCGCTCCGGGGGCAGGTCGTGGGCGAAAAGGCTGAAGGTGGCCGGGCCGTTCATGCCGCGGGCGTGGAAGACCGCCGCCATGGTGATCTCGTAGAAATCGGTGACTGAAGCCAGGGAGCCGACCTGCATCTCGCCCTCGACCGAATCAGGGGTGAAATAGAAGCTGCCAGCATAAGCCAGGCCGCCGGGGCTGTCAATGACCGCCCCGCAGTGCGGGCTTGGCCCGGGCCTACTGGCTGACCTCCACCGGTTTGGGATCAAGGCTGCGGGTCAGCTCGGCCGGGGTCATGCGCACCAGGAACCCGCGCTTGCCGCCGTTGATGTAGATGGCCGGCAGGGCCAGGATGCCGCTCTCCACGTAGACCGGCAGGGCGCGCTTGGCGCCGAAGGGGCTGACCCCGCCCACCTGGTAGCCGGTCAGGCGGGTGACCACGGCCGGATCGCAGGGCGTGACCTGCTTCACCCCCAACTGGCGGGCCAGGGCCTTGGTGCTCACCTGCCGGTCGCCGTGCATCAGCACCACCAGCGGGTTCTTGGCCTCGTCCTCCATGACCAGGGTCTTGATGACCTGGTGCTCGTCCACGCCCAATTCCCGCGCCGCCACCGCGGTGCCGCCCTTGTCCTCATAGGCATAGGGCTGGGGGGTGAAATCCACCTTTTGCTGGCGCAAAAAGCGCACCGCCGGGGTGACGGGGGTGTTGTCCTTGGCCACGGCTCTGCCTCCTCACCGGATTTCTCAAACTTATCCCAGGCGCCGGCCGGGCACAAGCGCCGGCCGCCCCGCCGGCCTGGGTTGCCGGGGGCGGCGGTTTAATAGATAATGTCGCCACCTGCGCCAACCCACCAAGGGGCATATGATGCACGTTAGTATTTTTGGCCTGGGCTACGTGGGGGCCACCAGCCTGGCCTGCCTGGCCGAGCTGGGCCACCAGGTGACCGGGGTGGACGTAAACCCCCAAAAAGCCCAGATGATCAACCAGGGCCTGAGCCCGGTTTTCGAGCCCGGCTTGCGGGAGCTGATCCAGAAGCACCTGGCCCTGGGCAACCTCTCCGCCACCGCCGAGCCGACCGCGGCCCTGGCCCTGTCCGAGGCGGTGCTGGTCTGCGTGGGCACGCCCTCCACCCGCCACGGCCTGGTGGACGACCGCGCCCTGCGGCGGGTGATCACCGACATCGCCCGCTATCGCCAGGCCAGCGGCCGGGTGATCCCCATCCTGGTGCGCTCCACCGCCCTGCCGCCCCTGCACCGGGGGCTGCTGGAGCTGCTGCGCCAGGAGCTGGGCCCGGACCAACCCCTGGCCTACTGCGTGCACCCGGAATTCCTGCGCGCCGGCAGCGGGGTCAGGGACTTCATGGAGCCGCCCAAGGTCATCTTCGGCCCCAGCGACGAGGCCGCCGCCGCGGCCTGCCGGACGCTCTACCCCGGCTTCAGCCAGGATCTGGTCTTCACCGACCCGCTCACCGCCTCAATGGCCAAGTACGCCGACAACTGCTTCCACGCGGTCAAGGTCACCTTTGCCAACGAGATGGGCCTGGTCTGCAAGGCCCTGGGCATCGACGCCCGGCAGGTGATGGACATCTTCTGCCTGGACCACAAGCTTAACCTGAGCGCCTATTACATGAAGCCCGGCTTCGCCTTTGGCGGCTCCTGCCTGCCCAAGGACCTGAAGGCCGTGGTGCAGTGGGGCCGCTCGAACATGGTGGCCCTGCCCATGCTGGAGCACGTGCTGCCCAGCAACGCGTTGCAGGTCAGCCAGTTCCTGGCCCGGGTGCTGGAGACCGGGGCCCGGCGGGTGGGCATCTTCGGCCTGGCCTTCAAGGAGAACACCGACGACCTGCGCGAGTCGCCCCTGGTGGCTTTGGCCGAGTCGCTGGCCGGCAAGGGCAAGAGTCTAGCCATCTACGACCCCAACCTGGCCATGAGCCGCATGGTGGGCACCAACCTGAGCTTCGCCCTGGCCGCCCTGCCCCACCTGGCCGAGGTGCTGGTGGACGACCCCGCCCGCCTGGTGGCCGACTCCCAGGTGGTGATCATCTCGCGCGATTTCCCCGGCCTGGACTGGGCCGGCCTGCCCTGGCGGGCCGAGCAGACCGTCTTCCACCTGGCCCACGCCGGCCAGCCCGCCGGCGCGGGCGGGCGCGGCGAGGGGCTGTACTGGTAGGGGGCGCGGGCGTGGCCACCGGGATGCTGGAGCGGCTGCACGGCCTGGGCCGGGTAAAGGCGGTGCGGGCCCTGGTGGGCGGGCTCAACGCCCTGGTCGCGCCCCTGGGCCCCTGGCCGGTCAAGGTGGACGGCCTGACCATCATGGCCGGCAGCCTGGACCGCCTGGCCGTGCTTTGGCTCATGCGCGCCAAACGCGGCGACCGCCTGGCCCTGGAACTGTGGGACGGCCTGTGCCGCCCCGGCGCGGTGGTGCTGGACGTGGGGGCCAACCTGGGCCTCTACGCCCTGCGCGCAGCCCGGCGGGTGGGGCCCGATGGCCGGGTCATCGCCTTCGAGGCCGACCCGGACAACGCCCGCCTGCTTAACCTCAGCGTGGCCCGCAACCGCCTGGACAACGTAACGATCCGCGCCGAGGCCGTGGCCGCGGCCAAGGGCGCGGTGCGCCTGTTCATCCGGCCCGAGCACAAGGGCGACAGCGAGCTGAGCTACCCAGGCGGCGACCGGCCCAGCATCGAAGTGCCGGCGGTGACCATCGACGCGGCCCTGGCCGGCGATCTGCGGGTGGACCTGATGAAGCTGGACATCCAGGGGGCCGAGGCTTTCGCCATCCGGGGCATGGAGGCCATGCTGGCCGCCAGCCCCGGCCTCAAGGTCATCAGCGAGTTCTGGCCCGAGGGCCTGGCCCGCTGCGGCATGAAGCCCCTGGACTACCTGCGCTGGTGGCACGAGCGCGGCTTTGCCATCAGCCGCATCGACGAGGAAGAGGGCCGCCTGGAGCCGGTGGAGGACCTGGCCGCGCTGACCGAGCAGGCCCACGCCCACCAGGACGCCAACCTGTTCCTGGAACGCCGGCCGTGAGCCAGCCGGCCAGCGCCTACGCCCGCCAGGTCCTGCCCTGGCTGGGCCGCGCCCTGGCCCTGATGGACCGCGACCCCGGCTCGCCCACCCATGGCTGCTGCGACCGCAATTATTGGCATTACCGCACCCTGACCAACTTCGCCGGCTCCACCTGGCAGCAGCTCATGCTGCCCCTGGCTCTTTTGTGGGCCACCCCCCGGGCCGACAACCCCCTGGCCGGCGACCCGGCGCTCCTGGCGGCCGCCAGCGCGGCCCTGGGCTTCTGGGCGGGCATGGGCCATGCCGACGGCTCCTATGACGAATGGTACCGCAACGAGCACAGCTACTGCCCCACGGCCTTCACCGCCGCCGGGGCCGGGCTGACCCTGCTCACCCTGGGCGAGGCCCTGACCCCGGCCGCGCGGCAAAAGGCCCAGGTCGCCCTGGAGCGGGCCGGGGCCTGGCTGTTCCTGCGCAGCAACCCGGCGGTGATGAACCAGAACCTGGCCGCGGCCCTGGCCTTCGCCGCCCTGGCCAGCCTGACCGGCCGCGAGGACTGGCGCGCGGCCGGCCGGGAGCGCCTGGCCCTGGCCGCCAAGCATCAGCACGCCGAGGGCTGGTTCAGCGAGTATGGTGGGGCCGACCTGGGCTACTCCACCCTGGCCCTGGACCTCTTGGCCGGCTGCGACCGCCTGGACCCGGCCGGCCCGGCCGCGACCATGGCCCGGCCGCTGCTCGCATTCCTGGCCAATCTCTCCGGCCCCGGCCCCTGGCTGCCGGGCCGCCTGGGCAGCCGGGGCACGGCCCACGCCTTTGCGGCCGGGGTGGAGCACTTCGCGGCCGCGGACGCATGCGCCGCGGCCCTGGCCGGGCTGTGGCGGGCGGGCCACGCCCAAGGCCGCCTGGCCGGGCCGGGCCAGGTGGACGACCGCTATTTCGCCTACTTTTACCTGCCCCAGTTCGCCCTGGCCTGGGCCTGGGCCGCGCCGGAGGTCCCGGCCGCCGCGCTGGCGCAACCAGCGGCCAGCGACCTGGCCGGGTGCGGCTTTTCCTTGCACCGCACGGAGCAGGGCGGGCTTTTCATGAGCCGCCGCCAGGGCGGGGCCCTGGCCTGGCTCGCGCCCGGCGCCCCGCCGCTCTATGACCTGGGCTGGCAGGCGCTCGCCAAGGGCCAGGGCGTGTTCCAGAGCAACCTGTGGCAGAACGCCGCCCTGCCGGCCTTCGGCGATCTGAGCGCCGCCGCCGAGCTGGCCAGGGCCTCCCGCGGCCAGGCCATCGCCGGGGTGCGCCAGGCCCCCTTTGCGCTGTTCACCAGCCTCTTGGCCGCCTCCTGGCCGGCCGAAATCTTCCAGGCCGCCATCAAGCGCCGGCTCATCCAGCCCGCCGCCCGCCTGGGGCTCAGCCTCACCCGCCGGGCGGAGCTGGCCGGGGGGCAACTCGTCATCTCCGACCGCCTCCAGCGACGCGAGGGCTGCCCGGCGCTCGTCAGCCTGGGCCCGGCCCTGGCCATCGCCATGCACAGCCCCTCTGCCCGCCAGGAGCCGGGCGCGACCCTGGATTGGGGGGCCTGGAGCCCGGAGCAGGCCGCCGAGGCCCTCAACCACACCGGCAGCCTGGAGTTGCGCCGGGTCTACGACCTGGCCACCGGCGGCCCGCGCCTGGTGACGGCCGCGCCCGCTTCCTAGGCCCGCGCGGGTCCATGCCCGCGGGGCGATTGCCAAAAAATACTGGCTCCATCCGAGGGTTTGGGTATTATTGGCGCTTGAGTCCAGAGGGGGAAGGAGCCTTTACATGCCCAGAGCCTGCGTGGTGGTGCCCACCCGCAACGAAGCCAAGCTCATCGGCCAGGTGATCGCCGAGATCCGCGCGGCCATGGCCAAGACCCGCTACGACGACGTGGTGGTCCTGGTGGTGGACGACTCCACCGACGACACCAAGGCCGTGGCCGCCGCGGCCGGAGCGGTGGTCATCCGCGGCGACGGCGAGGGCCTGGGCTCGGCCATGTTCCGGGGGCTCAAGAGCGCGCTGAACTGGCAGCCCGAGGTCATCGTCAGCGTGGACGGCGACGGCCAGGCCGACCCGGCCGAGATCCCTGACTTCCTGGAGCCCATCGACGCAAATAAGGCCGACCTGGTCTTGGGCTCGCGCTTCGCCCGCTCCGACCTCATCGACTATCAGTACCGCTGGCGCAACCGCGCCGGCGTCAAGCTCCTGGTGGGCATCCTGCGCTCCTACACCGGCCTGCCGCTCACCGACAGCCACGGCGGCATCCGGGCCATGCGCCCGGAGGTGGTGGCCGACCTCACCATGATCGGCACCCACACCTACGTGCAGGAAACGATCATCGACGCGGCCGAGAAGGGCTACCGGGTCGCCGAGATCCCCAGCGTGTGGCGCAAGCGCCAGCACGGCAAGTCCCGGGTGGTGGGCTCCATCCCCACCTACATCGCCTACACCTGGCCGGTCCTGTTCCTGCGCTCGGGCAACCACATCCGCTGGCTCTACACCGGCGGCCTGGCGCT
>JAZDHW010000273.1:0-14335 GCA_043805555.1 Pseudomonadota bacterium
CCGGGGGCCGCGGCCGGAGCGGCCGGCGCCACCGGGTCCGGCTCCACCGCGGCGGTGATCTCCACCCCGCCGCCGGGCAGCGGCCCGGTGGCCAGGATGACCGCGTCCGGGCCCAGGGCCTTGCGCACCTCGCGCATGGCCGCGGCCATGTCGGCGGCGGTGAAACGCTTGACCTTCATCGTGGCGTCCTCAGGCTGCGTTCAGTCAAGGTCTCAGGCTCCCAGCTTGATGGCGCCCACGCCGTGCACGTTCAGATCGCTGACCAGCTCGTTGTGGCTGAGCACCGACAGGCTGGGCACGAAACGTTCGACGATGCGGCGGAAGTGCCGGCGCACCACCGGCGAGCAGAGCACCACCGGCGACTGGCTCAGGGTGGCGAAGCGCTCCAGTTGCCGGTTCAGGCCGGCGATGACCTTCTGCACCTTGTCCGGGTCCACGGAGAGGTACACGCCGTGGTCGGTCTGCTGGATGCCGGCGGTGATGACGTCCTCCACCGCCGGGTCCAGGGTCATGACGTGCAGGTCGCGCACGCCGGGGCCCAGGATGGATTTCAGGATGCTGCGGTTGAGCTTCTGGCGGCAGTACTCGGTGAGCACGTCCGGGTCCTTGGTCAGCGTGCTGTAGTCGCACAGCGTCTCGGCGATGGTCAACAGGTCGCGCACGCTCACCCGCTCGCGCAGCAGGTTTTGCAGCACCTTCTGCACCCCGCCCAGGGTGAGCTGGTGCAGGAGCTCCTCCACCACCTTGGGCGAGGTCTTTTGCAGGTTGTCCAAGAGGCGCTGGGTCTCCTGGCGGCCCAACAGCTCGTCGGAGTGGCTCTTGATGACCTCGGTCAGGTGGGTGGCGATGACCGTGGAGAGATCCACCACCGAGTAGCCGGCGAACTGGGCCTCCTCGCGCCGGCTGGCCTGGATCCAGACCGCGGGCAGGTTGAAGGCCGGCTCCCGGGTGGGGATGCCGTCGACGGCCTTCTTGGCGTCGCCGGGGTCCATGGCCAGGTAGTAGTCGATCATCAGCTCGCCGTGGGCCACCTCGTTGCCGCGGATCAGGATGGCGTAGCCGCCGGGCTTGAGCTGGAGGTTGTCGCGCACGTGCAGGGGCGGCACCACCACGCCCATCTCCAGGGCCAGTTGCTGGCGGATGGAGCGGATGCGCTCCAGAAGGTCGCCGTTCTGCTCCTCGTCCACCAGGGGGATGAGCCCGTAGCCCACCTCCAGCTCCAGGATGTCCAGGGGCAACAGCGCCTCCACCTGCTCCGGCCCGGGCGGCGGCGCGGCCGGCCGGGCGGCCAGGGCCTGCTGGGCCTGGGTCTCGGCCGCGGCCTGCTTCTGGGCCCTAAACAGCACCCAGGACAGGGCCCCCACGCTGCCGCCCAGGGTCATGAAGGCCAGGTGGGGCAGGCCGGGCACCAGGCCGAAGGCGAAGACGATGCCGCCGGCGATGGCGATGGCCTTGGGCTGGAGGCTGAACTGGCGGCTGAACTCCTTGCCCATGGACATCTCGGTGGCCGCCCGGCTGACCATGATGCCGGCCGCGGTGCTGATGATCAGGGCCGGAATCTGGCTGACCAGGCCGTCGCCCACCGTGAGCACGATGTAGGTGGTGCCGGCGGTCTCGAAATCCATGCCCTTTTGCAGCATGCCCACGGCCAGGCCGCCCAGGATGTTGACGATGGTGATGATGATGCCGGCGACGGCGTCGCCGCGCACGAACTTGCTGGCGCCGTCCATGGCCCCGTAGAAATCCGCCTCGCGCGAGATGGTGGAGCGGCGTTCCCGGGCCTGCTGCTCGTCGATGAGCCCGGCGTTCAGGTCCGCGTCGATGGCCATCTGCTTGCCGGGCATGGCGTCCAGGGTGAAGCGGGCGCTCACCTCGGCGATGCGCTCGGCGCCCTTGGTGATGACGATGAAGTTGATCAGCACCAGGATGACGAAGACCACCAGGCCCACGAAGTAGTTGCCGCCCACCACGAACTGGCCAAAGGCCTTGATGACCTGGCCGGCCGCCGCGGTGCCCTCCTCGCCGTGCAGGAGCACCAGGCGGGTGGAGGCCACGTTCAGCGACAGGCGCAGCAGGGTGGTGATCAGAAGCACCGAGGGGAAGACGCTGAAGTCCAGCGGCTTCAAGGTGTACATGCCCGTGAGCAGGATGATGATGGCGAAGGTGATGTTGAAGGTGAGCAGGATGTCCAGGAGGAACGTGGGCAACGGCAGGATCATGACCACCAGGATGGCCATCACCCCGGCGGCCAGGGCCACCTCGGAGATGTTCTCCAGCTTGATGGAGCTAAGGCTAAAGCCCCGGCGTCCGTTATCGGGTGCGGCGTCTGCCACTGGTCATGCGCTCCTTAAGTTCTAGGCCCGGGCTGGCCGGGCCGCGAGCACCTCGGCCTGGCGCTTCTGCTGGCGGTAGATGTGGGCCAGCAGGGTGGCCGTGGCCTCGTAAAGCTCGAAAGGAATCTCCTGGCCCACTTCCACCTGCTTGTACAGGGCGCGGGCCAGGGGCGGGTCCTCCACCACCGGGATGTGGTTGTCGCGGGCGGCCTCCTTGATGCGCTCGGCCAGGCGGTTCATGCCCTTGGCCAGCACGGTGGGCGCCTCCATCTCGGCGGCCTTGTAGCCCAGGGCCACGGCGTAGTGGGTGGGGTTGGTCACCACCACGTCGGCCAGGGGGATGGCGGCCATCATGCGCTTCCTGGCCTGGTCGCGCTGGATGCTGCGGATGCGGCTCTTGACCTGGGGATCGCCCTCGGTCTGCTTGAACTCGTCCTTGATTTCCTGCTTGCTCATGCGCAGGTTCTTTTCGTACTCGTACTTCTGGTAGGCCCAGTCCAGGAGCGCGATGACCAGCATGGCCAGCACCGTCCGCCAGAAGATGCGGAAGGAGACGGTGACGATGTAGACCATCACCTCGCGGATCTCCATGTCGCCCAGGCGGGGCAGCTGGTCCCACTCGGCGGCCACGGTCAGATACGCCACCCAGCCCACCACGGTGAGCTTGCCCAGGTTCTTGGCCAGGTCCACCAGCATGCGCAGCGAGAACCAGCGCTTGAAGCCCGACAGCGGGTTGATCTTCTTGAGGTCGGGCTTGATGCGCTCGCCGGAGAGCAAAAACCCCACCTGGGCCAGGTTGACCAGCACCGCCGCCAGCACCACCGCGGCGAAGACCGGGGCCACGGTGAAGAAGAAGAAGACCATCAGCTCCAGGCCCAGTTGGCTGATGCCGTCCACGCTCAGGTGCATCTGGGCCGCGTCGCGGAAATAATGCCGGCAGAGTTCGCTGAGCTGCTGGTAGATATAGCCGCCGAACAGGTTGAGCGTGGCCAGACCGGCCAGGAGCACGCCGACGCCGGCCAGCTCCTGGCTCTTGGCCACCTGCCCCTTTTCGCGCGCCTTGCTGCGTCGCCTGGGGGTGGGTTTTTCGGTCTTGTCCTGGGCGCCCTTGTCGGCCATGGCTCACATCGCGCGCAAAAGGTTGTTCAAGAGCGGCCCCAGCCCGGCGAAAAACCGGGTCAGCACCGGCACCAGGATGGACAGCGAGACCATCAGGAAGATCAGCCCCACGCTGATGGTGATGGGGAAACCCACGATGAGGATGTTCATCTGGGGCACGGTCTTGGCCAGCACGCCCATGACCACCTGGGTGAAGATCAGCGCCCCGATCACCGGCGCCCCGATCTTGAGGCTCAGGCTGAACATCATCTGGCTCAGGTGCACGACCTGGTCGAACAGGCTCTTGGAGAGCCCGAAGCCGCCCGGCGGCACCAGGCGGAAGCTGTCGGCCAGGGCGGCGAAAAAGGCCAGGTGCCCGCCCACCGCGAAGAAGCCCAACAGCGCCATGAGGTAGCAGAACTGGGCCAGCACCGAGACCTGGGTGCCGCCGATGGGATCGAAGACGTTGGCCACCGCGAAGCCCATCTGGAAGCCGGCCAACTGGCCCATGATCTGCACCGCGGTCAGCACCATGCGCACCGCGAATCCCAGCAAAAAGCCGACCATCAGCTCGCCGACGCCCAGCCAGGTCATCTGCACCAGGTCGCGGGGCATCAGCGCCGGGTCCAGGTTCACCCGCGGGGAGATGAGAAGCGCCAGGCAGATGGAGAGGCCCCCCTTGACCAGGTTGGGGATGTTTGGCGAGCCGAAGAACGGCAGGGCCACCATGAGCGCGCTGGCGCGGATCAGCACCAGCAAAAAGCCCACCCATTGGCCCGCGTTGAAGTCGTCGAACGGCACGCCCCTAAACAGCCTTTCCCGCGCCTCAGCGGATGTACTGGGGGAAGTTGGTGAAGATGCCCTCGGTGTAGGAGATGATCTTGCTCAGCATCCAGGGGCCGAAGAAGAGCAGGCCCAAAAGCACCGCCACGATCTTGGGCACGAAGGTCAGCGTCATCTCCTGGATCTGGGTCACCGACTGGAAGATGCTGATGACCAGGCCCACGACCATGCCCACGCCCAGCATGGGCAGGGAGAGCATCAGGGTGATCTCCACCGCGCCGCGGGCGAAGCCGATGATGAAGTCGGTGGTCATGAGGCCGCCTCGCAGATCATGAGATTGCTTCGTCGCTGCGCTCCTCGCAATGACAGGGGGAGGGGCGCTCCTGGCGATGACACGGGGAGGGGCGCTCCTCGCCAGGACAGGTGGATGGGCGCTCCTGGCAAGGACAGGAAGGGGGGGCGCTCCTGGCGGCGGGAGTCACGCCGGTTGCAATCAAAGTCGGCGGCGGCCCGGTCGGCGATGAAGTCGGTGGTCATGCCTGTCACTCCCCTAGAAGAAGCTCTTGACCAAGGAGCCCACCAGCAGATACCAGCCGTCCACCAGCACGAAGAGCATCAGCTTGAACGGCAGGCTGATCATCACCGGCGGCAGCATCATCATGCCCATGCTAAGCAGCACCGAGGCCACCACCATGTCGATGACCAAAAAGGGCACGTAGAGCAAAAAGCCGATCTCAAAGGCCGTCTTCAACTCGCTGATGACATAGGCCGGTATGAGGCTGGTCATGGGCACCACCGCGGCGTTCAGGGGCTTGTCCTCGCCGGCGATGCGCAGGAACAGGCCCAGGTCCTTCTTGCGGGTCTGGCGCAGCATGAAGTCCTTCATGGGCTTGCCGGCCTCTTCGAAAAACTGCTCGCGGCCCATGGTGCCGTTCAAATACGGCTGCAAGGCCTTCTCGTTCACCTGGTTGAAGGTGGGGCCCATGATGAAGAAGGTGAGGAACAGGGCCAGGCCCACGATGATCTGGGTGGGCGGCATCTGCTGGGTGCCCAGGGCGTTGCGCAAAAGCGAGAGCACCACCGCCAGCCGGGTGAAGCTGGTCATCATGATCAGGATCGAGGGCGCCAGGGTCAGCACCGTGAGCAGCAGCACCACCTGCAAGGCGGTGGAGACCTGCTCCGGGTTCTTGGCCTCCTCCAGGCCCAGGGTGATGGAGGGCAGGCGCAGGGGCGCGTCGGCCGCGTGGGCCGCGCCGGCGGCGATGGCCGTCAGGCCCAGGGCCAGCAGCAGGATGGGCAGCGCCCGTCTCATGACTTGTCCTCCGGGCCGGCGGCCGCGCGCCTGAGCACCTGGCCGAAGCCGGGCTTGGCCGCGCCCAGGGCCGCGATCTCCTCGGGGTCGTCGATGGTGGCCAGGAGGCTCAGCCCCTGCTCGGCCAGGCCCAGCACCAGCACCCGCCGGCCCACCTCCACCAGGGCCAGGCCCTTCTTGGGGCCCAGGCTGAGCCGGCCCAGCACCCGCAGGCCGGCGGCCTGGCCCAGGCCGGCCGCGCCGGGCAGAAAGCGCCGGGCCAGCCAGTAGAGGGCCAGCACCAGGGCCAGCACCAGGCCCAGGGCCAGGAGCATCTGGCTGATGCTGCTGGTCAGGTCCGGGGGGCCGGCCGGCGCGGCGGCCTCGGCCTCGGCGGCCAGGGCCGGCCAGGGGCCGGCGGTGAGCGCGGCCAGGCCCGCGGCTATGGCGGTCAGGCGGCTCATCCCAGTGACTTCACCCGCTCGATGGGGCTGACGATGTCGGTCAGGCGCACGCCGAACTTCTCGTTGACCACCACCACCTCGCCCCGGGCGATGAGCTTGCGGTTGACCAGGATCTCCAGCGGCTCGCCGGCCAGCTTGTTCAGCTCGATCACCGAGCCCTGGCCCAGTTGCAGCAGGTCGTTGATGAGCATGGAGGTGCGCCCCAGCTCCACCGTGACCTCCAGGGGGATGTCCAGGATGAAGTCGATGGAGTGGCCGTCGCGGCCGCCTCCGCCCGACTCGCTGAACTCCTCCAGCCCGGCCTCGCCGGCCTGCTCCACCGCGTTGCCCCATTCATCGGCCATGATCGTCTCTCCTTGCCCCGGCGCGCGCGTTTGCCGGGTGGGCTGCTTTCCATCAGCAGGACTTTTTAGCTGCCGTTTTCATCCTGCCGTTTCGAGCCGGCCCGTTTTTCATCCCGTTTCGATTGGTCGGCGGCAGGAACCTGCCGCACCCGCATTTGAGGTCCGCCTGCGTGCAAGCGGATCACCAGTTGCTGCGCAAATCGTTGAAACGCTCGACCTTGAAGGCCTTGTTGCCCCGGCTCACCCCGGCGCGGCCCTTGAACTTGGGAACCCCCTCCACCATGCCCACCAACAGGTCCTTGGCGTCCTTGTCCAGGGTCAGCACGTCGCCCACCTTGAGCTTGAGCAGGTCGCCGCTGCGCAAGAACGACCGGCCCAGCTCGATGGTGAGATCCACCTCCGCCTCCTTGAGCTGCTCGCGGAAGCGGCGCATCCACTCGTGGTCCACCTCCAACTGGTCGGACTGGAAGCCGGCGTAGAGCTTGGAGCGGATGGGCTCCACGGTGGAATAGGGGATGCACACGGTGATGGTGCCGGCGGTGTGCTCCATCTCCAGCTCGAACTTGACCACGATGACCACGTCGCTGGGCGGCACGATGGAGGCGAACTGGGGGTTGATCTCGGTGCGCTGGTAGAGCAGGTTGATCTCGTGCACCGGTTTCCAGGCCTGCTCCATGTCCTTCAAGGCCATCAGAACCACCTTGCGGGTGAGCTGCTGCTCGATGGCGGTGAAGTCGCGCCCCTCGATCTTGACCTCTCCCCCGCCGGTGCCGCCGAAGAAGGTCTCCACCAGGTTGAAGACCAGCTTGGACTCCAGCACGAAGATGGCGTGTCCGCGCATGGGGTCCATCTTGAAGATGTGCAGGCTGGTGGGCACCGGCAGGCTGCGCATGAACTCGCCGAACTTGACCATGTCCACGCTGGTGGTGGTCATGTCCACGATCTTCCGGAGCGAGCTGGACAGGGTGGTGCGAAACAGCCGCGCGAAGCGGTCGTTGATGATCTCCAGGGTGGGCATGCGCCCGCGGATGATGCGGTCCTGGTTGGTGAGATCGTAGACCACCACCCCGTCGGCGCCGGGGCCGACGTCGGTCTCCACCTCGATCTCGCCGCCGCTCATGCCCTTTAAAAGGGCATCCACCTCTTCCTGGCTGAGAATCTTGCTCATGGCCGCTTCCTTGCTGGCTGCCCGCTACTGCACCACGAATTCCGTGAAATAGACCGCGTGCACCCCGCCGGAGGCGCCCAGGATGTTGCCCAGGGCGCGCAGCACCTCGGTGCGCAGCTTCAGTTTGCCCGCCACCGGGCTGATGTCGGCGTAGGTCTTGCTGGTCAGAAGCAGCAGGATCGAATCGCGCACCTGGGGCATGCGGGCCTCCAGGCCCTTCTTGGCCGCCTCGTCCTTCATGTCCACCGCCAGGGTCAGCTTCAGGTAGCGCTTGCCCGTGGCGTCGGCCAGGTTGACGATGAAGGGCTCCAGGTTGATGACCGTGCCCGGCTTCTCGGCCGGCTTGGCCTCGCCGTCCTTCTTGTCGCCCTCGGCCTTGGCCGTGGCCTCGGCCGCCGGCGGCGCGTCGGGCTTGGCCAGGAAAAACTTCCACACCGCGAACCCGCCGCCGCCCAGGATCAGAAGGCCGGCCACGGCGAAGATGATGAGCTTCATCATGCCGCCTTTGCCCTTGGCGGCTTGGCCTTCCTCCGGGGCTTCGGCGCCCAGTTCCAGATCTTCGTCAGGCATGGTCGTCCTTCCGGGTTCAGTTGTCGGTCAAAAGCACCACGACCTCGGTGCGGCGGTTCATGGCCCGGTGCTCGGGGGTGTCCTCGGGGACCAGGGGCCGGGTGGAGCCCAGGGCGGCCACCCGGATGCGGCTGGGCTCCACGCCCTCGCCTGCGATGAGCTGGCGGGTCACGGCCAGGGCCCGGGCCAGGGAGAGGTCGTAGTTGTCGGCAAACGGCGCACCGGCGGGCAGGGGGGCGTTGTCGCTGTGCCCCTCCACGCTCACCGGCTGGGTGCCGTGGCGCAGCAGGGCGGCCACCTTGCCGATCTCGGCCTTGGCCTCCGGGTTCAGGCTGGCCTGGCCGGGGCCGAAGAGCAGGTCGTTGGCCAGGGTGATCACCGCCCCGCGTTCGTCGCGGCGCAGGTTCACCCCCGGCTGCAGGGCCAGGGGCATGCTGGCCGGCTCGCCGCCGGGCAGCTCCAACTGGCGGGCCAGCTCCTGGTCGGGCTCTTTCAGGTCGGTCACCCGGGGCTGGGAGACCTGGGCCAGCTTGCGCAACAGCTCGGGAATCTGGCTGCGGTCGGTCAGCTCCAGGGTGCCCTGGCCGCCCTTGGCGAAAAGCCCGAAGGCGGCCTGGAGCTTTTGCACCTCGGGCTGGCGCATGGAGAGCAGCATCACGAAAAAGGTGAGCAAAAGCGTCACCAGGTCGCTGAAGGTGAGCATCCAGCCCAGGGGGTCGAAGCCGGAATCGCCGCTGCTCTTGCGGGACATGGCTACTTTCCCTCCTGGGGCAGAAGGTCGAAGATGAAGCCGCGGAAGCCCACCTTGGGCTCGGGCATGGGCGCGGTGATGGTCTCCAGGGCCGGGTCGCGGGCGTCGAAGACCATCTCCACCCGGTCGTTCAGGCGGTGGTGCTCGGGGTTGCGGTCGGTCACCCGGGGCTGGAAGCCGGCCATGCCGAAGGCGGCCAGGCGCTTGGGGTCCACCCCCAGGCCGACCAGAAAGCGCAGCACCGCCAGGGCGCGCTCGGCGCTGATATACCAGTTGTCGCGGCCCTGGGGGTCGGCCAGGGCGGTGGAGTCGGTGTGGCCGTAGAAGCTTATGGGGTAGCGGTCGCCCTTGACCGCCTCGGCCACCATGCGCAGGAACTCCTGCCCCTGCGGGCTCAGCTTGACGCTGTCGCGGTCAAAGAGCAGGGCCCCGGTCATCACCACCGTGCGGCTGGTCTCCGAGCGCAGCAGGCTGACTTCCTTGTCCAGGGCCAGCGAGCGCACCAGGCCGCGCAGGTAGCGGTAGTCCTGGTCCACCGGCAGCACCGGCGGCGAGACCTCGCTGGCGGGCCGTCCCTGCTCGCCCCCCAGGGGGCTGTCGCCGCCGCTCAAGAGGCCGAAGGCGGAACGCATGGACTGGATCGCCGCCTCCACCTTGGCCTCCTCGGTCTTGCCCATGGCGTTGAGCAGGATGAAAAAGGCCAGCAGCAGGATCATCAGGGCGGTGTAGAGCACCACGATGCCGGGGCCCTTTTCCTCCTTCGTCTCGCGTCTGGCCAAGGTCCGTCCCGCCTACTGGAAGGCGCTGGTGCGCGCGGCCGGGGGTATGAAGCTGTGCAACTTCTGCTCGATCACCCGGGGGTTGTCGCCGCGGGCGATGGCCAGGATGCCGTGCAGCATCAGCTCCTTGATCATGACCTCCTCGGCCGAGCGGTTCTTGAGCTTGCCGCTCATGGGCAGGAAAAGCATGTTGGCCAGCACCGCGCCGTAGAAGGTGGTGATGATGGCCACGGCCATGGCCGGGCCGATGCTGCTGGGATCGCTCATGTTCTGGAGCATCTGCACCAGGCCGGTCAGGGTGCCGATCATGCCCAGGGCCGGGGCGAAGGTGCCCAGGGTCATGAAGATCTCGGCCCCCAGCCGGTGGCGCTCGGCCACGTAGTCGATCTCGGTCTCCAGGATCTCCTTGATGGCCGGCGGCTCCACGCCGTCGATGGTCAGTTGCAGGCCCTTGGCGAAAAACGCATCGTCCAGCTCGCGCACGGCCGGCTCCAGGGCCAGGATGCCCTCGCGCCGGGCTTTGCTGGAAAGCTCCACGAAGCGCGCGATCATCTCGGGCGCGGAGTGGAGTTTCTGGAAAAACACGTGCTTGGTGACCGCCACCAGCTTGAGCACGTCGCGCAGGGGGTAGTTGATCAGGGTCACGCCCAGGGTGCCCCCGAAGACGATCAGGGCGCTGGGGATGTCGATGAACATGGAGATGGAGCCGCCCAGGGTCATGGCCACCACGACCAGGGCGAAAGCGCTTGTGATGCCGACGACTGTTGCCAGGTCCATGGGGCCTCCCGTGGGCGCAATATCTCGGGATCTTGCACAGCAAGGGGCGTGCCATCTCGCCGGACAGGACGGCCGGCGGTTAGCCGAGCATATTTAGCTGGTTGGGCCGGCGGCTTTCGGCGGCGGGCCGGGCCGGCGGCGTCAAAGAAAAGGCGCTGGTCAATGAATTGACGCCAGGGGGCCAAAAGACGCGCCCCGCCGGACCGGATCCGGGCGGGGCGCGGGGGGTGCGCGGGCGGGGATGGTCCTAGCGCTTGAGGTTGATCAGCTCGGCCAGCATGGAGTCGGTGGTGCTGATGGTCTTGCTATTGGCCTGGAAGGCGCGCTGGTAGTTGATCATCTTGACGAACTCGGCCGCCAGGTCCACGTTGGACTGCTCCAGGGTGCCCGATTCCACGAAGCCCAGGCCGCCCTGGCCCGGCCGGTTGTTCACCGGCGAGCCGGCCTGCAGGGTGGAGGACCAGAGGTTCTCGCCCTGGCGGCGCAGGGACTCGTTGGACTGGAAGTTGACCAGGACCACCGCGCCCAGGGTCTGCAGGGTGCCGTTGCTGAACTGGCCGGTGACCAGGCCGTCGCGGTTGATGTCCAGCGACTGCAGGGTGCCGCGGGGCGCGCCGTCCTGGTAGAGGTAGAAGGTCTCGCTGGCTCCGGCCGACTGGGTGGAGGCGCTGCCGGCGCTGGGGCTGAAGTCGAAATTGATCTCCTGGGCCGGGGTGGCGCCGTCGAAATCAAAGGAGAAGGCCAGCTCGCCATAGGGCTCGGAGGTGGGGTTGCCCTCGGCGTTGGCCGCGAACTCGGTCTGGGTCCAGGCGCTGAAGGACAGGCCCTGGCTCTGGCCCAGGGTCTGCTCGCTGGAAAGCAGCAGGGTCTGGTCCGCGCCCACGTCGTTGCGCTGCATCACCAGGCTGGTGGAGCCGTCGCTGTTGAGGATGGTGGCGGCCTCCACCCCGGTGGCGGTGACATCGGCCCAGCCGCCCTTCATGCGGCTACTGGGGATGACGGTGCCGGAGCCGGAGCCGGTGAGGGTGTAGTTGTACTCGGTGCCGGCGTCGTTGGCGGTGATGATGATCTGGTTGTTCTCGCGCCGGGCGGTGACCAGGCCGCTCAATACCGCGTGGCCGTTGATGGAGGCGACGATGTCGTCCAGGGTGGCCTGGATGCCGCCGGCGTTGGCCACCCAACTGATGCTGGTGCCGTTGATGGCCATGGTGCCGGCGTTGTTGCTGGTCAGGAGCATCGAGCCCTCGGAGTAGCGGCCGCTGCCGTTCAGGTCGCCCACGACGTCGTCCAGGGTCCACTCGGCCGTGACCGGGGTGCCGCCGGCGATGTTGGCGCCGGCTGCGCCCACGGTGTAGGACGCGCCCTGGTTTGCGTAGATCCTGACCACCGCGGTGGCCCCGCTGGTGTCCACCGTGGCGAAGTAGTTGGTGTTGCTGGAGCTGTCGTTGTTGATCTGCTCCACCAGGTCGTAGGCGCCGGCGTCCTGGCCCAGGGCGGCGCTGACGGTGTAGGTCTTGCTGCCGATGGTGATGGTCTCGGTGCCGGCGAAGGCGGCGTTGTAGGTGATGGTCTGCACCGTCTCGTAGGCCTCGGCGCTGCCGTTGCCGGTGTAGTTCAGGCGCTCGCCCACCTTGTTGCTGACGATGGTCACCGCCGGGTCGGCCACGGTGGCGTTGGTGGTGAAGCTGTCGCGGGTGGCCGCGGCGCCCTCGAAATAGTTGACCGAGCCGGTCAGGTGGCCGTTGCTGTCGAAGCACAGGTAGAAGGTGTTGTCCGGCCGGGCCTCGGGCACCGGGGTGAGCTCGCCTTCGATGTTTTCATACATCGCCACCCGCCAGGAGGTGGAGGTGTTGTCCGGGGTGACGGTGGGGGTGTCGGTGAGCTTCTGGAAATACAGGCTGATGTCATGACTGACGCCCAGGGAGTCGTAGACCCGGGTGCTGGTCATGTAGTTGAAGGTCTCCTGGTCGGCGGGGTCCAGCCCGATGGTGTGAATGAACTCCTTGGTGTCCTGGGCGTTGAGGTTGATGGACAGGTCGACCTGGGTGGTGGGGTTGGCGTCGGTCTGCTGGGTGGTCAGCCGCAGGTCCTCCAGCACCAGGTTCAGGTTGCCGTTCACGTCCACGTTGTAGCCCTGCAGGCGCAAGCCGGTGGGCGTGACCATGTAGCCCTCCTTGTCCAGGAGGAACTGGCCGGCGCGGGTGTAGAGCACCTCGCCCTGGTTCGAGCTGGCCTCGGTGAAGGGACGGCGCACGGCGAAAAAGCCCTTGCCGTTGATGGCCAGGTCGGTGGGCACGTCGGTGTTCTCGAACGAGCCCTGGGTGAAGGTGTTCTGCACGCTGAGCACCCGGGCGCCGTTGCCGGACTGGTCCACCACCGAGCCGCCCACGGTCAGCGACTGCACCATGATGTCGCCGAAGTTGGTGCGCGAAGACTTGAAACCGTGGGTGCTGATGTTGGCCACGTTGTCGGCCACGCCGGAGAGCGCCCGGCCGTGGACGTTGAGGCCGCTGACCCCGGAGTACATGGCGGAGAGCATACCCATGGCTGGTTTCCTTTCCTAAGAATTCCTGACGTAAAAACCGCGCGGCCCGGGGGGGCCGGATGTTATAAGAGCGCCGCGGCCATGGTGCCCAGGCTGACCAGGCCCTCCAGGATGCCGCTCAGGCCGGTGGAATCCTCGCTGGTGCTGGAATCGCTGGTCGTGGAGCTGGAATCGCTGGTGACCTGCACCGGCAGGTTCACCGACTTGACGTCGCTCATGGGCAGGGCGGTCTTGCCCAGCAGCAGGTAGCCCACGCCGTCCTCGTCCTTCTTGTAGCCGGTGACCAGGCCGGAGACGGTCTGGTCGCTGACCTTCACCGCGTTGCCGTCGGTGTCGGTGGCCAGGATGCTGATGCGATAGGTGCCGTCCGGGGCGGTCTGGCCGTAGCTGGTGGTGCCGTCCCAGATGAAGGTCTGCTCGCCGCTGGCCATGCGCCCCATGTCCTGGTCCAGCACCGTCACCCCGTTTTCGTTGGTCACGATGACCTGCACGTAGGCGTCGGTGGCCAGGTTGAAGGTGGTGGAGCCGGCCTGGCCGGCGGTGACCGGCATCAGGTTGCCGTCGATGCTCACCTCGCGGCCGATGTAGCTGATGGCCTGGGTGTCCGAGTAGGCCTGCTGCAAGGTCTCCAGGCCCTCCAGGGATTTGCTGATCTTGGTGAGCTGCTCCAGGCTGGAGAACTGGGCCAACTGGGCGGTGAACTCGGTGTTGTCCATGGGGTCCAGGGGGTTCTGGTTGGTCATCTGGGCCATGAACATCTTGAGGAAGGCCTCCTGACCCATGCCAGACTCGGTGCCCGTGGTCTTGGTGGTGGTCGTGGTGGTGGCGGTGGAGTCGTAGATCTCGCCGGTGTAGGTGGGGCTGATCACGGGCCTGCTCCTAGGCGAAAAGGTTCACGCGGCTGTTGGCCGGATTGAATTGCCAAGCCGGGATCGCGGTCTCGTCCGCGGCCGCTCCGGCCTCGCCCGCCCCGCCCGCGGCCGCGGCGCGCTCCCGGCCCTGGCGGCCGTCCTGGCCAAAGCCGGCCTGGGCCTGGGCCTGGGCCTCGCGGCGCTCGGCGTCCGGGTCCACGACGATTTCGATGCGCTCCACCTTGAGCCCCTGCTGGGCCAACTCCTGCTTGAGCTGCTCCAGGCCGGCCTCCAGGGCCTGCTTGGCCGCCACGGTCTCGGCGGTCAGGGTGGCCTTGACCACGCCCTCCTTCACCGCCAGCTCCACGTGCAGCTCGCCCAGGGTGGGGGGCTTCAGCTCCAGGCGCAGGGTGCTCTGCTGGCGCTGGACCATCTGGGCCATCTGGTCACCCACCTGGCGCACGACGTAGGGCGGCAGGGTGGCGCGGGTCTGGCCGCTGGCGGTGGCGGCGCCCGCGCTGGCGGCGCGCCCGGCCGCGTCCGGGGCGGTCAGGGCCTCGCCCTTGGCCTGGGCGTTGGCG
>JAZDHW010000274.1:0-2852 GCA_043805555.1 Pseudomonadota bacterium
GCGCGCGCACCCCGGCCGAGGCCCAGGCCGCCCTGGCCCGCTGGCGGGCCTGGCGCCAGGAAGCCCCCCCGGCCCTCGGCCAGGAGGACCCCCGCCTGCTGGCCCCCCTGGTGGAGGGCCTGGCCGCCTGCATCGCCGCCCGCGAGGGCCAGGCCAGCCGCGACGAGCTGGAGCGCTTGAAGGCCAAAAACGCCAAGCTCGGCGCGGAGAACGCCCAGCTCAAGCAGCAGCTCCAGGAGCTGGAGGCCCTGCAGCGCGAGCTGAGCCAGCGCAAGAACCGGCTGAACCGATGACCAGCCCCGCGCAGGGATGCCCCACCATCCTGGTGGTGGACGACGACCCGGCCATCCTCCAGGTGCTGGAGGCCCGCCTGGCCTCGGCCGGTTTTCGGGTGGTCAGCGCGCTCTCGGCCGAGGAGGGACTGGACCTGGCCGCGCGCCAGCGGCCGGACCTGGTGGTCAGCGACCTGCGCCTGCCGGGCATGAGCGGCCAGGATCTCTTCCGCGCCCTGCACCGCCGCCAGCCCGGCCTGCCGGTGATCCTGCTCACCGCCCACGGCACCATCAGCGACGCGGTGGCCATGGTCAAGGAGGGCGCGGCCGACTACCTGACCAAGCCCTTTGACGGCCGCGAGCTTTTGGGCCGGGTGCGCGAGCTTCTGGAGCGCGCCGCGTCCGCCCCGGTCCCGGCCCCGGCGGCAACCGCTGTGGCTGCGACCACCAACCAGGTGATGGTTGGCGGAGCCAGCCCGGCCATGGGCGAGCTGCTGGCCCTGGCCCAGCGGGTGGCGGCCAGCCCCTTGAGCGTGCTGATCCTGGGCGAGAGCGGCACCGGCAAGGAGATGGTGGCCCGGCTCATCCACGACCAGAGCCCGCGCGCGCGGGGGCCCTTCGTGGTGGTGGACTGCGGGGCCACGCCGCCCAACCTCTTGGAGAGCGAGCTGTTCGGCCACCTCAAGGGCTCCTTCACCCACGCGCTCAAGGACAAGCAGGGCCTCATCGCCGCGGCGGCCGGCGGCACCCTGTTCCTTGACGAGATCGGCGACATCAGCCCGGAGATGCAGACCCGGCTCTTACGCTTCCTCCAGGAGGGCACCATCCGGCCGGTGGGCGGGGTGCGCACCGAGGCGGTGGATTGCCGGGTGGTGGCGGCCACCAACGCCGACCTCATGGCCCTGATCCGCAGCGGCCGCTTCCGCGAGGACCTCTATTACCGCCTGCGCGGGGTGACCCTGGCCGTGCCGCCCCTGCGCGAACGGCGCCAGGACATCCCCGTCCTGGCCGAGCACTTCCTGCGCGCCTATGCCCAGGCGGCGGAACGGCCGGCCCTGGGGCTCAGTCCGGCGGCCAAGGAGCGCCTGTTGGCCCATGCCTGGCCCGGCAACGTGCGCGAGCTGAAGCAGGTGGTGCAGGCGGCGGCGGTGCTCTGCCGCACTGGGCTGATCGGCCCGGAGGACCTGCAACTGGAGCCGGGGGCCGGCCCACGCCCGGCCGCGGCCCCGGCCGGGGACGAGGCCGAGCTGAGCCTGGAGGAGAACGAGCGCCGGGCCATCGAGCGGGCTCTGGCGGAGACGGGCTGGGTGGTCAAGGCCGCGGCCGAGCTGCTGGGCATCAGCCGCCGGGCGTTGCACTACAAGATCAAGCGCTACGGCCTCGCCCCGCCGCCGGGGCGCTGAGGCGGCCTCGCCTACCTCGACTACTTCTTGTCGCTACGCGACCCGGACAACCCGTTGTCCGAGCCACCCAAGAAAAGAGATTGCTTCGTCGCTGCGCTCCTCGCAATGACCCGATTTTCGTTTTTCTTTCTTCTCAATTCCCCTGTGCAATGGCTCCATGAGGGGCCGCCCCCCGCGCCTTAGCCGGCCGCTCTTAAGGGAACCGGCGCGGCCTGGCTGCCGCGCGCGGCGGGTGGGTCGAGACCGGGGCAGGGGAATGGACTGAAAGGAAAGAAAAACCTCCATCGCCAGGGGCCACCACCCGCGCCGCCTCAAACTTGATTCGCCGAAACGCGCGCGGCCACCCGGCCGGCGAGACCCGCCCCGGAGCGAGGCTTATGCGGCCGGCGTGGGCGCGCGGGGGCAAGGAACAGCCCGCTCCAGACGGGGCCGCATAACCAAGACGACTGGCGGCCAGAAGGACCCCCCTCACCCCTACCATCTCCCCCCGGCGGAGGGAGAGGGGCGGGATAAAGTGGGCGGCGGCTAGAAGGTCTTCTCGCTGTCGATGAGCAGGGTGACCGGGCCCTGGTTGGTGAGGTGCACGTCCATCATGGCCCCGAAGACGCCCGTGGCCACGGTGAGGCCCCTCTCGCGCAGGCGGGCCACCACGCGCTCATAGAGGGCCTGGGCCGGCTCCGGCTGGGCGGCGCGGCTGAAGCTGGGGCGCTTGCCTTTTGCGCAGTCGCCCCACAGGGTGAACTGGCTGACCACCAGCACCTGGCCTGCGATGTCGGTCAGGGACAGGTTCAGCTTGCCGGCGGCGTCGGGGAAGACGCGCAGGCCGGCGACCTTGTCGGCCAGCCAGTCGGCGTCGGCCTGGGCGTCGGCCTGGCCCACGCCCAACAGCACCATGAGGCCGGGGCCGATCTCGCCCGCCACGCGGCCATCAACCTCCACCCGCGCCGAGCTGACCCGCTGCACCACCGCCCGCATGACGCCGGCCTCCTGAAAATTGAAAAAGCCCGTCCCTGGCCCGCGCGGGCTAATTGCAACAGCCTGCCAGGAGCCTGTCGGAGTAATCCTCCGACAGGCTTCCGGGCGGGCCATGGACGGCCCGTCCGGAATGGCGCCAAATTAATTTTTGGCGCCATTCCGAGAACTTGCCAAAATTCACTTTTGGCAAGTTCCAAGAGGA
>JAZDHW010000275.1:0-37341 GCA_043805555.1 Pseudomonadota bacterium
CTTCTCCCGACGCTAACTTGCCGGAAGTGAATTCCGGCAAGTTACGCAAATTGCTCGCCCCCGTTGGGGGCTACCAATTTGGCGGGCCATCCATGGCCCGCCTAGGAGCCCGCCGGAGCTGTTTCTCCGACAGGCTCCTAGGGCCGGACGGCGGGGCCTGACCAGAAAGACGAGGAAAGAGCAGCATGGCCAGGAAGCGCGGACACGACGGCGGCGGGCACCACGGCGGCAGTTGGAAGGTGGCCTACGCCGACTTTGTCACCGCCATGATGGCCTTCTTCCTGCTGATGTGGCTATTGAACATGGTCTCCACCGAGCAGAAGGCGCAGATCGCCCGCTACTTCAAGGAGTTCAGCATCTTCGAATCCGGGGCGGCCTTTGATTTCAAGACCGCGCCCATCCCCATGCCCGCCCCGGCCCAGGAATCCAAGGTCTCCATGCAGATCACCGAGGCCGAGTCCGAGTCCGCGCCGGCCCCGGACTCGCCGGCCGGCCAGGCCCTGGCCGCCCGTCAGCAGGAGGTGTTGGATTTATTGCAAAAGGAGGTGGAGGGCCGTCTGGAGGCCATGCAGGACCAGATCATCATCGACACCTTCGAGGGCGGGGTGCGCATCCAGGTCATGGACAAGGCCGGCCGGGCGGTGTTTCCGGTGGGCGGGGCCCAGCTCACCGCCGAAGGCAAGCGCATGCTGGCGGTGCTGGCCGAAAGCCTGCGCGGGTTGGGCCAGCGGGTGGCCATCGAGGGCCACACCGACGCCCAGACCTATGCCGGCAACCGCTACACCAACTGGGAGCTTTCCACCGAGCGGGCCTCGGCGGCCAGGAAGGAGCTGGAGACGGCCGGCTTCAACCCGGATTGCCTGCTCAGGGTCTCGGGCTACGCCGCCACCCAGCCCCTGATCCCGGCCCATCCCAACGACCCCCGCAACCGGCGCATCAGCATCCTGGTCTACAACGGCCAGCGCTGCGGCGCGGCCGGCCCCGGCCATGCGGCCCCCCCGGCCGCTCCCCATGCCCCGGCTCCACCCACCACCATGCCCAACATCCCCCTGAACTGGCAGCCGGCCCCCTAGGTGTCTGTCGGAAAAAGCCGTCCATGGCTTTTCCGACGCTAACTTGCCGGAAGTGAACTCCGGCAAGTTACGCAAATTGCTCGCCCCCGTTGGGGGCTACCAATTTGGCGGGCCATCCATGGCCCGCCTAGGAGCCCGCCGGAGTTGTTTCTCCGACAGGCTCCGAGCCCCGAGCGGACGCGTCCGCAAAGCCTAGGCGGCCGGAGCCTCCGGCGGCCGCGGCGGTATCTCGCACTGGTGGAAGCCCTGCAACTTGGCCTGAAGTTCGCGCACCCGGCGGCTCAGGTCGGTGCAGATCTGCAAGGCCACCTGGGGGTATTCGCGCACCACCTCGCTGAACTCGCGCTTGTGCAGCATCAGCAGGCGGGTGGGCTGGGTGGCGACCACGGTGGCCGAGCGTTGCAGGTTGTCAAAAAGGGCCATCTCGCCAAAGTATTCGCCGGGGCCGTTGGTGCCCAGCTCCATGCGGCACTCGTCCTCGACCATCTTGCTCACCGAGACCGCGCCGCTGACCACGAAGTACATGGCGTCGCCCATCTCGCCCTCGGTCAGGATGACCTGGCCGGCGGCGAAATCCTGGTCCTCGGTCACCGCCGCCACCGCGGCCAGCTCGCTGACCGCCAGTCCGGCGAAGATGTCCATGCGCCTGAGCAGCACGATGCGCTCGGACAGGCTGGTGGTGGTCTCCTTGGGCATTGCTTCGCCTCGCTCTCCGGCCCGCCACCGGTCTATGACCCCGGCGGCCAGGCCGCACACCCGCGGGTTGGCGGCATAGGCCAGGGCTTGCAGTTGCTCGCGGTAGGGGGCCAGGTCCTCCACCGAGGCCAGGGCCTCCAGGGACAGGCAGAGGGTGGTCCAGTTGCGCCGGTCCAGCAGATCCAAAAACAGCTCCAACTGGCCGGCCGGCTCCGGGCCCAGGTCGAAAAACTTCTGGCCCTGGGCCAGCTTGTCGCGGGGGGCTATGTTCTCCAGCAGGGGCACCATGGAGCGGGCCAGCTCGTGGCCCAGCAGGCTCTCCATGGCCTCCAGGGCGTTGGCGCGCATGCGGCCGTCCGGGCTGTAGACGCCGCGCAGGGCCAGGCGCATGCGGCCGCTGGCGTCCTGGGTGACCAAGACCCGCAGCACGGTGTCCACCCGGACCGCGCCCTGGTCCTGGAAATGCTGGATCAAGAGTTCGCGGGCGGAGGACTCGGGCAGCTTGCGGCAGGCCTGGGCCATCAAGAGGCCCCGGTAGGCCTTGGTCATCTGGGCCTTGGCAAAGGCCACCAGGTCCGGGTCGCTGATCTGCAACGACTCCATCAGGTGCAGCACGCCCTGGCGCAGGCGGCGGTTGGGGGTGGCCAGGGCCTCCAGCACCACGTGCACGTCCAGCTCCGTGGCGTGGCGCAGGCGCTCCAGGGCCAGATCGCGCATCTCCTCGGAGGGGTGGCCCAAGAGGCCCAGGAAGGCGCGGGTGCTGGCCTCGTCGGTGATCTGGTAGGCGCGGATCACCTGCACGGGCACCGCCCCGGGCTCGGTCTCCAGGCGGGCCAGGATGACGGCCCGCACCTGGGGATCGCCCAGGCGGTCCAGGGCCAACAGCATCTGCTGGGCGGTCTGTTCGTCGTCCTCGCCGGCCATGGCCTGGCGCAGCAGGGGGATGAAGCGCTCGTCGCCGGTCTGGCCGGCCGCCTCGGCCCCGGCCGCGCGCAGGGTC
This sequence comes from Pseudomonadota bacterium, assembly GCA_043805555.1. Classification (GTDB taxonomy): domain Bacteria; phylum Desulfobacterota; class Desulfarculia; order Desulfarculales; family Desulfarculaceae; genus JACRDC01. The sequence goes on from JAZDHW010000275.1 coordinate 2,770, forward strand.
GCCTCCGGCGAGGCCAGCCAGCCTTCCACCACCGGTTGGTATTCCTCGGGCCGGCGGGTGTAGAGCCCGGTGGCCGCGGCGGCCTGCACCGGCGGGGGGTAGCTGCCGGCCAGCAGCCCGCGCAAGAAGCCCTCGGCCTCGTCGGTGTGCATGCGCGCGGCCGAGCGGGCCAGGGCCGCGGTCAGGTTGGGCCGGCCGGGATCGGCCAGGGACATGTAGACCGGCAGGGCCTTGGCCGCCGCCTGGGGCTCGATCAGCTCCACCAGCTCCACGGCGGTGGATTCGGCCTTTTCCGGCAACAGCTCCAGCAGGTGGTCGTCCAGGTCGGCCACGTTGCGCGCCTTCATCAGCTCGGCGAACCAGACGCAGGCCGCGCCCTCGCTGGCCACGCAGGCCTGCAGAAGCTGGCCCTGGGCCGTTTTGTCCTGGAACAGGTCGTCCACGTCCGAGCGTTCCAGGGATTTGAGGTCCACCATGTCCTGGCTGATCAATTCCAGCAGGATGCGCGAATAGGTGCGCTTGAGCCAGATGGCGGTGACCATCCAGGCCGAGCCCAGCACCAGGCCGATGAGCGACAGGTAGCGGGGGTGGAAAAGGTCCTGGGCCAACATGGTGGCGCTAGAGCCCAATACAATGCCGATGCGCACCACGGTGCCGCGCAGGAAGGTCTTGAGCACCGCCCGGTTCTTGGGCGGAAACAGGCCCATCAAGACCTCGCGGGCCGGGTTGTTGATGGTGTCGCGCAGGACCTGGGTGGTGATGCGCGCGTACATGGCCGAGTACAGGCTGAAGTGCATCAGCAGGGCCGCGAAGGAGAAGACGTAGTTGGCCGGGTGGAACATCAGGGCCACCGGCAGGCCCCAGCGGTTGTAGAGCTTGCCCACGAACATCAGGATGACGAAGCTGATGCACGACAGGCTGGCCCGGAAATAGCCGAAAAAGGCCAGCATGCCCTTCTCAGTGGAGAAGGCCTCGCTGACCGTGAAGTTGAACAGGAAGTTCATGATGGGGATCAGGACGTTGGGCAGGAAGGTGATGACCACCATGATCTTGACCAGGTTGCTGGTCTTCATCAGCGGCCAGACGTTCTTGATCTCCTGCACCATGCTGGACTTTTCTTTTTTGGCCCGGCGGGTGGAGCGCTCGGTGAGCGGCAGCGGCGGGAACAGCACGCTCATCCGCCAGACCACCACCGCCGCGGCCAGGGCCAGCACGGAGTAGGCCAGCATGAAGTTGTCGATGGATATCATGGCGTTAAGCCACGGGGTGGCCAGGCTGGCCAGGATGGCCCCCAGCATGCCGGCGGCGCTGACCAGGGGGAAGATGCGTTTGCTCTGGCGGGTGTTGAACAGGTCGTTGGCCAGGTTCCAGAAGACCATGGCGTTGAGCACCTGCACCTGGGAGCGCAGCAGGAAGAGCAACGGGTAGACGAAGCTGACCTCCATGGCCACCACGACCCGCAGCCCGGCCAGCAGGAACGCGAAGCAGATCATCATGTCGCGCAGGAGCCGGCCGCTGGGATACTTGATCATGAGCCCCATCAGGGCGCCCATGGAGAAAAAGGCCACGAAGGAGTTGGCCATGTAGACCAGGGGCAGGTTCTCCACCCCGTAGCGGCGCAGGAAGGTGGTCTCGACAAAGTTGTCCAGGACCAGGTTGGAGCTGGCCATCAGGAAGTAAAGCCCGGCCGTCCACAGGAAGAGCGAGGCCTCGTCAGCCTGGATGCTCAGCCAACGGGTCCATTTGGGGCGCATGCAAACTCCCTTGCGAACGGGCGTCGGCCAGGGGCGGGCCGGGTGCGACAGGCTGGGGACTTGCCATTGTATAACTTAGGCCGCGAGGCGACAAGCCTCCAGTGGATCAGGCTAAACGCCCGCCGCCCCGCCCCCCGGCAGCAGGCAGGCCTCGGCCTCGGGCCCGGGCTCCGGCGCGGTCTCGGCATAGTGGCAGGCCACCAGGCGGCCGTCGTCCAGCCCCCGCCAATCCGGGGCCTGGCGCGAGCAGCGGGTCAGGTGGGCCCGGGCGCAGCGGCGGAAGAACACGCAGCCGGCGTGCTCGGTGGCCGGGCGCTCCGGGTTGAGCAGGGTGCCGTAGCGGGGCACGTCGCCGCACTCGCCGAACTTGGGCGTGGCGTCGATCAGGGCCTGGGTGTAGGGGTGGCGCGGCTCGGTGATCACCTGCTCGGCGCTGCCCATCTCCATCAGGTGGCCGTGGTAGATGACCGCGATGCGGTCGCAGAGGTAGCGGGCCGCGGCCAAGCTGTGGGTGATGAGCACGATGGTGGTGCCGAAGCGCTCGCGCACCTTGAGCAGGATGTCGAAGATCTGGGCAGAGTAGGAGGCGTCCAGCATGCTGGTGGGCTCGTCGGCCACCAGGAGCAGCGGCTCGATGATCATGGCCCGGGCGATGGCCACCCGCTGGCGCTGGCCGCCGCTGAGCTGGTGGGGGAAGCGGTAGGCGAAGGACTCCGGCGGGGCCAGGCCCACGGCCTTCAAGGCCGCCAGCACCCGGCCCTCGCGCTCGGCCGGCCGGCAGGCGCGGTTGGTGATGAGCGGCTCGGCCACGCTGTCCAGGATGGAAAGCTGGGGGTTGAGCGACTGGTACGGGTCCTGGAAGATGATCTGCACCTTGCGGCGATAGTCGCGCAAGGCCCGGCCCTTGAGCCCGGTGATGTCCGCGCCTTCCAGGAGCAGCTGGCCCAGGCTGGCCCGCTCCAGGCCCACCATCAACCGGCCGCAGGTGGTCTTGCCCGAGCCGCTCTCGCCCACCAGGCCGAAGATCTCCCCCGGCGTGAATTGCAGCGAGATGTCGTTCAGGGCCACCACCCGCTGGCCGGCGCCGCCGAAGATGGTGCCCTGGCTCTGGTAGAACTTGGAGACCGCCTTCAGCTCCATCACCGGGCTCTGGCCCGGCGCGGCGGCGGTCTGAATGGGGCGGGTCTGGCTCACGCTCACCTCAGCAATGGTCGCAACGCACGAAATGGGTGGGGCTTAATTGCTTCAGCTCCGGCGGCCCCAGCTTGCAGACCGCCTCGCCGCGTGGGCAGCGGTCGCAGAAGCGGCAGCCGCTCAGGCGGCCGATAAGAAGCGGCGGCTCGCCGGGGATGGGCCGCAGGGGCTTGCGCGGTCCCCCCAGGGCCGGGAAGCTGTTCAAGAGCGCCTGGGTGTAGGGGTGCATGGGGTTGGCGAAAACCTCGGCCACGCTGCCGCGCTCCACCAACTGGCCGGCGTACATCACCCCGATCATCTGGCACACCTCGCTGACGATGCTGATGTCGTGGCTGATGAAGATGATGGCGATGTTGAACTCGCGCTGGAGCTCGCGGGTCTCCTTGAGGATCTGGTCCTGGACGATCACGTCCAGCGCGGTGGTGGGCTCGTCGGCGATGATGACCTTGGGGCTCAAGGCCAGGGCCATGGCGATGACCGCCCGCTGCTTCATGCCGCCGCTGTACTGGTGCGGATAGTCGCCCATGCGCCCCACCGGCAGGCCCACGAGCTGGTACAGGCCCTCCACCTGGCTCTGAACCTCGTCCTTGCCCAGCTCGGGCCGGTGGGTCAGGATGGCCTCGGCGATCTGGTCGCCCACCTTCTGCACCGGGTTCAGCGCGTTCATGGCGGCCTGGAAGATCATGGCGATGTCGCGCCAGCGCATGGCCCGGCGCTCGTCCTCGCTGAGCGAACGCATGTCCACGCCGTCCAGGAGCACCTGGCCGGCGGTGATGGAGCCGTTCCTGGGCAACAGCCCCATCAGGGCCATGCCGATGGTGGTCTTGCCGCAGCCGCTCTCGCCCACCAGGCCCAGGGACTGGCCGGCGTCCACGCAAAACGACACGTCCTCCACCGCCTGCAACATGCCCTTGGCGGTCTGGTAGCCGATGCTAAGGTTTTGCACGTCCAACAGCGGCATGGCGCGCCTAGTGCCCTTCCTCGCGCAACCGGGGGTCCAGCACCTCGTCCATGGCCCGGCCCAGCATGTAGAAAGATAGCGTTATCAGCGAGATGCAGATGCCGGGCGGCAGCAGCCACCAGGGGGCCTGGAACATGTTGCCCGTCTTCCACACCCATTGCAGCATCATGCCCCAGCTCACCGTGCCGGGGTCGCCGAAGCCCAGGAAGGCCAGGGCCGCCTCGATGATGATGGCCGCCGTGACCCGGAAGGTCATGTAGAGGAAGGCCAGGGGCAGCACGTTGGGCATGATGTGGCGGAAGACGATGCGGGTGTGGCTGGCCCCGGCCACACGGGCCGCGTCGATGAAGGGCCGGCCCTTGAGGCTGAGCGTCTGGGCCCGGATCACCCGGGCCACGCCGGGCCAACGGAAAAAGGCGATCATCAGCACGATGGTCCAGATGCCCAGCTTGCCGAAAAGCGCCGCCAGCATCAGCACCACCAGGAGCGTCGGCATGACCATGATGATCTCGGCCAGGCGCATGAGGACGGTGTCCACCACCCCGCCCATGTAGCCCGCCACCATGCCCACGCTGACCCCCAGCACGATGCTCATGAAGGCCGCGCTGACGCCCACCATGAAGGCCACCCGGGTGCCGGCCAGGAGCTGGCTGAAGATGTCGCGGCCCATGAAGTCGGTGCCCAGCCAGTGGCGCCAGGTGGGGCCGGTGGCGTGCAGCACCTCCGGGTCCACCCCGGTCATGGGGTGGTACATGGGGTCGATCATGGGCGGGATCACCGAGGCCGCGGCCATGATGGAGAACATCAGCAGCAGGCCCAGGCCGATGCGGCCCAGGGGGTTCTGCAAAAAGACGCGCCAGTTCTCGGCCAGGCGCTCCCGCCAGGGGTGGCGGTTGGGCCTGATCTCCACGGTGGCTGTCTCCGGGCTGGTCATGGTCTGTGCCTCAATACCTAATGCGGGGGTCCAGGTAGGCGTAGAGCACGTCCACCACCAGGTTGGACATCAGGACCACGGTGGCGATGAGCAGGAACGAGGCCTGGGCCAGGGGGTAGTCGTTCTGGCTGACCGCGAAAACCAGCTCGCGGCCGATGCCCGGCCAGGAGAAGACCGTCTCGGTCAGCGCGCCGCCGTTGATGGAAAAGGCCAGTGAAAGCCCCACGCTGGTCACCACCGGCAGCCAGGCGTTGGGCGCGGCGTGGCGGTTGCGGATGTCCTTCTCGGTCAGGCCCTTGGCCCGGGCGGTGATGATGTAGTCCTCTTTCAGGGTCTCCAGCATGCTGGAGCGCATCACCAGGAGATAACTGCCGAAGTGCATGATGAACAGGGTGCCCAGCGGCAGGATCATGTGGTAGGCGATGTCCATGGCCTTGGCCAGCAAGCCGCTCTCCGGGTCCAGCCAGATCTCGTCGCTGATCATGCCGTTGATGGGGAACCAGTCCAGCTTGTAGCCGAAGATCCAGATGAGCAAGAGCGCCAGCCAGGGCAGGAAAAGGGTGTGGGTGACCAGGCTGGCCACGGTGAGCCAGATGTCGATCTTCTCGCCCTTGTGCCAGGCGGCCACCTTGCCCCAGGCGATGCCGGCCAGGGCCGCCATTGGCACCGCGGTGCTGAAGAGCAGGACGGTGTTGGGCAGGCGCTCGCCGATGATCTGCTCCACCGGCAGGCCGTAGTGGAAGCTGTAGCCGAAGCTGCCGGTGAGGCAGTTGCCCAGGTAGGTCAGGTATTGCCGCCACAGGGGCTGGTCCAGGCCCAGTTGGGCGATGAGCCGGGCCGCGTCCTCGGGGGTCATGTTGGGGTCCACCATGCGCGCCACCGGGTCGCCGGGGGCCAGGCGGAAGAGCACGAAGAGGATCGTCAGGATCACGAAGAGGATCAGGACGATCTGCACCAGGCGGTTGATGACGTAACGGGTCACGGGCCTACTCCGCCGCCTTGGCCGCCGGCCGGGCCGGCTTGAGCTCGCAGAAGGTCCAGATGTTGCCGATGCCGCCCACCATGGGCACCCAGCCGGTGAAGCGGTCGCTGCGCGCGCCCTCCACCAGGGTGGGGTTGTACAGGGGCAGGAACGGCGTGTCGCGCATGAGCAGGCGCTGCATCTGGTGCACCAGGGGCCGGCGCTGATCCGGGTCCATGGTCCGGGCCGCGGCGGCGGCCAGGGCGTCGAACTCCGGGTTGCGGTAGCCGCTCATGTTCCAGCCCCGGCGCTTGTCGTTGGCGCCAAGGAAGAAGGCCCCCAGCCAGCCGGGGTCCAGGGGCAGGTTGCCGTAGCCCAGCACAAACAGGTCGAACTCGTGCTGGTTCTTGACCCGGTCCAGCATGGCCCCGAAGGCCATGGGCCGGGCAAAGGCCGGGATGCCGGCCTGGATCAGCCACTCCTGCACCATCACCCCCACCATGGCCCGCTGGGGGTCGTAGTCGGCCGGCGGGGTGAGGATGGCCACCTCGGCGATGGCCTTGCCGTCCGGCCCGCGAATGCCGCGGCCGGCGATGACGCGCTCGCCGTCGGTCTCGGGGCGCTTTTCCCAGGTGTAGCCAGCCTGGGCCAGGATCTCCACCGCGGCGGCCAAGCGCTCACGCCGCTCCAGGGGCCGGTCATAGGCCGGGGTCTCGTCCAGGTGGTAGAGGCGGTTGCCGGCCGGCAGCATGGCCGACATCACCTCGCCCGCGCCCTGCAGCACCCGGCGGATGATGAAATGCTTGTCGGTCAAAATCGCCACCGCGGCCCGGAAGGCCGGATCGGCGGTGGGCTGGCGGCGCAGGTTGCAGCCCAGGAAATAGAGCGCGCTCTTCTGGCTGGTGAAGAGCCTCACGTCGCTGTCGCCGGTCAGCTCGCGCAGATAGCCGGGCTGGATGTTGTTCCAGTAAAAATCGATGGAGCCCTTGCGCAAGCCCAGGATGGCCGCGTCGCTGGTGCCGAAGACCTTGAAGACCACGCCCTCGATGCCCGGGCCCAGCTTGCGGCCGGCGATGGTCAGGCCCTGGCCGAAGAAGTGCGGGTTTTTCTTCAGATACAGGTAGACGCCCTTGCGCCACTGGGCAAAGGTGAAGGGCCCGCTGCTCAAGGGCTGGTCCACCTGGGCCCGCAGCAGGCTGGCCAGGGGGCGCTGGGTCATCATGCACTGGTGCAGCACCGGCTCCCACTGGCGCCGGGCCAGGATGGGCACCCCCAGGGCGCGGGCGGCGAAGCTGGCGTCCGGGCGCGATAGCGTGAAGCGCACCGTGTCCGGGGCCAGGGCCTCCACCGACTTGAGCGCGGCCCACAGGGAGGCGAAGCGGGGCACCTGGAGCTTGGTGATCAGCTCGGCGGTGAAGACCACGTCGCCGGCGTCCAGCGGGCTGCCGTCGGACCACTTGGCCGGCCGCAGGCGCACGGTGTAGGTCAGCGTGGCGGCGTCAAAGACCGCCGGCTCGGCCGCCAGCCAGGGCACGGGCTTCAAGTCCGCGGGATCGCGCAGGAACAGCGGCTGAAAGAGCAGGTTCTGCACGTGGCTGGACCAGGTGTCGCCGGCCAGCCAGGGGTTGAGGCTCTTGGGCTCCTCCAGCACCCCGACCTTGAGCACGGCCTGGTCCCAGTCCGAGGCCGCCCGCGCGGCCGGGGGGGCGGCCAGGCCCAAGCCCAGGCCCATCACCAGCGCCAGCGCCAGCGCGGCGCACGCCATCCGCAGCCGGCCGCGCCTCACGCCAAGCCCTCCCAGGCCGAGGCGCCCGGATCGGCCGGCAGGGGCCCCTGCAGCCAGATGCCGATTTCCTTGCCCTTGATCTCGCTGAAAAAGCTGGCCGCCAGCCAGGTGCCGGCCCGGCTGGTCACGCCCTGGGCCTTGGCATTGTCCAGGGCGATGATGGTGTAGGTGGGCAGGCCCTGGCTGCGGCGGGTGAGCCCGCGCACCAGGGCCGTGGCCAGGCGCAGGCCGCGGTAGGCCGGGGCCACCGCGGTGTAGCCCCGCTCCAGATAGCCGGTCAGGTCCAGGCCAGAAAGCCGGTGCAGGCGCTCCACGTACTCCGGCCGGGGGTGCTTAAGGCAGACTGTGCCGGCCACCCGCTCGCCGTCCAGGGCAAAGGCCACCAGGTAGGCGCGGGCCAGGTGATAGCCCACCCAGGCCGGGCCCACCGCGCCGCCGGCCTTGACCAGGGCCGCGATGCGGTCCAGGCGCTCGGGCGCGATGCGGCCGGGCGGCAGGAAGTGCAGATCCAGCAGCGGAGCCGTGGCCAGGGGCGCGGCCATGGTTCGCTCATCGGCGGTCCGGGGCAGGCTGGAGCTGGGTAAGCGTTGCATAGACATAGATTATAGCAGCACTCCTGCCCGAGAACCTAGGGCCGCGGCGGCTTGTCAGGCCCGCCTCCAGGGGCTATGATACATTTTTGTCACGCATAAGTAACCTGTTTCCATTGCCTTGCAGCGGAGACCGCGCCATGGCCTATCAGTTGCTCGCCTTCGTCAACCCGCGGCTGCCCCGACTGGCCTGGCTGGCCGCCGTGGACCGCGCCGCCGGCCTGGTGCGGGTGACCCACGGCCCGGCCGTGGAGCTGGGGCCGGATTGGCTGGTGGAGGGCGTGTGGGAGGGCGACTTCTCCGCCGGCCAGTTCCACCGGGCCGAGAACTTCTTCGGCTCCGGCATCCGGGTGGAGGGCGACGCGGTGCATTTCGTCCCCTCCACCGCCTCCATCGACCGCCTGCTCTACTGCGAGCTGGACGGCCAGGCGCTCATTAGCAACAGCCTGCCCCTGATGCTGGCCCGCACCGGCGCCCAGCTCAGCGACAGCCACGACTACTGGCGCGAGTGCCTGTCCATTATCAAGGGCGTGGACCGCTACGACCGCCGCTTCGCCGTGGTGCATCCCGAACTCGACCACCTGGAGCAGGTCTTTTACGAGAACATCGTCATCTCCGCCGGGCCGACCCGCTATGACCTGCGCATCCAGCACCACGAAATCAACGGGTTCGAGCATTATGTCGCCTCGCTGCTGGGCATCCTGGGCCGCGTCAAGGCCAACGCGGCCGACCCGGTTCGGGCCCACGCCTTCGCCTTCTACTCCACCCTGAGCCAGGGCTACGACTCGGCCGCGGTGGCGGCCCTGGTGCGCGCGCTTGGCGTCACCGACTCCTTCACCGGCCACCCGGTGCGCCTGCCCCTGGAGGGCCTCTTGCCCCCCACCTGGCAGGAGGACGCCCGGGCCATCGGCCGGCAACTGGGGCTCAACGTGATCTGGCTGGACGACCGCCGCCAGAGCGTCGGCCCGGACGAGATCTATTACCTGAGCACCAACTACCCCAAGCACCACTCCGGCCACTGGTTCGAGATCAGCTTCCACACCATGGCGAATCACATCGCGGGAAGCGGCAAGCTGGGCCTGGTCTTCACCGGCAACCACGGCGACACGGTCTGGGACGCCAACACGCCCGAGCGCCACCTGGCCTACCACATCCGGCGCGGCTGCCTGACCGGCCTGAACCAGACCGAAATCCGCTTGAAAGCCGGGTACATCACCCTGCCGGCGCCCTTCATCTGGGCCCAGGACATCCTGAAGATCCGCGCCCTGACCCTGTCGCCGGAGATGGAGCCCTGGCGCATCCACACCGACTACGACCGGCCCATCCCGCGCCGCATCCTGGAGGAGGCGGGCGTGGAGCGGGGCCTGTTCGGTTTTGACAAGAAGTTCATCTGCGCCCGGGCCATGTGGCCCATCCAGCCCGACCTGCGCCGTGACTTCCTGGCCTATCTGCGCCGCGAGCGCGGCCTGCCGGCCTGGCTGGTTTTTCTGGAGTACGGCAAGCACCTGGCCGCCACCAAGTCGGTGCTGAAAACTGTCTTCCACCGCGAGCTGGCCCGCAAGGAGAACCTGTTCCTCGACCCCGACGTGGACCTGTTTTACGAGATGGTGCACTGGGGCACCCGCACCCTGACCGAGCGCACCGCCGGCATCCTGGCCGAGGGCCCGGCGGCGGGGCGGCCGTGACTAACTCGCCCCATACCGCCGGGCTGGCCCGGCTGGAGGCCCTGCTGCCCCCTGGCCAGCCCGTCGGCCTGGCCGCCGCGCTGGTGCGCATCCCCACCGAAAACCCGCCCGGCGACGAGGCCCCGGCCCTGGAGCACCTGGCCGCGCTTTTGGGCGATTGGGGCTGGCGGGTGGAGCGGGTGGTCTCGCCCCAAGGCCGCCTCAACCTGGCGGCGCGCCTGGATTTCGGCCGGCCCGGCCCCTGGCTGGCGTTGAACGGCCATTTGGACGTGGTGCCGGCCGGCGACCCGGCCGCCTGGAGCCTGCCGCCCTATGCCGGCCTGGTGGCCGACGGCCGGCTGCATGGCCGCGGCGCGGCGGACATGAAGGCCGGCGTGGCGGCGCTGGTGTGGGGCGCGCGGCTTATTCAGTTGGCCGGCACGGGCGTCACCGACCTGGCCGGCGGCCTCTTGCTGCTCCTGGCCAGCGACGAGGAGAGCGGCGGCGGCCAGGGCGCGGCCTGCCTGGTGACGCCCGGCCCGGCCCAGGCCGCGGCGGCCATCATCGCCGAGCCCACCGGCCTCAATCTGAGCATCGGCGCGCGGGGCGCGCTCTGGGCGCGCATCAGCCTGCGCGGCCGGGCCGCCCACGGCTCCCGGCCCCAGGCCGGGGCCAGCGCCATCGCCGCCCTGGCCCCGCTAATCACCCGCCTCAGCGCCTGGCGGCCGCCGGCCGAGGACGCGCTGCTGGGCCGGGGCACCCTTAACCTGGGCCGGGTCTGGGGGGGAGAGCGCATCAACCAGGTGCCGGCCAGCGCCGGCCTGGAGGTGGACGCCCGCTTCTGCCCGCCGGACCGGCCGGCGGACCTGCTGGCCGCCCTGGCCAAGCTGGCCGAGGCGGCCCTGGACGGGACCGGCGTCACGGCCTTCACCGAGGCCTTCATGACCGCCCTGCCCTACGCCCTGGACCCGGCCGAGCCCTGGCTGGCCCTGGTGGCCGAGTGCGCGGCCATGGTCAGCGGCCGCACGGCCCGGATCAGGGGCGGCCAGGGCTTCACCGACGCGCGCTTCTACGTTGAGCGCTGGGGCATCCCGGCCGCGGTGCTGGGGCCGGGCAGCGCCCGCCAGATCCACGCCCCGGACGAATGGGTGGACCTGGCCCAGATCCGCCAGGCGGCGCTCATCTACGCCCTGGCCGGTTCTCGCTTCCTGGGCCCCGGCCCGGCGGACGGGGATCGTTCCGCCTAGCGGTTTGCCGGCCGGCCGCGAAGTGGTATGGTTGTCCGCGGAGCCCAACGCCCGCACCACCTGCAACGAGGATCGCGCGCATGTCCCCAGACGACGCCCCCCAAACCCAACCAGCCCCGGCAGCTGACGAAATGGCCGGCCAGGAAGCCCCCCTGGACCAGTGCTTCGGCCCCGATCCCCTGGCCGTGCGCCAGACCGACCACTACCGCCAGGAATACGTGCAACGCTTCGCCGAAAAATGGGACCAGCTCATCGACTGGGAGGGGCGCGCCCAGGGCGAGGGCGATTTCTTCATCGCGGCCCTGCGCCGGCGCGGCGTGCGCCGGGTGCTGGACGTGGCCACCGGCACCGGCTTCCACTCCTGCCGCCTGCTAGCCGCCGGCTTCGCGGTGACCAGCGCCGACGGCAGCCCGGCCATGCTGAAAAAGGCCGTGGAGAACGCCCGCGCCCGGGGCCTGGCCCTGAACCCGGTGCTGGCCGACTGGCGGAGCCTGGCCGAGCGCCTGGAGGGCCAGCAGTTCGACGCCATCACCAACCTGGGCAACTCCTTCACCCATCTTTTCAGCGATGTTGAGCGCCGCCAGGCCCTGGCCCAATACCACCGCCTGCTCAAGCCCGGCGGGGTGCTGGTCATCGACCAGCGCAACTACGACACCATGCTGGACCAGGGCTACCAGTGCAGCCACCGCTACTACTATTGCGGCAACGGGGTGCAGGTGGAGCCGGCCCACCTGGACGAGGGCCTGGCCCGCTTCTGCTACACCTTCCCGGACCGGAGCCGCTACTACCTGAACATGTGCCCGTTAAGGCTGGATTATCTGCTGGGGTTGCTGAGGGACGGCGGCTTCGGGCCGGTGGAGACCTTTGGCGATTTCGCGGCGGAGTATGACCAGGAGCAGGTGGAGTTCTACGTGCACCTGGCGGCCAAGCCCAACGGCAAGGGGGCCTGAGCCGGGCCGCGACCCCAGGGGCAAAACAGAATGCGGGCGGGGTTTATCCCCGTCCGTTTGGCTGGCGCTTCCCTGGCCGGTTCACGCCGGACCTGGCCGCGTCCCCTGCCCCACCCTACTTTTCCTCGTCATCCTCGGGCTCCAGCGCGCCGTTCTCGCCCAGGTGGAAGACCCGGCGCACCAGGGCCAGTTGCTGGCGCTGGGACTCCGGCGATTTGTGCCCCTGCTGGCGCAGGAACATGATGGGGTCGTGCAAGAGCTTCTTGACCAGGGAGCGGGTCAGGCGGTCCACCGCGGCGGCAGTCTCGCCCTCGCCCTCGGCCAGGCCCAGATCCTTCAGCGTGCGGGCCACCTCGGCCTGGCGCAGATCTTCGGCCTTGGCCGAAAGCTCGGCGATGGTGGGCACCACCGAGAGCGAGCCCAGCCAGGCCGCGAACTTGACCACCTCCTCGGCCACGATGGCCTCGGCCTGCTTGGCCTCGCCGGCCCGGGCCTGGCGGTTCTTCTCCACCACCTGGGTCAGGTCGTCGATGTCATAGACAAAGGCCCCGTCCAACTCGGCCACGGCCGGCTCCACGTCCCGGGGCACCGCGATGTCGATGAAAAACAGCGGCCGGCCCCGGCGCTGCTTCAGGGCGCGGCGGGCCATCTCCAGGCTCACCACCGCGGCGCTGGCCCCGGTGGAGGTGATGACGATGTCGGCCTGCAACAGGGCCTGGTCCAGGTTCTCCAGGCCATAGGCCGCCCCGCCGCCCAGGCGGGCGGATAGCTCCATGGCCCGGGCCAGGGTGCGGTTGGCCACCAGGATGCCTTTCACCCCGCTGGCCAGCAGGTGCTCGGCGGCCAGCTCGGCCATCTCGCCCGCGCCGATCAACAGCGCCCTCAGCCCGGCCAGGTCGTCGAAGATCTTCTTGGCCAGCTCCACCGCCGCGTAAGAAACGCTCACCGCCGCCCCACCGATGCGGGTCTCGGTGCGCACGCGTTTGGCCACCTGGAAGGTCTTGTGCAGCAGGCGGTTGAGCACGGTGCGGGTGGTTCCGGCCAGGGCCGCGCTGCGGTAGGCGTCCTTGATCTGGCCCAGGATCTGGGGCTCGCCCACCACCAGGGAATCCAGGCTGGAGGCCACGCGGTAAAGATGGCGCACCGCGTCCTGGTCCTGGTGCTGGTAGAGCGCGGCGTCCAACTGGCGGCGGTCCAGGGCCCGGCCCTGGGCCAACCAGGCGGCCAGGGCCTCGGCAACGGCCGGACCCTGGTCGGCCACGGCCAGCACCTCCACCCGGTTGCAGGTGGCCAGGATCATGGCCTCGCGCACGCCGTCCAGGCCCAGGACCTGGTGCAGGCGGGCCGGCAGGTCCTCGGCGGCCGGGGCCAGGCACTCGCGCAGCCCCACCGGCGCGGTCTTGTGGTTGATGCCCAAAAGGACCAGGTTCACGGCAGCGGCCTCGTCAGGCTGGGCAGGGCGTCGAAGCGGTGGTAGCCCGGCATGCTGAGCCCCACCCCCAGGAAGGTGAACAGCAGCGCGCCAAAGGCGATCACCGCCAGCCAGGCCCCCTTGCGGCCGCGCCAGCCCTGCACCAGGCGGATGTGCAGCAGGCCGGCGTACAAGAGCCAGGTGATCAGCGACCAGACCTCCTTGGGGTCCCAGCGCCAGTAGGAGCCCAGGGTGACCTGGGCGTAGGCCGCGCCCAGCACCAGGCCCAGGGTCAGCAACGTGAAGCCGGCCACCAGGGCCTGCTGGCTGAGCTGGTCCAGGCGGCCCAGGCTTGGCAGGCGCTTGAAAACCGCGCCCAGGCGCTTGGCCCGGATCAGGGAATCCTGCAACAGGTACAACGCCGAGCCCAGGCAGGTGAGCATCAACAGGCCATAACCCATCAGCACCGCCACCACGTGGGCCACCAGCCACAGGCTCTTGAACATCGGCGGCGGCGCGGCCGGGGCGGGCAAAACCGCCGCGGCCAAGAGCAGCAGCACGCACAGCGGCGCGGTGAGCGCGCCCAGGATCATGATGTTCAGGCGCAGGTTCACCACCAGTCCCGCGCCCATCAGGGCCCAGGACAGGAAATCCAGCGACTGGCGCAGGCTGGTGGCCGGCAGCACCCCGGCCTCGATCCAGGCCGCCATGAGGGCCAGGGTGTGCAGGCCGAAGCCGGCCCAGAGCACCGCGCGGCCCATGCCGTGCAGGCCGCGGCGCTGCCAGATCACAAAGGCCAGGTACAGGCCGGTGCCCACCAGGTAGGCGGCCAGGGTCAGCCAATGCAGGGCGGTGCTCACGGCGCGGCCTCCGGCGGCGGGGTGAGATCAACGGGGGTCAGGCCCAGGGCGGCCAGGTTGCAGCCCGGCCCCAGGATGGCGGCCAGCCGGGCTTCGACGCCGGCCGCGTCGCCGGCGGCGACCAGATCCAGCAGGCCGGCGTCGGCCAGGCGGAAGAAAAAGGGCCGGTTATCCTCGGCCGGCCGGCCCTGGGCCTTCACCCAGTCGCGGGCCGCGCGCATCAGGCGCAGGTACGGCCCCCAGGCCGGGCCGAACTGCCGCTCCAGGCCCTCGCGCAGGCGGCGGGCCACGGCCGGGCCGGCCCCGCCGGTGCTGGCGGCGATGGTCAGTTCGCCCCGGCGCAAGGACGCCGACACGATGAAGCTGCACAGCCCTGGCACGTCCACCACGTTGACGAAGACCCGGGCCGCCGCGCAGGCCGCGGCCACGGCGCGGTTGACCGCCTCGTCGTCAGTGGCGCAGACCGTGAGCCAGGCCCCGGCCAGGTCCGCGGGCGCGAAGGCGCGTTCATGCAGTTCCACCTGGTCGTGGGGCAACTGGGCGGCGGTCTCCGGGGCCAGGCGCAGGGCCACCAGGCGCACCCGCGCCCCGGCCTCCATTAGCGAGGCCAGCTTGCGCCCGGCCACCTGGCCGCCGCCCACCAGGAGCACCAGGCGTCCGCGCAGGTCCAGCATGGCGGGATAGAAGGCCAACCCGTTTTCCTTTCAGACCAAATTGCCTGAGCCAAGCTTAGCAGGGCCGGCCGGCCGGGGCAAGGCAAGCCGCCGGCCCGGAGCGCGCCGGCCAGCGACCGGGAAACTTTTGACAAGCGCCCGCGGCTTAACCCATCATGACCGGGCCGGCACCCGCCCAACCACGCCCCCAGACCCGGCCGCCGCGCCGGAGGAGGACCGCCCCATGGACGCCAATCCCGCCGCCTTTGGCCAGATGGTCGAGCAGTTCGGGGTCATCACCATGAACCGCTCCCAGCGCCTCAATTGCCTGAGCCGCGAGCTGGTGGACGCCGTGCTGGCCACCCTGGACGAGCTGGCCGCGGCCGGCGCGCGGGCGGTGATCCTGCGCGCCCAGCGGGGAGCCAAGGTCTGGTCGGCCGGCCACGACATCCAGGAGATACCACTGGATGGCAGCGACCCGGTCTCCTGGAACGTGCCCTTCGAGGTGCTCCTGCGCCGGGTGCGCGACTATCCCGCGCCGGTGATCGGCCTGATCGAGGGCAGCGTGTGGGGCGGGGCCTGCGACCTGGCCGTGAGCCTGGACATGCTGGTGGGCGCGCCCACGGCCAGCTTCGCCATCACCCCGGCCAAGCTGGGTCTGCCCTACAACGCGGCCGGGCTCACCCACTTCCTGGGCGTGCTTCCCCTGCACGTGGCCAAGGAGATGCTCTACACCTCCCAGCCGTTGTCCGCCGAGGACGCCTATCGCCTGGGCCTGCTCAACCGCTTGGTCCCGGCCGAGGAGCTGGAGGCCGCGGCCTATGGCCTGGCCCGCGACGTGGCCGCCCGCGCGCCTCTGGCCATCCGGGTGCTCAAGGCCGAGATGCGCAACCTCACCCGCGGCCCGGCCCTGGCCGCCGAGGACTTCGAGGACGTGCAGTCCCTGCGCCAGGAGGCCTTCCGCAGCCAAGACTTCCAGGAGGGCATCGCGGCCTTTTTCCAGAAGCGCGGCCCGGTCTTCAAGGGCGAGTAGGGCCGGCCGGCCGGCGTCAGCCGCCGCCGGGCCAGGGGAAATGCACCCGGCCGGGGCGGTCGCTGCGCTCCAGGGTGTGGGCCCCGAAAAAATCGCGCTGGGCCTGGATGAGATTGGTGGGCAAGGCCCCGCAGGCCAGGGCGTCCAGATAGGCCAGGGCGCTCATCAGCCCCGGCGCGGGCAGGCCGGCACCGGCCGCCGCGCAGACCGCCGTCCGCAAATCAGCCGCCCGCGCCGCCACCAGGCCGCCCAGGTGCGGGTCCAGCAGCAGGTTGGCGAGATCCGGCCGGGCGCGATAGGCGGCCATGATCGGCCCTAAAAGCCCCGCCCGAATGATGCAGCCCCCCCGCCAGATGCGCACCACGGTGGCCAAATCCAGGCCGAAGCCATAGGCCCGGTCGGCCCGGCCCAGCAGCGCCATCCCCTGGCTAAAGGCGATGACGAACCCGGCCAGCAGCGCACCCTCCAGGCGGGGCAAGAACTCCGGGACCGCCGCGCCGATCCGGCGCGGCCCGCCCAAACGGCCGGCCAGGCCGGCGCGGGCGGTTTCCAGGGCCGATAGATGGCGCAGGCCCACGGCCTGATCGATGCAGGGGGTGGGTTCGCCCAGGCCCAGGGCCTCCAGGCTGGCCCACTGGCCGGTGCCCTTCTGGCTGGCCCGGTCGCGGATCAGCCCCAGGATGGGCCGGCCGGTCTCCGGGTCGGGCGTGGCGCAGATGGCGGCGGTGATCTCCACGAGGTATGACGCCAGCGGGCCCTGGCTCCAGGCGGCGAAAGCCTGGCCGGCCTGGTCCGGGCCCTGGCCCAGGCCGCGGGTCAGCAGGTCGTAGGCCTCGGCGATGAGCTGCATCAGGGCATACTCGATGCCGTTGTGCACCATCTTTACATAGTGGCCGGCCGCGCCCGCGCCCAGATAGGCCACGCAGGGCACGCCCTCCACCCGCGCCGCCGTTGCCTCCAGGGCCGGGCGCAGGCGCGCATAGGCCTCCGGCGCGCCGCCGGGCATCAGGCTGGGGCCGTTGCGCGCGCCGGCCGCACCGCCGGAGATGCCCAGGCCCAGGTACCGGAGCCCGGCCCCAGCCAGGTCCGCGGCCCGGCGCTGGGTGTCGCGATAATGCGAGTTGCCGCCGTCGCAGACCACGTCGCCGGGCGCCAGCAGGGGCGCGAACTCGGCCAGGAGCGCGTCCACCGCCGCGCCGGCCTCCACCACCAGGATCAGGGCCCTGGGCTGGCGCAGCATGCCCGCCAGCTCGGCCGGGCTGTAGGCCGGGCGCAGGCCCAGGCCGCCGCCCTCGCCGGCCATCAGGGCCTGGGTCTTCTGCGGGCTGCGGTTGTAGACCGCCACCGCCTGGCCGCGTGGGGCCAGGTTCTGGGCCAGGTTGAGGGCGAAGTTGCGCCCCATGGTGCCCAGCCCCACCACCGCGATCTCGGCCAACGCCTCCATGCCGCCTCCCCGCTCCAGGCTTGTCCCTGGTCCCTAAGATACAGGCAGCGCCATGGCCGACGCCAGGCCCGCGCGAATTGCCTTGACCGCCGGGGGCGGCCAGCATATCTTGCACGCAAGATAACCTGGAGAACCATGGAAACCCCGGACGAGTGCATCATCTTCCTGCTGGCCAAGGCCTATCAGCGCGCCCATGGCATCCTGAAGGCCCAGCTCAAGGACTTCGGCCTCACCACCCTGCAACAGCTCATCCTGGCGGTGGTGGAGCGCGAGGAGGGCCTGAGCGCCGGGGAGATCGGCGCGCGGCTTACCCTGGACAGCGCCACGGTCTCCGGCACCCTGGAGCGCATGGCCGAAAGCGGCTGGATCACCAAGGAGCCCGACGCGGACGACCGCCGGGTGGTGCGGGTGCGGCTCACCGCCAAGGCCCGCGAGCTGGCCTCCGGCCTGCACCAGGCCCGCGAGCAGGCCAACCAGGAGGTCGTGGGCGGACTGAGCCTGGAGGAGAAGGTGCTGCTTAAGCGCCTGCTGCGCGACCTGCGCTAGAGCGCGGCGCGCATATTTTTTTGCGATAATAGTTAGCATGCAAGATAACCAGTCCGGAGGGCAAGGAGGATGGGCATGGAGCTGGATGTCTACAAAAAGCTGGCCGAGCATTTGGACCGGCTGCCGTCCGGGTTCCCCGCCACGGCCGACGGGGTGGAGCTGCGCATCCTGCGCCATCTCTTCACGCCCGAGCAGGCGGCGCTGGCCGTGCACCTGGGCCTGAAGCTGGAGCGGGCCGAGGCCATCGCCGAGCGGGCCGGGTTGCCGGTGGAGGAGGCCCGGAGCCGCCTCCAGGACATGGCCCGCCACGGCCTCATCTTCAACATCGAGGGCGCGGGCCGGCCGCCGGTGTACATGGCAGCCCAGTTCGTGATCGGCATCTGGGAGTACAACGTCAACCGGCTCACCCCGGAGTTCGTGCGCGACGTCGAGGCCTACATGCCCCACCTCTCCCAGGCCGCCTTCGCCGCCCTGCCCCAGTTGCGCACCATCCCGGTGGGGCGCAGCATCGTCGCCGCGCCCGAGGTGCTGGCCTACGAATCGGCCGAGGAGCTGATCCGCCGCCAGGAGACCATCCTGGTGGCCCCCTGCATCTGCCGCAAGGAGCACCTGCTCAAGGGCGGCGGCTGCGGCAAGCTCTCCGAGGCCTGCCTGGTCTTTGGCTGGGGGGCCGATTACTACCAGCGCAACGGCATCGGCCGCATGATCAGCCAGGACGAGGCCCTGGCCATCCTGAATAAGGCCGAGGAAGAGGGCCTGGTGGTGCAGCCCAGCAACGCCCAGGACATCGTGAACATCTGCCTGTGCTGCGGCGATTGCTGCCAGGCGCTGCTGCACCTGAAGCGCCACCCCGCCCCGGCCGAGATCGTGGTCTCGCCCTTTGTCGCCCGCCTGGACGCCGAGGCCTGCATCACCTGCGGGGTCTGCGTGGACCGTTGCCAGATGGAGGCGCTAAGTCTGGGCGACGATTCCGCCGTGCTGGACGCCACCCGCTGCATCGGCTGCGGCCTGTGCGTCACCACCTGCCCCTCCGGCGCGCTCGGCCTGATGCGCAAGCCAGAGCCGCCGGCGGTGCCCAAGAGCGTCAGCGAGGCCATGGCCCTGCGCGCCCGCAGCCGGGCCGCGCTCAAGGACAAGCTGGACCGGCACCAGAACCTTTAGGCGAGGGGGATGACCATGGCCCAATGGCTCAAGACCGGCTGCGTGCTCTGCGCCCAGAACTGCGGCCTGGAGGTGTTGGTCGAGGCTAACCGCATCTTCAAAAGCCGGCCGGACAAGGCCAACCCCCGCAGCCAGGGCTACGCCTGCCGCAAGGGGCTCAACATCGCCCATCACCAGCACCACGCCCAGCGCCTGACCCGGCCCTTGAGGCGCAACCCGACCGGCGGCTTCGATGCCATTTCCTGGGACCAGGCCCTGGACGAGATCGCCGAGAAGCTCCGCAGCGTCATCGACCAGCACGGCCCCCGCGCCCTGGCCTACATGGGCGGAGGCGGCCAGGGTTGCCATCTGGAGGCGGCCTTTGGCGTGCGCCTGTTGCGCGCCCTGGGCTCGCGCTATCACTACAACGCGCTGGGCCAGGAATTGACCGGTCATTTCTGGGCCGGCGGCCGTTTGCTGGGCCGGCAATACCTGGGCGCCATCCCGGACGAGGCGCGCACCGAGCTGCTCTTGGCCTGGGGCTGGAACGGCTGGATGAGCCACCAGGTGCCCCAGGCCCGCCGGGTGCTGGAGCGCATCTCCCGCGACCCCGAGCGCCAGCTAGTGGTCGTCGACCCCCGCCGCTCCGAGACCGCCCGCCGGGCCGACCTGCACCTGGCCCCCCGCCCCGGCTCCGACGCGCTGCTGCTCAAGGCCATGCTGGCCATGATCCTGGCCGAGGGCTGGCAGGACCAGGCCTACCTGGACGCCCACGCCAGCGGCCTGGACGCCATCCGCGGCTGGTTCGCGGGCTTTGACGTGGCCGCCGCGCTGGAGGTCTGCGGCCTGGCCGCCGAGCCGGTGACCCGGCTCTGCCGCTGGCTGACCACCAAGCGCTGGTCCATGCACCCCGACCTGGGGGTGTACATGAGCCGCCACAGCACGGCCACCAGCCACCTCTACTACCTGCTCATGGCCCTCTGCGGCAGCATCGGCCGGCCGGGAGGCAACGTCATCCCCGGCTACCTGATGCCACTGGGCGCGCACTCCGACGAACGCGACCCCAAGACCTGGCGCACCGTGGCCACGGGCTTTCCGGCCATCATGGGCGTCTACCCGCCCAACGTGATGCCCGAGGAGATCCTGAGCGACCACCCCCAGCGCCTGCGGGCGGTGATCTGCAGCCAATCCAACCCCCTGCGCTCCTATGCCGACACTTCGGCCTATGAGCGCGCTTTCGGGGCCCTGGACCTGCTGGTCACCTGCGAGCTGGCCCTCACCGAGACCGCGGCGCTGTCCCACTACGTGCTGCCCTGCAAAAGCGCCTACGAGTCCTGGGACACCACCTTCTTCACCTGGACCTGGCCCGAGATCTTCATGCAATTACGCCGGCCGGTGCTGGAGCCCGTGGGCGAGCCCCTGGAGGCCAGCGAGATCTTCACCCGCCTGGCCCAGCGCCTGGGTCTCGTCCCGGAGATTCCGGCCAGCCTGCATCAGGCCGCCCAAGGCGACCACATCAGCTTCGGCATGGCCCTGATGGCCTTTGGCCAGACCCAGCCCGCCGCCGCGGCCATGGCCCCCTTCGTGCTGGCCCAGACCCTGGGCCAAAAGCTGGGCTCGGCCAACCAGGCCGCGCTGTGGGGCCTGTTGATGACCGCGCCCAAGGAGTTCCGTAAAAACGCCGTGGCCGCCGGGTTCCCGGCCGGGCCGTTGCAGGGCGAGGCCGTGTTCCAGGCCCTGCTGGCGCATCCCGAGGGCGTGGTCATCGGCCGCTGCGACGAGCAGAACAACCTGGCCGCGGTGCGCACCGGCGACGGCAAGCTGAACCTGCTGGCCCCGGAGATGGAGGCCTGGCTGGCCGAGATCACCCCGGAGCGCGAGGCCATCGCCCTGGCCGGCGACCCGGACCATCCCTTCATCCTCAGCGCCGGCCGCCACAACGACACCAACGCCAACACCCTGATGCGCGACCCGGCCTGGAACGCCGGCCGCCGGGCCTGCACCGTGGCCATGCACCCGGACGACGCCGACCGCCTGGGCCTGACCGACGGCCAGGCGGTGCGGGTGACCACCGCCGCCGGATCAGAGGTGGGGGAACTGGAGCTGGACGCCGACCAGCGCCCCGGCTGCCTGCTCATCCCGCATGGCTTCGGGCTGGTGTACGAAGGCAAGGTGTACGGGATCAACGTGAACCGGCTGACCAGCGCCGGCCACCGCGACCGCCTGGCCGGCACCCCGCTGCACCGTTACGTGCCCTGCCGGGTGGAGGCGGCCTAGCTGAAGAGAGTCAGATCGGAGGGCTAGCCCTCCAGGCGGGCCACCAGGGACTCGATGTCCACCGGCTTGACCATGAAGTCCAGGGCCCCCAGGGCCAGGGCCTCCACCACGTACTGGCCCGAGGCGTGGCCGCTGAGCACAATGACCCGGGCGGCGGGGTCCTGCTCCTTGATGCGGCGCAGGGTCTCGATGCCGTCCATGCCGGGCATCACCAGGTCCAGGACGATGGTGTCGAAATGCCGGCCGCCCAGCGCGGCCAGCGCCGAAGGCCCGTCGTTGGCCTCGGCTACGTCATAGCCGCGCTCGCGCAGGCGCTCGGCCATGATGCGCACGAAGTCGGCGCGGTCGTCCACCAGCAGGATGCTGCCCTTGGCGGTTTCTGCCTGCATCGCCCCTCGCCTTCCGCCGGCCCGCTTGCCGGCCCTAATCCACCGCCGCCGCCGCCCCGGCCCCGGCCAGGGGCAGGCTGAGCCGCACCCCGCCCGCGGGCGTTTCGGCCAGCTCGGCCGCCAGGATGGCCAGCAGCCAGTCCGGCAGCTCCGGCCGCGTGTCCGCCGCCGGGAGGCAACAGAATACCACCTGGGCCCGCTCCCCCGCCAGCTCCTGGCAGATATCCAGGCGGCCCCCCTCCGGGCAATCCTTGAGCGCGGCCTCCAGGATCACCGAGCAGGCCTGCAAGAGCAGGAAGGGCTGGGTGGTCAGGCGCACCGGCGCGGCCGACGGGATGAGCGCCAGCTCCATGCGGTGGTGCTGGGCGCGGCGGCGCGAGATGGCCACGAAGGTGGCCAACAGCTCGGCCAGGTCCATCTCCTCCTGGGCCGCTTCCACGCTGTGGGCGAAGCGGTTGAGCTGGCCCACCACCTCGCCGGCCTCGCGCACCTGGCGGCGCACCTCCTGGCACAGCCCGGCCAGGCGCTGAAGGTCCAGGGGCCGGCCCCGGGCGTGGGCGGCCAGCAGGTCGGCGGCCAGGCCGTTGTACTCGTTGATGAGCGCCAGGTGGTTCTTGACCTCGTGGGTGACGCTGGCGGTGACCTGGCCGAAAAACCGGGCCTGGCCCTGGGAGCGCGCGTCGCCCAGGGGGTGATCGGCGTCTTTCATGACTTGCCCTGCATCAGGGCCACCAAATCGTCCACGTCCACCGGCTTGAGCAGGTAGTGGTCCGCCCCGGCGGCCAGGCCGGCGTCGTGGTCCTCCTTGGAGGTGTGGCCGGTGATGACGATGATGCGCATGCCGGGCCGGCTGCGCTTGATAGCCTTCAAGGTGGCCAGCCCGCCCAGGCCGGGCATCTTCATGTCCAGCACCACCCAGTCGTAATCATTGTCCGACAGCAGGGCCAACCCCTGCTCGCCGGTGGTGGCGTAGTCGTTGGCGATGCCGCGCAGGTCCAGGCGCTCGGAAAGGGTGGTGACCAGCTCCTCCTCGTCGTCCACCAGTAACACTCGCATTAGGCTCTCCCCTCCCCCAGCCGCGCCGCCTATGCCTGGCGCTTGACCGGCAGGGTGATGGTGAAAGTGGTGCCCTCGCCCTCCTGGCTCTCCACGCTGATGGACCCGCCCAATTTTTGCACGATGCCATAGGTTATGGATAGGCCCAAACCGGTGCCCCGCGCGCCCCGGGTGGAGAAAAACGGCTCGAAGATGCTCTTCAGGTTCTCCTTGGGGATGCCCACCCCGTTGTCGGCGATGCTCAAGGCCACGGTGTCGGGCTGGATGTGGGCCACCGAGATGTTGATCTCGCCGCCGTTGTTCACAGCGGCCAGGGAGTTGTTGAGTATATTCAAGAGCACCTGCTGGAGCTGGCCGCGGTCGCTCTCAATGTTGGGCACGTCCTTGTCGGTGCGCACGTTGATGTCGATGTTGCGGTGCTCGGCCTCCTTGCCCAGGAAGCCCAGCACCTCGTTGACCAGGGCCCCCAGCTGGATGGTCTCGTAGCTGACGTCCAGGTGGCGGGCGAAGCCCAGCAGGCGGTGGGTGACGGCGCTGACGCGTTTGACCGAGGACAGGATGGAATCGGCCAGGTGCAGGAACTTGTCCTTCTGGGGGCCGTCCTCCTCCCGGGCCGAGATGATGTCCTTGAGCAGGCCCGCCTTCTCGTTGATGATGGCGATGGGGTTGTTGATCTCATGCGCCACCCCGGCGGCCAGGCGGCCGATGGAGGCCAGCTTGCTGGTGTATTCGATCTCGTGCAGCACCGCCGCCCGCTTCAGGTCGGCCAGGTAGAGGCGGTTGACCAGGCTGCTGGAGCCCTTGAAGCTCACGATGAGGATGATCACGATGCTCACCACCGCCAGCACCAGCACGTTGAGCCTGAACAGGCCCCATTTCAGGAGCAGCACGTCCGGCTGCTTGACCAGCATCAGCACGAACGGCGCGGCGTCCACCCGGGCGTAGCCCACCACCAGGGGCTGCTCCTCCGGCCCCGGCAGTTGCACCACGTCGATGGCGCCCTGGGCGGTGCTCATGGGCAGGCGCGACTGCTCCAGCGCCCCGCCGAAAAAGCGCGACGGGGTTTGCAGCACGCCCTTCTGGTTGGCGATGAAGGCGTCGCTGCTGGGGTGGATGTTCATGGCCGCGATGATGTCGTTGATGCGCGCGGTGTTGATGGTGGCGCGCAGCACGTAGAAGCGGCCGTCATTCAGCTCGTGCTTGACCGCGATGACGATGTGGGGCACCTGGCGGTGGCCCAGGAAGACCTCGCTGACATAGGTGCCCCGGATCAGCACCTCCTTGTACCAGTCCTGGTCCTTGTAGACGTGGCCCTCCAGGGCGTAGGGCCCCACGTAGGCCCGTTGCAGGCCCTGGCTGTCGATGAGGCCGATGTCGATGAAGCCGCCGAAGGCGCGCTTGAGGTTGAAGAAGATGGCGCTTAAGCGGCGCTCGTCGCTGAGCTGCTCGAAGCTGTTCTCCAGCACGATGTAGCCGAGGGCGGCCTGGCGCTCCTGCAGGAAGAAGCCGATCTGCAAGCGGGTGTTGCTGATCAGGCGGTGGACCTGGCTGACGATCTCGTTCAGTTGCAGGCGGTACTGCTGCTCGAACTGATAGAAGGTGATGGCCGTCATCAGGATCAGGGGGATCAACGACACCGCCACTGCGGCGCCAAAGGTGGACTTCCACAGGCGGCGGTAGTTCAGGCTCTGGGTGCCGGGGTCTCCCTGGCGCTCCCAGAAAGGCGGCTTGATCCGCGTCCACAGGCCCATGGCGGCCTCCCCTGGCGGCGGTGGCGTGCCGTTGCAGACGCCGGGCGTTAGGCCTGGCGGCCGCGTATCTTTTCGTTGGCCTCGCGCATGGCCTGGGAGAGCTGGTCGATGTCCACCGGCTTTTCCAGGTAGGCGAAGGCCCCCAGGTCCAGGCAGGTCTGGCGGTCCTTGGCCGAGCCGTGGCCGGTGAGGATGATCACCTCCACGTCCGGATGGTCGCGCTTCAGCCGGCGCAGCACCTCGATGCCGTCGATGCCGGGCATTTTGAGATCCAGCACCACCACCTCGGGCTCGTCCTCGGCCACCAGGCTCAAGGCCTCATGGCCGTCGTAGACCACCGCCGAGCCGATCTCGCGCATGAGCAGGCGCTCGGAGAGCGTCTGCACGAACTCGCGCTCGTCGTCCACCAACAGCACCTTGCTGGGCAGGTTGAAATCGGCCTTCATGTAGACGTCGGCCTGATAGTAGCCCGGACCCACCTCGGTGCGCACCGCCTTGACGCCCTCCACCCCGGCGGCCAGGCGCTTGAGCTCCTCCTCCAGGCGGCTGAGCATCAGCACCTTCTTGTTCACCGCGATGAGCGCCTCGCCGGCCTTGACGTTCACGGCCAGGTCGCGGGTGTTGTGGCCCTTGTCAAGCAGCGCCAGCTCCAGCCGGGACGCGGTGATGAAGTCGGCCACGGCGGTGAGCGAGCCGGGGGTGGTGCGCAACTGGCGTCCGCGGGCGTGGCCGCAGATCAGCTCCGTGGCCTCGGCCGCGCCGGCCTTGTCCATGGGGATCAGGATGTCGTAATGCTCGGCCGCCCAGGGATCGCGCCGGCGCAGCAGCTCGGCCAACTGGTAGGCGGCCTCGTCCTCCTTGTGCACCTTGGCCAGGGCTTCCTTCTCGCCCAGGCCCGCGGCCGCGGCGGCCTTGGCCCGGCTGCGGGCGTCGGCGATGAGGCAGACGCGCAGCGCGTGGGAGACGTCGGCCGGGGTGAGCATGGCCATCAGCCCCCACAGCACCAGGTCGCTCTCGTTGAGCAGGCGGCCCAGACCCAGCTTGAGCCAGGCCAGGCAGCGCTCCTTCTCGTGGGAGAAGTTATTGAACACGCCCGGCTTGTCATAGAGGGCCTTGTGCAGCTTGGCCGCGGAAAAAGGCCCCTGGCCGGCCACCTGGGCGATCAGGGCCGCGTCGTCGATCAAATGGCAGCCCAGCTCACGGGCCACCGCCGGGGCCACTTCCTCGGCCTGGCAAAAGGCCCCGCTGGTTATCGTCACCACCGGCATGGCTCAGCTCCTCTCCTGGTTCTCGCGGTATTCCTCGAGCGGACAGACGGTCAACAGCGGGCAGTCATGCTCGTCCGAGCCCCGGTGGGCGTCGGCGTGGATGGCCCCCACGGCCGCCGAGGCCAGGGGGAAGACGTTCTCCGGCCCGATCTTGGCCAGCAGGTGGGTGCGCTCCATGGCCTCCAGCACGTTCTCCTTGATGCCGGAGAAGCTGATCTTGTAGCCGGCGCTGCGCACCCGGTCCACCAACAGCGACAGGGTGTCCTCGCCCGAGGCGTCCAGCTCGTTGATGCCGGTGGCCACGATCAGGATGTGCCTGAGATCGGGCATGCTCTCGATGCGCTCGGCGATCTTGTCCTCCAGGAAGCTCGCGTTGGCGAAAAACAGCGGGCCGTCGAAGCGCACCACCGCGATGTGCTTGCACTGGCGCAGGTGGTAGTGCTCGGCGTCGCGCAGCGAGCAATCCGGGTGCAGGGCCAGGGCCGCCACCTTGGGCCGCATGCTCTTATACAGGTAGACGCCCAGGGACAAAACTACCCCGATCATGATGCCCTTGTCCAGGTGGGGCGCAAAGGCCAGCGTGGCCAGGAAGCTGATGACCGAGATGACGCCGTCGTACCACTGGGCCTTGAAGGCGTGCACGAAGCCGCTGATGTTGATCAGCCCCACCACGGCCATCATGATTACCGCCGCCAGCACCGACTGGGGCAGGTTGTAGAGAAGCGGCGTGAAAAAAACCAGCAATATCACGACCATCAGGCTGGTGAAAACGGACGACAGGCCGGTGATGGCCCCGGCTTGCAGGTTCACCGCCGAGCGCGAGAACGAGCCGCTGACCGGATAGCTCTTGCCGAAGCTGCCCAGGATGTTGGCCACGCCCTGGCCGATCAGCTCCTGGTTGGGGTCCAGGCGCTGGCCGGTCTTGGCGGCCATGGCCTTGGCGATGCTGATGGCCTCCATGAAGCCCAGCAGCGAGATGATGGCCGCATAGGGGAAGAGCTGGAGCATGACGGTCATGTCCAGCTTGGGCACGCCCACCGAGGGCAGGCCCGGCGGCACCACGCCCACCACCGCGCCGCCGCCCATCATGGTCAGCTTGGCCGGGTCCACCGGGTTGTTGCCCACCCGCACCCGCCAGGTGCGGCCGTCGCCCTGCTGGCCGGCCGGGACCTTACCGCGCTCAAAGTAGCTGAGCTTGCCATCCGGGCCGGCCACGCCCTCCAGAAGCACCGCGCGCAGCTCGCGCCGGGCCTGGCGGGCCTTCTTGGTCTCCTCGTCGATCTCCATGTTGGCCGCGGCCTGCTCGTGTTGGATCTTGAGCACGGTCAGCGAACGCTGACCCTGGTCGTGCACGGCCTGCATCTCGGCCTGCACCAGCTTCACCCGCTGGTCGGCCAACCGGTTCACGGCCTGGTTGGCGGCGTTGAACTGGGCCACCAGGGCCTTGACCTGGTCCGAGTTGATGTCGGCCAGGGTGGCCTTGGCGTTGTGCTCGAAGCCGAAGACCCAGGAGATGAGGATGGCCGCGGCCACCGCCACCAGCACGTAGGGCAGGCGGGGGTTGACCCTTTTCAGCCCGTACATGACGGCAAACGCCCCCACGCCCATAATGAGGGTAGGCCAGTGGGTGTAGTTGATGGCCGCCTCGATCACCCGCCAGATGGTCTCATAGTGGTGCTCGGCGTTGTCCACGTAGACGCCGAACATCTTGCTGAGCTGGCTGGTGGCGATGATGATGGCCGCCGCGTTGGTGAACCCGCCCACCACCGGGTGGGAGAGGAAGTTCACCACCAGGCCCAGGCGCAACAGGCCCAGCGCCAACTGAAAGAGGCCCACGATCAGGGCCAGCAGGATGGCGTAGGCGATGTAGGCCTCGGAGCCCTGGGTTGCCAGGGGGGCCAGGGAGGCGTTGGTCATCAAGGAGACCACCGCCACCGGGCCGGTGGCAAGCTGCATGCTGCTGCCGAACATGGCCGCCAGCATGGGGGGCAGGAAGGCCGCGTAGAGGCCGTAGTAGGCCGGCAGGCCGGCCAACTGGGCATAGGCCATGGATTGGGGGATGAGCACCAGGGCCACGGTGAGCCCGGCGATCGCGTCAACCCGCAGGCGGCTCAGGTCGTAGTTCCTGAACCATCCCAGGAAGGGAAAGATTCTGGCTAGCATGGTTCCTTTCCCGCGCGGCCCGCGCCGATCCAGCCCGAGCCGGCTAGTCCTCCACTCCGTAACGCTTCAGTTTGCGCCAGAGGCTGACCCGGTCGATGCCCAGGATCTCCGCCGCCTGGCTCTTGTTGCCTCCGGTTCTTTCCAACACCCACAGGATGTACTCGCGCTCGCGGCCCTCCAGGGTGAGCAGCCCGCCCTCGGTGAGCGAGGGCGGCTCGTCGGCCGCGGCGGTCACGTCCTCGGGCAGATCAGCGAGCCCCAGCATCTCGCCGGAGCTCAGTGTCACCGCCCGTTCGATCACGTTCTCCAGCTCGCGCACGTTGCCGGGGTAGTTGTAGGCCTTCAAGGCGGCCATCATCTCCGGCGACACGCCCTTGATCTCCTTGCCGTGGCGCTCGACGAATTTTTGCAGGAAGTGGTGCACCAAAAGCGGCACGTCGTCCTTGTGTTCGCGCAGGGGCGGCACCGGCAGGGTGACCACGTTGAGGCGATAGTAGAGGTCGGCCCGGAAGCGGCCGGCCTCCACCAGCGCCTTCAAGTCCCGGTTGGTGGCCGCCACGATGCGCACGTCCACCGCCAGGGGCTTGGTCCCCCCAACCCTGGTCACCAATTTTTCCTGGATGACGCGCAGGAGCTTCACCTGCATGGCCGGCGGGGTGTCGCCGATCTCGTCCAGGAAAACCGTGCCGCCGTCGGCCGCCTCAAAGAGCCCGCGCTTGGTGTTCAGCGCGCCGGTGAAGGCCCCCTTCTCGTGGCCGAAAAGCTCGCTGGCCAAGAGTTCTTCGGTGAAGGCCCCGCAGTTGAAGGCCACGAAGCGGTTGTCGGCCCGGGGGCTGGCGTAGTGCAGGGCCCGGGCCACCAGCTCCTTGCCGGTGCCGGTCTCGCCGATGATCAACACCCCGGCGTCGGTGGGGGCCACCTGGCGCACCAGGCGCAAGAGCTCCTGGATGGGCGCGCTCTTACCCACGATGAAATCCGGCCGCCGGCCGCCGGCCACCTGGCGGCGCAGCTCGCGCACCTCGCGCCGCAGTTGGGCCCGCTCCAGGGCGTGGGCCACCTGGGCGCGCACCTCGTCGATCTTGTAGGGCTTGGCGATGTAGTGGAAGGCGCCCAGCTTCATGGCCTCGATGGCCGAGTCCACCGAGGCGTAGGCGGTGAGCATGATGACCTCGGTCTCCGGGTGCTTGGCGCGCACCTCGGCCAGCACGTCCATGCCGCTGACCTTGTCCATGCGCAGGTCGGTGAGCACCAGGTCATAGCGGCGCAGGGCCAAGAGCCCCAGGGCCCCCTCGCCGCCGTCGGCCAGGTCCAGGTCGTATTCGCCGCCCCTGGCCAGCACGTGCTCCAGGTTGCGGCGGGCCACCGCGTCGTCCTCCACGATCAGGATGCGCGGCTTCATGCGCCCGCCTCCCGCTCGGCCAGGGGCAGGCGCACCCGGAAGGTGCTGCCCGCGCCGGGGGTGCTCTCGGCCTCGATGCGCCCGCCGTGGCGCTCCACGATGCCGTAGACAATGGCCAGGCCCAGGCCGGTGCCCTTGCCCACCTCCTTGGTGGAGAAGAAGGGATCGAAGACCCGGGGCAGCACCGCGGCCGGGATGCCGCAGCCGGTGTCCATCACCTCCAGCACCGCCAGGCCGTTCTCGGACCAGGCCTGCAGGGTGAGCTGGCCGCGGGGGCCCATGGCCTGCAACGCGTTCTGGATCAGGTTGATGAGCGCCTGGACCAGGTGGCCCTTGTCGGCCAGGATCACCAGGCCGTGCGGCACGGCCAGGCGCACGCTCATGGCCTCGGGGATCTCGCCCTTGATCAGGCGCAGGCTCTCCTCCACCACGGCCGCGAGCTCCTCGCGGCGGAGAGTGAACTCGCGTTGGCGCGAGAACTCCAGGAGCGAGCCCACGATGTCGCGGGCCTTGCTCACCTGCTGGTCGATGGCGCTAAGAAGCTCGCGGTGATACTCCGAGGAGTCGGCCGTCATCTCCTCCAGCAGGATCTGGCAGGAGGTGGAGATGTTGTTCAGAGGGTTGTTGAGCTCGTGGGCCACGCCGCTGGTGAGCGTGCCCAGGCTGGTGAGCTTCTCGTTCTGGATCATCTGCTCGCTGTGGCGGCGGATCTGCACCACCATGCGGTTGAAGGCGCTGACCAGGGAGCCGATCTCGTCGCGGCTCTGGGGCCAGGGGATGGGCTGGAAATCGCCGGTGGCCACCACCTGGGTGGCCTTTTCGATGGTGTGCAGGGGCTTGACCAGGCGGAAGATGAGCAGGTAGATGGCCGCCGCGGCGATGACGCCCAGCCCGGCGATGAAGGCCAGGAGCAGGGGCCGATAGTCGCGCAGATGCTCCTGCACCGCCAGCCGTTCGCCGTTGGCCATCCGCTCGGCCAGGGCGGTCATCTCCTTGCCGGCGGCCCGCAGGGCGATGACCGCGGGCGCGTCCTCGGCCGTGGCCAGGCCGGCGGGCGTGAGCGAACGGCGGTCATGCACCGCCCCGAAGGCCGTGCGGTAGCGTTCGGCCGGGACCAGCAGCTCAGCGGTGGCGGGCCGGTCCCGGCCCGCGTCCGGGCCGCCGGGCAGGCCGGGCTGGCCCTGGGCCAGCTTCACCAGTTGGTCCAGATAGGCCAGGGCCTCCAGGAAGTCCTCCTCGTGGCGGTAGAGGAAGTAGTTCTTCTCGTAGCGCCGGACCTCCAGCACGGTGTTGAGCACCTGGTCGGCCTGGCTCAGAAAAAGCAGCCGGTCCTCGATCTGGGTGAGGTAGCGGTAGCTCATAACCCAAAAGGCGGCCATGGCCAGCAGCACGGTGCCGAAGCCCAGCAGGAGTCTCACCCGGATTTTGTGCATTCCAGCCAACAAAGGCTCCTCCCCGCAGGTTTGCAATGAAAATGGCGTGCCAAGAGCCAAATTTCACAATTAGTTGACATTTCAGCTCGTTAGAAATTTGGGCTTTTACGTCTCCGCGTTGCAATTTGTTACATACACTATGCTTGCCAGAATTTGTCTCCTTTTTTCAAGCTATTAATTTTCGCGCCAGGAGACACCCCTGGTTTAATTTTGCAACACGCCCCGCCGGCCGGCCGGGGCTGGCCCAAGGGGGCCCGGCCGGGTAGAATCAGGTTGACCGTCGCGGAAAGGCAATCATGTCCCCACACGGCCCGGCCCCCATGCCCCGCCGCCGCCGGACCGGCCGGCTGACGCGGGCGCTCTCCTTCCTGGCCGCCTGCGCCTTCACCGCCGCCCTGTTCTGGTACTTGAGCGCCCACACCAGCCTGGCCGACTGGCGGGCCCTGGCCGCGGGCCTGGACTGGCCCCTCATGCTGGCCTACCTGGCGCTCTTCCTGGGCGCGGTGGGCCTACGCGCCCGGCGTTACCAGGTGCTCCTGCGGGCCTCGGACCCGCAGCAAGCCCCCGGCCTGGCCGACCTGGCCGGCCTAACGCTGGTGAGCAACCTGTTCGTGGATCTCTTGCCCGCGCGCTCCGGCAGCCTGGCCTACGTGGTGTTTTTGAACCAAAAGCTCCAGGTGCGCCTGGCGGCCTGTGTCTCATCCCTGGCCTTCGCGGTCATTTTCGACCTGCTGGCCATGGCCCCCCTGATCCTGCTAGCCATCCTCAGCGCCTGGTGGAAGACCGGCGCGGCCGGCCCCTGGCTCTGGCTGCTGCTGGGGCTCCTGGCCGGGCTGGGCCTGGCGGTGCTGGCCTGGGTGGACCGCATCCTGGCCTGGGCCGCCGGTTGGGCGAGGGGCTGGCTGGCCGGCCGCGGCGGCTGGCTGGGCCGGCTGGAGCGGGTGGCGGGCGAGGCCCTGGCCGTGGCCCGGGACATGGCCGCGGTCAAGGCCAAGGGCGTGTTCTGGCCGGTGCTGGTGCTGTCGGTGCTGATCCGGCTGGCCAAGTACGGCGGGCTGTATCTCTTGGTGCTGGCCGTGGCCGGCCAGTGGGGCCAGGCGGTCACCGCCAACCTCAGCTTCGCCCTGGTGCTCTTCGCCCTGGTGGCGGCCGAGGCCAGCGCCAGCCTGCCCATCAGCGGCCTGGCCGGCTTCGGGGCCTATGAGGGCGTGATGATGCTGACCCTGCGCTCGGCCGGGCTGGAGCCCACCCAGGCCGCCCTGCTGCCGGTGACGGTGCACGTCATCACCCAGGCCATCGACTACTCCCTGGGCAGCCTGGCGCTCATGCGGCTCAGCCTCAAGCAGCGCCGCCGGCCGGTAAACCAAAGATAGGAGGGAATATGCGCCTGGCCCTGATCAAATGGCTGATCGTGGGCCTGGGCGGGCTGGCCGCCCTGGCCACCCTGGCCGCCTGGTACGGCCCCCGCCTGGTCTATTCGCGTTTCGGCGACCTGGCCTTGGAGAAGGACGAGACCGGGTTGAGCCCGGAGCAGGCCGCGGCCATCGGCCAGGGCCTGGCCGGGCTGGGCGGGGTCCGCGGCCGGGTGGTCTGGTCCAGCAGCCGCAGCGGCGGCCACGAACTCTACCTGCTGCACCTGCCCGGCCTGCGCCTGGAGCGCCTGACCCGCAACGACCACGTGGACTACTTCGCGCGTTTCTCGCCCGACGGCAAAAGCATCGTCTTCGCCCGCAGCACCGAGCCCTGGGTGAGCGAGCGCGACTACGACCGCTGGGACGCCTACCTGCTGGACCTGGCCACCGGCCAGGAGCGCCTGGTCGCCAGCCACGCCAATTTCCCGCAGTGGGTGGACGCCGGCCGGGTGAGCTTCATGCGCGGGGCCCAGGTGGTGGTGCACGAGCTGGCCAGCGGCAGCGAGCGGGTGGTCTACGACGGTGAAAAATCGCCGGTGGGCGGGCGCATCGAGACCCCGGAGCTGTGCCAGGCCAACCCCAACCTGCTGGCCCTCACCGCCCGCGGCCGGATGCAGGGGGTGCTGGTGGCCGACCTGGCCACGGGCGGCCAGGTCTTCTACGGCGACGGCTGCGAGATCACCTGGTACCCCGGCTGCCAGCGGGTGCTGTGGGTGGACAACCGGGGCCGGGGCGGCACCCGGATGCTGGATTCGCCCTACCCGGCCAAGGAGCCGGCCCCGCACATGGACCTGCCCGGCTCCCACAGCCACGAGTATTTCCCGCGCCTTTCAAGGGACGGGCGCTGGATGGTCTGGGGGGCCAGCGCCGGCGGCCACGAGCACGACATCGCCGACTACGAGATATTCCTGTGGCGGCTGGACCAGCCGGCCGCCACAGCCGTGCGCCTGACCTACAACCCGGCCAACGACCGCTGGCCGGATATTTTCCTGGACTGAGCCGGCCGGCTCAGGCCGGGCAGGCGTAGCCGGCCGGGCCGGCCGCGGCCGGCGGCACGGTGATGACCCGCTGGCCCAGGCGGCAGGCCTGGTCCCAGTACTCGCGCACCGCGGCCACCCTGGCCGGGTCCACGCCGGGCAGGCGCTGGCCCTCGTAGACCAGCCAGCTCAAGAGCACCCGGGGCTCGCTGGCAAAGCGCTCCAGGGCCGCGATGATCTCGCGCGGCTCGAACTCCAGGATGCTGCGCATCACCTCGCGCAGCAGGGGCAACTGGGCCTGGGGGGCCAGCAGCCCGCCCTGCAGGCCGCGGCTCTGCTGGTCCAGCAGGCGCACGCATTCGTCGATCAGCGCTCCGGCCATGTTCTGACTCCTTGATGGCATGGCAACAAAAAACCCCGTCCGCAATGGACGGGGGGACTGCACCCTGGTCGATCTTGATCGCCCCGCTGAAACCCGGCCGGGGCGCATCGCTCGCGCGCCTGGCGCCGCTCATCCGGCGGCCACGGGCTCATTCCGGCCGGCAGGTCTTCTGGCTCCCGGATCGTCCTACCGGCCGCGCCTTCCCGCCTCGGCTCCGAGGCAGTGGCTTGTGCTTGCGGCTTTCGTCCCCGGTCACAGCGGCGGGACCGCGACGGATTCGCACCGTCTTCCCTCTTGGGCCCAGGGGCGCGCCCCCAGGCACCGGCGGATATTTAGGAGCCTGTCGGAGTAATCCTCCGACAGGCTTCCGAGCGGGCTATGGACGGCCCGCCCGGAATGGCGCCAAATTAATTTTTGGCGCCATTCCGAGAACTTGCCAAAATTCACTTTTGGCAAGTTCCAAGAGGGGAAAGCCATGGATGGCTTTCTCCGACACGCACCTAGGGGCTGGTGTCTGGGCGCATGCCGAATGAGTGGTTGCCCCTATTGCATCACCGGCTGGACTGGTGTCAATTATATCCAGTATCAATGGTTTGTTATCTATTCCGGAGATAGGTTATAGCCGCCATGGCCCTCCCTGCACGTTCCGGAATCACCCCGCCGGTCACCGGCCCGACGCCGGCCGGAATGGCCGCGGGCATGATGCTGGCCATTGAAACCATGTTCCATAAAACCGGCCGCACAATGCGGCCGGCCACGGTCCGCCTTCACCCCGTTTTTGTTTTCACCCCGCCCTCCGGCGCGCCCATCCGCGCCGGCGTCTCCACCCGCTCGCAGGCGACATCTGTGAGTCCTTCATCGTGAATAGCATGCCAAGGAGCAAACAATGGCGAAGCACTGTGTTTTGACATCGACCCACCGACAATGGCAGCGACCG
>JAZDHW010000276.1:0-5324 GCA_043805555.1 Pseudomonadota bacterium
GTCGGAGAAAGCCATCCATGGCTTTCTCCTCTTGGAACTTGCCAAAAGTGAATTTTGGCAAGTTCTCGGAATGGCGCCAAAAATTAATTTGGCGCCATTCCAGGCGGGCCGTCCATGGCCCGCCTGGAAGCCTGTCGGAGGATTACTCCGACAGGCTCCTAGCCGGCCGGGCCGTCGGGGCCCTGCACCATCTTCTGCCGCACGTCCGCGTTGATGTGGGCCCAGTCAGGCCGCGCGGCCAACAGATCCACCGCCTCGCGCCAGGTGAAGCGGTCGTGGCCGAAATGCGCGTAGATGAGCCGCATCAGGGCCAGGTCCTCGGGCGTGTCCACGGTGAGGCGGTATGAGGAGAAATCGCCTTCTTCGCAGGGCACGCCCAGGATGGCGAACTTATCGGGATTAAAGTACATGTAGGGTGTGACGTGCTCGCGCCAGGCCGGGTTGGCGTCCTCGCGCCAGGCGCGCTCCAGCGCGGCCATGCTCATCACCTCGGTGTCCAGGCCGCGGGGGAAGCGGTAGACCGGCAGCCGGGTGGAGGCATAGTCCACCGGCGGGTCGGCGGCCAGGAACCCGGCCACCGCCCGGTCCACCAGGGCCGGGTCGGTGATGGGGCAGTCGGAGGTGCAGCGCACCACCACGTCCGCCGCAAGCTCGCGCGCGGCCTGGCAATAGCGGTCCAGGAGGTCCTCGGGATGCCCGCGCAGGCAGGCCACGCCCGCGCCCGCGCACCAGTCCACCAGGGCCTGGTCCGCGGCCAGGGTGGTGGTGGCCACCGCCACCTGGTCGAGCCGCCGGGCCCGGCCCAGGCGGGCCAGGCAGCGGGCGATGACCGGCGCGCCGGCCAGGTCCATGAGCACCTTGCCCGGCAGCCGGGTGCTGCCCATGCGGGCCTGCACGATGCAAACCGCCTTCATGACAAGTCTCCCTTTGCAGCAGACCCGCCTATCTTACCAGGTCCGCCCCGCGCCTTGCCAAGCCCGCGGGGCTCTG
Source organism: Pseudomonadota bacterium (assembly GCA_043805555.1). Classification (GTDB taxonomy): domain Bacteria; phylum Desulfobacterota; class Desulfarculia; order Desulfarculales; family Desulfarculaceae; genus JACRDC01. Next base: position 991 of record JAZDHW010000276.1, read on the forward strand.
CTAGCTTGGGGCCCGGAAGGAACTAATCGCATGGTCGCGCCGCCGCGCATCCTCATCCGCACCGACGCCACCCCGGCCATCGGCATGGGGCACCTGTCGCGTTGCCTCACCCTGGCCGGGGCGCTCATCGCCCGCGGGGCCAGGGTGGAGTTCGCCATGAAGGAGCCCTCGGCGGTGGCGTCGGCCAAGGTGGCCCTGGCCCGGGCGGGGCTGCGCCCCCTGCCCGGCGGCCTCGACCTGGCCGCCGACCTGGCCCTGACCCTGGAGACCATCAGCCAGACCGGGGCCGCGGGCGCGGTGCTGGACGGCTACCAGTTCGACCAGGCTTTTCTGGACGGCCTGGCCGGGGCCGCCCGGCTGCTCTTTTTCGACGAGCTGGGCGAGTTCAGCTTCCCCTGCGCCCTGGTGTTGAACCAGAACGTGCACGCTGGCGAGCTGGCCTATGCGGCCGGGCCGGGCACCCGTTTTTTGCTGGGGCCGCAATTCGCGGTGCTGCGCCCGGAGTTCCCCACCGCGCGGCCGGCCGCGCGCGCGCATCCGGATCAGGCCACCCGGCTGTTCCTGAACTTCGGCGGCAGCGACCCCCACGACCTGACCAGCCGGGCGCTCACCGGCCTGGCCGGGAGCAGCCGGCGCTACGAGATCCGGGCCGTGCTGGGCGGCGAGAACCACCACGCCCCGGCGGTGCTGGAGCTGGCGGCCGGAAGCCGGCACCGGGTGGAGGTGCTCCGGGACGTGGCCGACATGCCGGCGGTGATGAATTGGGCCGAGCTGGCGCTTTCGGCCAGCGGCACCAACACCACCCTGGAGATGAGCTGTCTGGGCCTGCCCATGGTCACGGTGATCCAGGCCGAGAACCAGCGCCTGATCGGCGAGGCCCTGGGCCGCCGGGGCCTCGCGGTGCAACTGGGCTTCTGGACCGGGGTGACCGGCCCGGCCATGGCCGCGGCGGTGGACGCCCTGGCCGGCGACGCCCCCCGCCGCCGGGCCATGAGCGCCGCCGGCATGGCCGCGGTGGACGGCCTGGGCGCGGGCCGGGTGGCCGAGGCCCTGCTCATGGCCTGCGCGGGCTAGGCGCGGTGAAAGGCCCCATCCTCATCGCCGGCGCGGCCGGGCTCTTGGGCGGCATGCTGCTCTGGCGCTGGCGGGAAAAACCGGAGGGCCTGGCCGCCCTGGTGCGCGATCCCGCCGCCTTGGCCGCCGGGGCCTGGCCGGGGGTGCGGGTCGTGGCCGGCGACGTCCGCGACCCGGCCTCGCTGACGGCCGCCCTGGCCGAGGTCCGCCCCGGCCTGGTGGTCAACTGCGCGGCCGTCACCAACGTGGACCTGTGCCAGCGCCAGCCCGAGCTGGCCCAGGCCGTCAACGCCACCGGCGCGGCCAACCTGGCGCGGGCCGCGGCGGCCGCGGGCGCGGCCTGCGTGCACATCGGCAGCGATTCGGTCTACGCCGCCGGCCCCGGCCCCCACCCCGAGGAGGCGGCCGGGGGGACGCTCAGCGCCTACGCCCAAAGCAAGCTCAATGGCGACCGGCTGGTCATGGCCGCTCATCCGGCCGCCCTGGTGCTGCGCACCTGCATTTTCGGCCATAACCAGAACCCGGCCCGCGCCAGCCTGGCCGAGTGGGTGGCGGCCAACCTCGCCGCCGGCAATACAATCCCCGGCTTCACCGACGTGCGCTTCTCGCCGCTATTCACCGTCAGCCTGGCCCCGGCCATCCTGGCGGCGGTGGCCGCGGGGTTATCGGGCGTGTACAACCTGGGCTGCGCTGAGGGCCTGAGCAAGTTCGACTTCGCCCGGCGGCTGGCCCTGGGCCTGGGCCGGGACCCGGGGCTGGTGCGGCCGGCCCTGGCGGCCGAGGTGGCGCTCGCCGCGCCCCGGCCGGCCGACCCGGTGCTCGCTAGCCGGCGTTTCGCGGCCGCGGCGGCCTGGCCCCTGCCGGGCATCGACCAAGAGATCAAGGCTTTCCTGGAATTTGCCGCCGGCGAACTGGACCGGTTCCGGCGTTTCGGAGGATGGGCATGCAAGAGCGCTTCATGATCGGCGGGCGCGAGGTGGGCCGGGGTTGCCCGGCCTTGCTCATCGCGGAGGTGGGCAGCAACTTCGACCGCGACCTGGACCGGGCCAAGCGGCTCATCGACCTGGCCATGGAGTGCGGGGCCGACGCGGTGAAGTTCCAGAGCTTTTTGCCGGACCAGATCATCAACCGCAAGGCCTTCGAGGGCCTGAAGCTGGGCTTTCAGGCCAAGTGGGGCAAGGACGTCTACACCGTCTACCACGAGGCCCACCTGCCCCGGGACTGGCACGAGCAGCTCATGCGCTACTGTGAGCAGGCCGGGACGATTTTCTTCAGCAGCCCCTACGACTTCGCCGGGGTGGACCTCCTGGCCGAGATGGGCGTGCCGGCGCTCAAGATCGGCAGCGGCGACGTGACCTGGCTGGAGATGCTTGAATACCAGGCCAGCAAGAACCTGCCCATCATGATGGGCGTGGGGGCCTGCACCCTGGCCGAGGTGGACCAGGCCGTGCGCACGCTCGCAGAGGCCGGCTGCGACCGCCTGATCCTCTTGCAGTGCGTGACCAACTACCCCAGCAGCTTTGCCAGCGCCAACCTCAAAGCCATGGTCACCATGGGCCAGAGCTTCAATGCGCCCTACGGCTACAGCGACCACACCCCCGGCCACACCGTGGCCGTGGGCGCGGTGGCCCTGGGCGGCTGCGTCATCGAGAAGCACTTCACCGACGACAAGACCCGCAGCGGCCCGGACCATCCCTTCGCCATGGACGGGGCGGACTTCAAGGCCATGGCCGGCGCCATCCGCGAGCTGGAGCGGGCCCTGGGCGACGGCGTCAAGCGCGTGGTGGCCGAGGAGGGCCAGACCGTCATCCTGCAACGCCGCAGCCTCTACGCCGCCCGGCCGCTGAAGGCCGGCCAGGTGCTCACCCGCGACGATCTCGTTGTGCTGCGTCCCCAGCACGGCATCACCCCCGACCACCTGGAGCGGGTGATCGGCCGCACCCTGGCCCGCGACGTGGGCGAGCTGGAGCCCGTCACCTGGGAGCACTTGTAATAGCGGGATAGTTCGGCCGGCCGGCCGCCGGGCCGTCATGCCGTCATTGCGGGGAGCAACCCGTCAGGGTCGCGGCGCGGCAATCCGCCCTTGTCGTCTGAAAAAAACAAGAGATTGCTTGGCTGCGCTCGCAAGGACAGGCAGCGGCGGTGGTGGGGTCTGGGCCGGGATTAGCGGCCGGGGCGCAGCGGTCCGGCGGTGAGCCGGCCGGCGGCTAGGCGAAGACCGGCACCGAGACCGCGGAGCTGGTGGCGATGTCCTGGCGCACCAGCCCCAGCAGGGCGGCGGCCACCGGGCCCGGCCGGCCCTCGCCCACCGGCTCGCCGCCCAGGCGGGTGATGGGCAGCACGTCCAGGGTGGTGCCGAAGAGCATCATCTCCCGCGCCTGGTTGAGGTCGGCCCGCTCCAGGGGGCGGTGCTCGATGGCGCTGATCAGCCCGCTGGTGACCAGCGCCCCGGCCAGCTCCACCACCCGGCGCACGGTGGTGCCCTCCAGGATGTGGTCGGGCAGGGGCAGCAGCAGCCGGTTGTTGGCGTCCACCAGGCCCACGTTCTCCGTGGAGCCCTCGGAGAGATGGCCGGACTCGTCCAGTCCCACCGCGAAATCCCAGCCCTTGACCACCGCCTCGCGCTTGAGCAGCACGTTGGGCAGGTAGTTGCAGCTTTTCACCGAGGCGTAGAACCCGCTCTTGCTGGGCACCAGGCTAATGCCGGCCCGCACCCCGCGCTGATAGGATTCCGCGGCCGGGGCGTGCAGGCGGCTGACCACGATGTACAGGCCGGCCCGGGGGCACTCGAAGGGGTTGGTGGAGAACCCGCCCGGGCCCCGGCTGACGTAGAGCCGCACCATCACGTCGCGCTCGCCGCCGGCCAGGGTGGTCTCGATGATCATGCGCCGCAGAGCGCCCAGGTCCAGGGGCAGCTCCAGGTGGATGCTCTGGGCCGAGCGGGCCAGGCGCTCCAGGTGGGCGTCGAGCTGGTAGATGCGCCCGTCCACGCACTTCATGGCCTCGAAGACGCCGTCGCCGCGGTGGACCAGGTGGTCGTCGATGGGCACGCTCATCAGCCAGGGCTCGCGCACGATGCCGCCCAGCCAGGACGAATACATGACCAGGTAATCGCCGGCCCAGGGCCGCGGCAGGGCCTGGAGCCGCTGCAGGGCCTCGTCCGGATCCAGGATGGTTAGGGGGGTGGGCGTGCTCATGGCAGGCAATCTACACCGCCCCTCGGCCACCGGCAAGGGCTTTTGCCGCTGCTTCAACTTGAG
>JAZDHW010000277.1:0-9067 GCA_043805555.1 Pseudomonadota bacterium
TGGACCACGCCGCCCTGACCGGCCCCCTGGCCGACCTGGCCCGCCCCCAACTCAAGAACCACCGCGGCGAGGTGGTGGCCGAGCTGGGCGCGGTCTTCGCCTTCTAGGTGTGTGTCGGAGAAAGCCATCCATGGCTTTCTCTTCTTGGAACTTGCAAAAGTGAATTTTGGCAAGTTCTCGGAATGGCGCCAAAAATTAATTTGGCGCCATTCCGGGCGGGCCGTCCATGGCCCGCCCGGAAGCCTGTCGGAACTCTTTCCCCGGCAGGCTCCCAGGCCGCATAATCAACGGGGGAGCCCCTTTTTTGTTACATTAGGGGGGCTCCCCCGAACGCCCCGGCAAAACAACGTATAATGGGCTTGATGGCGCGCGGGGGGCGTCCGCGCGCCGCTGCCGGTCCTTTCAGCGGAGGCCGTCCATGCCCACCCTGGTGCTGATCCGCCATGGCCAGAGCCAATGGAACCTGGAGAACCGCTTCACCGGCTGGACCGACGTGGACCTGTCGGAGCGCGGCGTGGAAGAGGCCCGCAAGGCCGGCTGGCTGCTGGCCCAGGGCGGCTACCGCTTCGACCAGGCCTACACCTCGGTGCTGAAAAGGGCCATCCGCACCCTGTGGCTGGTCTTGGACGAGATGGACCTGATGTGGCTGCCCCAGCGCGCCTCCTGGCGGCTGAACGAGCGCCATTACGGGGCCTTGCAGGGCCTGGACAAGGCCGAGACCGCCCAGCGCCACGGCGCGGACCAGGTGCAGGTCTGGCGGCGCTCCTATGACGTGGCCCCGCCGGCCCTGGAGCCCGACGACTCCCGCCACCCCTGCCACGACCCGCGCTATTTCAACCTGGACCCCGAGACCCTGCCGGCGGCCGAGTCGCTCAAGACCACCCTGGAGCGGGTGATGCCCTTCTGGCACAACGAGGTCTCCTCCCGGCTCATGCAGGGCCGCCAGGTGCTCATCGCCGCCCACGGCAACAGCCTGCGCGCCCTGTGCAAGCACCTGCTGGGCGTCAGCGACCAGGCCATCCCCTCCCTGGAGATGCCCACCGGCAACCCCCTGGTCTTCGAGCTGGACCGCGACCTGAGGGTGCGCGGCGCGGCCTACCTGGACCAGGGCCGGGCCGAGACCCTACCGGGGCTCTAGGCCGTGGCCGCGGCCGGACCGCTCCAGGCCCTGATCTTTGATTTCGACGGCACCCTGGCCGAACTGAACATCGATTTCGGCGAGCTGGCCCGCCAGGTGCGCGACCTGGCCGTGCGGCGCGGCTTTGGCGAGGCATGGCCGGCGGGCTATCTGCTGGAGCAGGTGGCGGCGGTGGCCGCGCGGCTGGGCAACGGCTTTGGCGACGAGGCCCGGGCGCTGATCCGGGCCGGCGAGGTGGAGGCGGCCGGCCGGGGCCGGCTCTTCGCCTACACCCGGCCGCTGTTGGCCGCGGCCCGCGCCCAGGGCCTGGGCCTGGCCGTCATCAGCCGCAACTGCGCCCCGGCCATCCGCCGGGTCTTCCCGGACATCGACCAGGCCGTGCAGGCCTTCCTGCCCCGGGACGCGGTGGCCCGGGTCAAGCCCGACCCGGCCCACCCCCTGGCCGCCCTGGGCGCCCTGGGCGTGGCCCCGGACCGGGCCGCCCTGGTGGGCGACCACCCCACGGACCTGGACGCCGCCCGCGCCGCCGGCTGCCTGGCGGTGGGGGTGGCCAGCGGCCGGGTGGCGCTCCCCGACCTGGCCGCCGCCGGGGCCGACCTGGCCCTGCCCGACGCCGCCGGCCTGCTGGAGGCCCTGGCCGACCAAGGCTGGCTCTAGGAGCCTGTCGGCGTAATCCTCCGACAGGCTTCCGGGCGGGCCATGGACGGCTTTCTCCGACACGCACCTAGGGGCCGGCTTCGGCGTCACCTCACACCGCGCCGTCCGCCGCCTGGTCTTGGCCCCTCGCCCCCTCCGGGGGAGAGGCCGGGTGAGGCGCTTGCCTTTATCATGGTCCGGCGATCCAGCGCCGCAGCCAGGGCTTGACGCCCACGCCCGGCCGGGCCAAGCTGGGGCGCGGGAGGCGCGCCATGATCTACAGCAGCGTCGGCTACTGCGTCTGCGGGGCCGAGATCTGGATCGAATACCTGCGCGACGGCGCGGCCTGGCGGCCGCGCTACCTGGATGCCGAGGCGCGAGAGATCACCCGCTGCCCCCAGTGCGGCCGCGCGCTGGACGAGGACGGGCTGGCCTCGCGCTGAACAGCCCCGGCTTGACGCCGCCGGCAAAAGGTGTATATACTCCTATCATGGGCAAGGGCAAGGAACATGGCCAGGGCGCGCCGCCGGCCGCGGTGGATTTCGCGCTGATCAGCCGGGACGCCTGCGTGGGCATGACCATCCAGTGCGCGGACTTCAACCTGCGCCGGGCCACCCGCCGGGTGTCCCAGGCCTTTGACCAGGCCCTGAAGCCCACCGGACTGAAGATCACCCAGTTCAGCCTGCTGATCGCCTGCTATCTCAACCAGAGCCTGGTGCTGAGCAAGCTGGCCCGGCTGATGGGCATGGACCGCACCACCCTGAGCCGCAACCTGGCGCTCTTGGAAAAGCGCGGCCTGGTCACCCTGGAGCGCGGCGAGGACCGCCGCGAGGTGCGCGCCCAGGTGACCCCGGCCGGGATCGCGGTCATGGACCAGGCCGCGCCGTTGTGGCATCAGACCCAGGCGCGCATCGTGGCCGGGGTGGGGGAGGACAAGTGGCAGGCCATGCTGGCCGACCTGCGCCAACTGACCAAGGGCCTCAAATAGGCCGGCCGGAGCGCGCGCAAATTTTTTTGGCGGCAAGCGTGTAGATACACGTATGCGGCCGTTTTAATTGCCCTAAAACGTGTAGCTACACTGGTTGCATATGCACACACCCTGCCGGCCGCGGCCGGGGGAAGGAGGCCAGGGATGTACGCCAGACAGATGCTCGCCGGCTGGGGCGACACCGACTTCAACGGCCACATGCGCAACACCGCCTACCTGGACAAGTCGGCCGACCTGCGCATGCTCTATTTCGCCGAGCACGGCTTTGCCGCGGCCGAGTTCGCCCGCCTGCGCATCGGCCCGGTGATCCTGCGCGACGAGATCGAGTACTTCCGCGAGATCGACATGCTCAGCCCGATCCAGGTCACCCTGGCCGCGGCCGGGCTTTCCATTGACGGCAGCCGCTTCAAGGTGCGCAACGAGTTTTTCCGGCCCGACGGCAAGCTGGCGGCCCGGGTGACCAGCCTGGGCGGCTGGCTGGACCTGGCCGCCCGCCAGATGATCGCCCCGCCGGCCGAGCTGCGGTCCGCCTTTGGCGGCATGCCCCGGACCGAGGATTTCAGCCAGTTCTGAACCAGCCCGGCCCGGCGGCGAGACCGGGCGGGCGCGAAAGGGAGGGGAGCCATGAGCGTGATGACCAGGCGGATGGACGGCGTGCGGCCCTTGGTCTCGGCCCGGGCGGATGACTACGCGGCCGCTCCGGCGGTTCCGGCCGGGATGGCCGGCGAGCTCCCCGGCGAGCTGGCCTGGCGCTACCGGGCCGGCGACGAGCATCAGCGGCTGTGCCTGTGGTTGCAGCACCGCGAGGCCCGGCCGGCCCTGACCCGGCTGGAGGCCCGGCAGCCGGCGGCCGAGGATGGCGGGGGCTGGGATCGCCTGCGGCGCTGGCTGGGCCTGCCGGGGGTCTAGCTTCCCGGCAGGCCCAGCGGCGGGGCCCTAGGCCCGCGCCGCCTGGCGCCAGCGCCAGCCCAGCCAGGCGAAGATGCCCAGGCCGGCCAGCATGCCGGCGAGGTTGAGCAGCGGCTCGCCCGCCACCAGCATGCCGGCCGCGGCCAGCATGGCCGCGCGCAGAGGCAGGTTGATGCGCGCGCCCAGCCAGCCCTCCAGGGCCGCGCTGATCAGCGCCACCGAGACGATGGAGTAGGCCAGGATGATGAGCGTGGGCAGCACCGGGGTGTCCACGATCAAGAGCGCCGGGTGGTAGACGTAGATGAAGGGGATCACGAAGCCGGCGAAGCCCAGCCGGAAGGCGGTGAAGCCGGTGCGGGTGGGGTTGGACCTGGCGATGCCCGCCCCGGCATAGGCCGCGATGGCCACCGGCGGGGTGATGAAGCTGATGATGGCGAAATAGAAGACGAACATGTTGGCCGCCAGCACCGGCACCCCGGCCTTGACAAGCGCCGGCGCGCCCACCGTGGCCGCGATGACGTAGGCCGCGGTGGAGGGCAGGCCCATGCCCAGCACGATGCAGGCCAGCATGACCAGGAGCAGCATCAGCAGCAACTGGTTGCTGGAGAGATCGAAGACGATCTGGGTGAACTTGACCCCGATGCCGGTCATGCTCACGATGCCGATGACGATGCCAGCCGAGGCGCAGGCCGCCGCCACCGGCGCGGTGGTGGCCGCCGCGCGCACAAAGGCGTCCCTGATCTCGCGCAGGGGCAGGCGCCGCTCCAGGAGCAGGGTCTTGGCCACCCCCACCACCACCAGCACCCCGATGGCGAAGATGGCGGCGTAGTTGGCCGAATACTCCATGATCAAGAGCAGGAAGATCAGCACCCCGATGGGGATCAGGTGGTAGTAGCCGCCCTTGAGCACCGCCTTGAACCGCGGCAGGTCCGAGCCCTTCTCGCCCACGAGGCCCTGGTCGCCGGCTTGCAGGTACACGGCCAGGCCCAGGCTCCAGTAGTAGAGGATGCCCGGCAAGAGCCCGGCCACCACGATGTTGGCGTAGGGGATGCCGGTCATGTCGGCCATGACAAAGGCCGCCGCGCCCATGACCGGGGGCAGGATCTGGCCGCCGGTGCTGGCCACCGCCTCCACCGCGCCGGCGTAGTGGGGCTGGTAGCCCACCCGCTTCATCAGGGGGATGGTGAAGGTGCCGGTGGTGACCACGTTGGCCACCGCGCTGCCGTTGATGGAGCCCATCATGGCCGAAGACAGCACCGCCGCCTCGGCCGGGCCGCCGCGCATGCGCCCGGTGAGCGCGTAGGCCAGGTCGATGAAGAACTTGCCCGCCCCGAACTGGTCCAAAAGCTCGCCGAAGATGATGTAGAGGCTCACGAAGGACACCGAGGCCCCGATGGGGGTGCCGTAGAGGCCCTCCAGGGTCCAGGCGATGTAGCTGGTGACGTACTCCACGTCGTAGCCCTTGTGGGCCACCACCTCGGGCATGTAGGGGCCGAAAAAGGCGTAGGCCAGGAACACCGCCGCGATGATGGTCAGCGGCAGGCCCACCGCCTGCTGGCTGGTCAAGAGCACCAGGGCGATCAGGGCCACCCCGGCGATGACGTCCAGCTCGCTCACCCCCATGATGCCGCGCTCCAGGATGAGCTCGGGCGCGGACTCGGAGTAGTAGTAGAGCCCCACCGCAAGGGTCAGCAGCACCAGGCCCAGGTAGGCCAGCGCCGCCGGCCAGTCCTGGCCGCCCAGGCGGCCGCGCAGCTTGATCAGGTACCAGACCAGCATGATGGCGAAGACGTGGACGATGCGCTGCTGGAGCACATTGAGCCCGGTGCTCACGCCCACGTAGAGGTGGAAGCAGGTCACCAGGATCGAGATGACCATGATCACCGCGCCCAGGGCGCGGCCGATTGACGACGAAGATTCCGGTTGCGGGGGCATCGTGGCGCTCCGGCGGCCCTGGGGTGCCGCGGGTTGGCTGGGATCGGGGGTGTGTGACCCGGATCGGGTTTAGGGCCGGCCGGACCGCCCCCACCCAGGCCTTGGGGGGGATGACCAGGGAGGGGCCGGCCGGCCGGCCAGTCGACTACTTCTTGTACTCCGGCGGATAAAGCCGGGGATCGACCTGCATGCCCTTTTCCGCGAAGAACTTGATGGCCCCCGGATGCAGGGGGGTGCCGATCTCGTTGAGGGCGGTGGCCAACTGGACCTGCTTCTTGACCGCCGCGTGCACGCCGTTCCACTCGTCCTGGTGGTCCCAGATGGCCTGCATGATGTGGTAGACGTCGTCGGCGGTGAAGTCGGCCTTGGTGGTGGTGTACATGATGATGCGGCTGATGGGCACGTCCACCGCCACATCCACGCCCTTGTAGGTGCCGGCCGGGATGGTGTGCTTGGTGTAGAAGGGGTACTTGGCGTAGAACGCCGGGTCGCCCAGGGGGATCATCTTGACCACCATGGAGTTGGTCAGGTCCAGGAGCGCCGCCGACTTGATGGGGTGGGTGCACATGAAGCCGTCGATGCGCCCGTCCTTCAGGGCCTGCACCGCCTCGGTCTCGGGGATGAACTGGGGCTTCAGGTCCTTGTAGGTCAGGCCGTAGAAGCCCAGGATCATGCGGGCGGCCATCTCGCCGCCGCTGCCGGCCGGGCCCACGCCGATGGTCTTGCCCTTGAAGTCGGCCACGGACTTCAGCGGGCTGTCGGCGGGCGCGAAGACCTGCACGTAGGAGTAGATGGTGGCGAACATGGCCCGGACGTTGTCCATCTTGCGCTTGGCGAAATCGCCCTCGCCGTTGTAGGCCATGGCCGCGATCTCCGACTGGGAGATGCCCATCCACATCTTGCCGGTGGAAAGGTTGCGCAGGTTCTCCACCGAGGCCGCGGTGGCCTCGCCGGTGGCGGCGAAACCGGGCACGTGCTTGGTGATGACCTGGCCCATGGCCACGCCCATGGGATAGAGCGCCCCGGCGGTGCCGGCGGTGCCGATGGAAAAACGCTTGACGTTATCGGCCAGGGCCGGGGCCGCGCACAGGGCCGCCGCCAGCATGAGGACCGTAATCGCCGCCATGAACTTCCGCATGATCCCTCCTCTCGTTCCTCTAAAAAGCTTGCCGGCGGCTAAGCCGGCCTTACACCAGGTCCAACCGCTCGATGTCGGCCCCCAGGCCGCGGCAGACCTCGTAGAAATTGGGGAAGCTGACCCCCACGTACTCCGCGTCGTCGATGAGCGTGTCGCCCGCGGCCGTCAGGGCCGCCACGGCGGTGGCCATCACGATGCGGTGATCGTGGCGGCCGTCGATGTGGGCGCCCTTGAGGTCGGACTGATAGATGGTCAGGCTGTCGGCGGTCTCCTCGAAGCGGCCGCCCATCTTGGTCAGTTCCTCCATGATGGACCGGGTGCGGTCGGTCTCCTTGAGCCGGCTGGCGGCGATGTGGTTGAGCACCGTCTTGCCGCTGGCACGGCAGGCCAAAACCGCCAGGGCCGGCACCGCGTCCGGGGTGCCGGAGCAGTCGATCTCGATGCCGTGCAGGGGCTGGCCGCCCTCCACCGTGACCGTGCGGCCGTCGTCGGCAAAGGTCACCTTACCACCCATCTCCTTGATGATGTGGGGATAAGCGCGCTCGCCCGCGAAATCCCCGGGGTCCATGTCCGTGAAGGTGACCTTGGAATCGGTGACGGCCGCGGCCACCATGGGATAGCCGGAGCTGCCCCAGTCGGCGGGCACCGTGGCGGTGAAGCCGCGGTAGGCCTGGCCGCCGGGGATGTGGAACTCCGCGTAGTCGCGGTGGCTGCACCGGGCCCCGGCCTTTTCCATCCAGCCCATGGTCATGTTGACGTAGGGCCGCTCCATGAGGTCGTCCTCCATCACCGTGACGCCCTCCCGGCTCAGCGCGCCGGCGATGAGCAGGGGGCTCAGCCACTGGCTGTTCACGCCCGGCAGGCTGGTGCGCCCGCCCTTCAGGGGCCCGCGCACCACCAGGGGGGCCACGCCGGCGTTGCGGGTGGAGAAGACCTCGGCCCCCAGGTCGTTCAGGGCGGCGATGAGCGGCTGGGCCGGCCGGCGGCAGATCTGGTAGTCGCCGCTGACGACCGAGCAGCCGTCGATCAGGGCCGCCACCGCGGCCAGCAGGTAGTAGCCGGTGCCGGAGTTGCCGGCGTCCAGCACGCAGCCGGGCGCTTGGGGCCGGTTGCCCACGCCCTCGAAGAGCCACTGGGTGGGGTCGCTGGTGTCGATGCGCGCGCCCAGGGCCCGCATCATGCCCACGATGGAGAAGCTGTCGATGCCCGGCAGGGGGTTGACGATGCGGGTGCTGCCCTCGGCCAGGCCGCCCAGCACGATGGCGCGGGCGGTGGCGGACTTGTTGCCGGGAATGCGGGTGGTGCCGCCCAGGGTTGAGCGTTTGACCAGGTACTTCACGTTGCGGTCTCCTTCGTGGTCGTTATGCGGGGCCTCAGAGGGGCCGGCGGCTGCCCAACTGGCGGGACACCTCGCGGCTGAACTCCTGGGCCAGTTCCAGGCAGCGTTGTTTTTCCGAGGGGCTGAACTTGACCGTGGGCACCAGCACCGCCAGGGCGGCGGCGGCGCGCTCAGCGCTGCGGTCGAAGATGGGCACCCCCACGCCGGAGATGCCCGGGGCGGTCTCGTCCACGGCCAGGGCGTAGCCCTGGGCCCGGATCTCGGCCAGGCGCCGGTCGATCCCGGCGGCCGAGTAGTCGGCGCGCCCCTCCCAGAGTTCGGGCGGGAACTTGGCCAGCAGCCCGGCGCTCTCGGCCGGGGGCAAAAAGGCCAGCAGAACCTTGCCCAAAAGCCCGTAGGTGGGCGGGCGCACCCGCCCCACCTGGGAGCCCACCTTGAGGCCCTCGGGGCTCTCGCGCTTGTCGATGTAGACCAGGCGGTCCTCGTGCAACAGCCCCACGATCAGGGTGTAGGGCAGGCGGTCGGCCAGGTGGTCCAAATGGCGGGGCAGCACCCCGGCCAGGCTCATGCCGGCCTGGGCGATGTGGCCCAGCTCAAACAGCCTGAGCCCCAGGCCGTAGCGGCCGTCGCTGGGGTCCAGGCGCAGGTAGCCGGCCTCGGTCAGGGGGTTCAGGATGCGGTAGAGCGAGGCGCGGGGCATGCCGGTCAAGCGGGCCAGCTCGGCCATGGTGAGCTGCTGGCGCTCGAAGCTGAAGGCGTCGAGCACCTTGATGGTCTTGACTATGGTCTTGTTGCCTTGCAGGCTGCTGGCCATGGGCCGCCTCACCCTCGGCAAAGTTCAATATGCGAACATCATGTTCGATATGCTGATACAATTTACCAAGATTGGCGGTGTTTTGTCAAGCGGCATCTGGACGGCGGCGGACCGGGGGCCGCCGGCCGACGGACGCCCGGCGGCGGGCGGCGGGCGGCGGGCGGCGGGCG
>JAZDHW010000278.1:0-13131 GCA_043805555.1 Pseudomonadota bacterium
CGCGGGGCGCTAGGCCGGGCCATGGCGCAGCGGGCGCGCCGGCCGGCCGGGCTTATGGCCCGGCTGGGCCTGCGGGGCCCGCGGGGCCCGCGGGGCCTGCTAGGCCTGCTAGGCCTGCTGGGCATGGTCGGACTGCTGGGCCTGCTGACCGCGTCCATCCCCCCGGCCGCCGCGGCCTCGCCCGAGGTGCTGATGCCCCCGCCCTGGCGCTTGGCCCTGGTGGTGGATTGCTCCACGGCCATGGGCGAGCCCTGGTCGGCCACCACCCGCCTGTTGGCCGCCGAGGCCGCCCTGGCAATCGAGCTCAACACCCTGCCCCTGCGCATCCAGGCCGGCCTGTGGCTGGCCGGCGGCGACGCCGCCCGGACCATGCTGCCCCCCCGGCCGGCGGCGGAGATCAAGGGCCAGGGCCTGGTGCTGCCCCAACTGGGCGGGGCGGCCGACCTGAGCGCGGCCGCGGCCGCGGCCGCGGCCTGGCTGCGGGAGACCGGCCCCGGCTCGCTGGTCTTGGTGGCCGGGCCCACCGCCGGCCTGGACCCGGCCGTGCTGGAGGGCCTGGGGCCGGATTGTTTCGTGCACGCCCTGTGCCTGGGCCTGGCCAAGGCCGGCGACGCCCTGGAGAGCGCCGCCCAGGCCCACGGCGGCGGGTTTTTCCAGGCCGCCAAGGCAGACCAGGTGAGCCTTTTGCTGCACCGGGCGGTGATGGTGGCCATCAGCCGGGCCCAGCTTTTGGTGCTGGCCCACGACCCCCGGAACCAGCCCTTGTCCATCACCTACGGCCTCAACCGCCGCGACCAACTGGCCACCCGCCGCCGGGGGGTGAGCGGCCGGGCCTGCCAGCTTTTGCCCGGCGTCTACCAGGTGGCCTGGCCCCCGGGCCACGACCTGGGGCCGGGCGCGCCGCCGGCCAACGTGAACCTGGCCCCGGAGGGCCTCACCCGGCTCTGGGCCGGGGGCGCCGGCGACCTGGCCCTGGATTCGCGCGGGCCCGACGGCCGCGAACTGAACTGGCTGGCCTCGGTGTCCAACCTGGACAGCGGCAAGGTGGAGGCCAGCGAAAAGCGCACCCCCTTCAGCCTCACCCTGCCGGCCGGCTTCTACCGGGTCAAGACCACCCGCCCGCCCCTGGCCTGGACCGTGGAGCTGGCCGCCGGCCAGAGCCTGGGCCTGGTCACCGGCCCGCCCGGCAAGCTCAGCCTGGCGCTCAATGGCCCGGCCGGCCCCTGGCGGGCGCCCTACCGGGTCTACGACCTGGTGGGCCTGCGCGAGGCCGGCACCGGCTACACCAACAGCCCCCTGGGCCTGGTGCCGGGGCGCTACCGGGTGGAGGTGCAGACGGCCCCGCCCATCCGGCGCGAGGTGGATCTGAAGCCCGGCCAGGACCTGAAGCTGGAGCTGCCCCCGGTGGGCGCGCTGGTGGTGCGCCGCGACAGCGCCGGCAAGAGCCACAGCTACCTGCTGCTCGCCCCCAACGGCGATCCCCTCATGAGCGGGGTGGGCGACCGCCCCCTGCCGGTGTTGCCCGGCGACTACCGGGTGCAGTTCGCCGGGGCCGAGCCCAGCGCGCCGGTGAGCGTGCGGGCCGGGGCCACCACCGCCCTGGACCCGCCCCAATAGGCCCCCCGCCCCCGATCCGGCCCGCCGTCATGCGCCGAAACCGTATGGCGTTGATTAAAACTCCATATTTTCACGGCTTGTGCGCAGCCTCCAATTGACTTAAGCGCCCCCCTTGGGTTAACCTCCCTGTGCGCCCGCAAAAATGAGCCCGCAGACGTGGGGGGGGACCCCCGGAGGAGGAGCCATGGCCCAGGACCTGGGAAGCCGCCCCTGGTATGACGACTGGCCCGAGGGCGTGCCCAAGATGATCGACATCCCTGATATCGGACTCGGAGACCTGCTCAAGGACACCGCCAGGCGCTTTCCTGACGACAGGGCCATCATTTTCCTCGACTCCGTGATGACCTATCGCGAGCTGGATGACCTCGTGGACCGCTTGGCCACGGCACTCACCCAGATGGGCCTCAAAAAGAGCGACGTGGTGGCCATGATGCTGCCCAACTCGCCCCAGTTCGTCATCACCTTCTATGCCTGCCAGCGGGTGGGCATCACCACCACGGCCATCAACCCCACCTACAAGCCGCTGGAGATCAAGCACCAGCTCAACGACAGCGGGGCCAAGGCCTTTGTGGTGCTGGATTCGGTCTACGCCGAGGCCGGCAAGGTGCTGGACCAGACCAAGGTGCAGCACCTGATCGGCACCAACATCGTGGACCTGGTCAAGCTGAGCCCGATCAAGAAGTTCCTGGGCAAGCTGCTCAAGAAGATCCCCACCGGCGAGATGCCGGCAAATGCCAGGAAGTTCACCGACCTGCTGAAAACCGCGCCCAACGTGCCCTCGGTGCAGATCAACCCGGTCGAGGACGTGGCCGTGCTGCAATACACCGGCGGCACCACCGGCACCCCCAAGGGCGCCATGCTCACCGCCCGCAACCTGGTCTGCAACGCGCTGATGGGCAAGGCCTGGATGGCCGAGGCGACCACCCAGGGCCGCGGCTACGTGGGCGTGCTGCCGCTCTTCCACGTCTTCGCCATGACCTGCGTCATGAACATCGCCGTGGCCACCGGCAGCTTCCAGTTGCTCTTCCCCCGCCCGCCCGAGCACATGACCGAGCTGGGCGAGCAGGTGCAGAAGTGGGGCAAGGGCTCCCAACTGGTCATGGCCGGCGTGGCGGTGCTGTTTAACAAGATCAACAACACCCCCGGCATGGAGAACTACGACCTGAGCGCCCTGGACAAGTGCCTGTCCGGGGCCGGGCCCCTGCCGCGCGAGGTTCAGCTCACCTTCGAGCGGAAGTTCGGCGCGCTGGTGGTGGAGGGCTACGGGCTCACCGAGTCCTCGCCGGTCACCCACGCCAACCCCTTCGTGCTGCCGGCCGGCCGCGAGCGCGTGATGGGCTCCATCGGCCTGCCCTTCCCCAACACCGATGTCAAGATCATGGACCTGGAGACCGGCAACAAGCAGATGCCCTTCGGCCCCGAGGGCGTGGGCGAGCTGTGCGTCAAGGGCCCCCAGGTGATGAAGGGCTACTACAACCGCCCCGACGAGACCGCCCGCACCATCCGCGACGGCTGGCTCTACACCGGCGACATCGCCTACATGAACGAGCGGGGCTGGACCTTCATCATGGACCGGGCCAAGGACCTGGTGAAGTTCAAGGGCTTCAGCGTCTTCCCCAAGGAGATCGAGGACTACCTCTTCTCCCATCCTGACGTGCTGGAGGTGGCCGTGGTGGGCCTGCCCCACCCCAAGGTCGGCGAGATCCTGAAGGCCTTCGTGGTGCTCAAGCCCGACAGCGTCGGCAAGGTGAAGGAAGAGGACATCATCGCCTGGTGCCAGGAGAACATGACCCACTACAAGGTGCCCTCGGTGGTGGAGTTCCGCGAGGAGCTGCCCAAGACCATGGTGGGCAAGGTCCTGCGGCGGGTGCTGAAGGAAGAAGAGCTGAGCAAGGCCAAGTCGGCCTAGCCCGGATTGCGGACATAACGCGGGGCTCCCGGCGCTGGCCGGGAGCCCCCGCTCATTACAATCTCAGTGCGCACCGGTGATCTAATACCAATATCCATTCCAAATGTGGTTTTTTCTTCGTCGGGGCGGGGTTTATCCCCGCCCGATCTTTCCAAGCAAAGAAGAAGACGGGCGGGGATAGACCCGCCCCTACGAAGAATCGCATTGTTCAATCTTTGAAATGTAATTGGAATAACGTAAAAATACGCCTATGCCGATAAACCATGAATCCGAAAAGGCTCGGTCCGGTCAGTCTGGCCAAAAAAGCCCGAATCTGTCATTGCGAGCGCAGCGAAGCAATCTCTTGAGCTTGTTTTTCAAGAGATTGCCACGTCGCTAAAGCTCCTCGCAATGACAGATCAGGATGTTGGGCGCCGCCTGATGCCAGTTCCTTTGATGGCTTGATGGTATAGGCGCGCGTAAAAATTCACGGGCGGGGTTTAGCCCCGTCCGTCTTTTTGTCTTTTGCGCAACACTGTATGATTATACCAAAATCGGTATCCGTCATTCCCAACCGCGAGGCGGCCGTGGCGCCCCTGGGCCTCTACATCCACCTGCCCTACTGCGCCAGCCGCTGCCCCTATTGCGACTTCTTCGCCCAGCCCTATGAGCCCGGCCCGGCCCAGGCCCTGATCCCGGCCCTGCTCAGGCACCTGGCCCTGGTCGCGCCCCGCGCCAACGGCCGGGCGCTCAGCCACGTCTACCTGGGCGGGGGCACCCCCAGCCTGTGGCCGGTGCGCGCTATCGCCCGGATCATCGCCGCCGCGGCCGAGCTGATCGGCCTCGCGCCGGGGTGCGAAATCACCCTGGAGGCCAATCCCGGCAGCCTGGGCGCGGCCAAGTTGGCCCGGCTCAGGGCCGCCGGCGTCAACCGCCTCAGCCTGGGGGTGCAGAGTTTCAGCCCCGGCCTGCTCCAGACCCTGGGCCGGCGGCACACGCCGGCCGACGTGAACCGCGCCGTGGCTCAGGCCCGCCGGGCCGGCTTCGCCAACCTGAGCCTGGACCTCATCTACGGCCTGCCCGGCCAGGGCGTGGATGACGCCCGGCGCGACCTCATGGCCGCCCTGGAGCTAACTCCGGACCATCTCTCCTATTACGAGCTGACCCTGGCCCCGGAGACGCCCTTTGGCCGGCGCTACGCCAAGGGCCGGCCGCCCCTGCCCGACGAGGACGCCATCCTGGCCATGGAGGACCAGGCCCTGGACCTGGCCCAGGCCGCCGGGTTGATGCGCTACGAGGTGAGCAACTTCGCCCGGCCGGGCCATGAGTGCCGCCACAACGCCGACACCTGGCGCGGCGGCGACTACCTGGCCATCGGGCCGGGGGCCCACGGCCACCGAGACGGCGTGCGCTGGGCCATGGTCGCCGATGTGGCCGCCTACCTGGCCGGGGTGGCGGCCGGGGCCGAGCCCCTGGCCTGGCGCGAGGAGCTGAGCGGCGATCAGCGCGCCCTGGAGCTGGTCATGCTGGGCCTGCGCACCACCGCCGGGGTGGATCTGGCCGCCTGCGAAAGACTCATCGCCCGGCCCCTGGCATGGGCCTGGGCCGAACCCCTGGCGGAGATTCAAGCGCGGGGCTGGGCCCGGCAAAAGGGGCGCTTGCTGGTCCCCACCGCCCTGGGCCTGCGCCTGGCCGACGCCGCCGCCGGTCTTTTCGCCTGAGGCAGATTCCCTATTTCCGTCTTGGTCCGGCCACGGTATGTTGTTCTTAGGAATTAACTAAACTGTAACCACGGGCGGGAGGCCGCATGGCTGCTGATCTGGAAAAGGTGGTCCTGGAGTCCCTGGACAACGAGGATCCCAATGTGCTCAAGGCGGCCTGTCTCATGGCCGGCATCCTGGCCCTGCCCCAGGCCGAGCGCGGCCTGCTCAAGGCCCTGGCCCACAAGGTCTGGCCGGTGCGGGTGGAGGCCGCCCGGGCCCTGGGCCGCCTGGGCTCCAAGGGCGCGGTGCCCTTCCTGCGCCGGCTGATCAAGGCCACCGACGCCGACCTGCGCCAGAAGGTGCTGGCCGCCGCCGCCGATCAATCCAAGACCGCGGTGGAGCCCAACCCGGACGAGCAGCCCTCGGAGGTCAAGCGCGCCGCGGCCGTGGCGCTGAACCAGATCGAGCCCGCCGTGGCCCAGGAGGCCCTGCTGGCCGCCCTGGGCGCACAGCAGCCGGCCCTGATCAACGCGGCCATGGCCGGGCTGGCCAACCTGGAGTCCAAGGAGGGCCGGCCGCGCATGGTGGAGCTCCTCAGCCACGCCGAGGCGGCCGTGCGCCGCACCGCCGCCGCCTGCCTGGGCCGCCTGCGCGAGCCCGCCGCCGTGCCGGGGCTCCTGGCGCTCCTGCGCGATCCCGACGCCGAGGCCCGCACGGAGGCGGTGATCGCGCTCAACCACATCAAGGACCGCCGCGCCCTGGGCCCCCTGGCCGAGAGCCTGGCCGACGCCGACGGCGAGGTGCGCCGGGTGACGGCCATCGCCCTGGGCAACACCAAGAGCCGCGACGAGAAGATGATCGCGGCCCTGGTCAAGGGTCTCACCGACCACGAGGCCAAGGTGCGCCAGGCCTGCCTGAGCGCCCTGGCCAACCTCAAGGCCGGCGAGGCCCTGGAGGCCGCCGCCGCGCTCATGGGCGACACCCACGAGACGGTGGTGCGCCAGGCCGCGGTCACCGCCCAGGTGCTGGCCATGGCCCGCGACCTGCCCGACTACGAGGGCGAGTAGGCGCGTTTTTTCGGTAACGGGCATGGGACAAGCCGAAACCCAGGCCGCCCCTCCCGGAGGTCAGGCCAGCCAAGCTACTTATTATTTTACCTAATTAATCAAGGGTCCGCTGCGGCGGGCCCTTTGCATTGGCATGGCCCCGAACCACACGGGGGGATAGCCACGCACGGCCATGCCCAGCCTGCCTGCCCCATTTCCGGCAGGGAGCCCCGGCCGCCAACCGGGTGTCCCGGCCGCCGGACCCGGCCGGTCCCCGGCCGCCAGCCGTCCGCGCCGGGTTTGGCGCGCGGCCGCGGGTCTGGCCTGGTGCCCGGTCTGGACCCTGGCCCTGGCCGGCTGCGCCGCCGCGCCGGCCCGGCCCACGCCCTGCCCGCCCTTTGGCGGGCCGCCCGCGCCGGAGCCGCCGGGCGGGGGCGGGGACTGGCTCTGGCTGGTCCTGGCGCTGGCGGTGGGCCTGGGGCTGGGCATCTTGCTCACCTGGCTATGGCGCGCCTGGCGGCTGCGCCAGGCCTTGCGCCGGCCCCAGGGCCTGCTGCTTCCGGCGGAGGTGGGCAGCCTGCGCGCGGCCCTGGCCATGATCGAGGACCTGGTGCTCTTGTGGCAGGCGCGCGAGCGCTCTTGGGGGGGTCGCCGAAACCACGCCCCCGCCGGAGAGGATCCGGCGGGGCCGTGGTGGGTGGCGATAACGAGAGTGACGCTAGGCCAGGTGGCTGGCCACCAGCTCGGTGATGTCCATCACCTTGATCTTGCCGATCTTTTCCTTGCGGGCCCGCGCCGCGGCCTGGTTGAGCGAATTCTTGCACGAGGGGCAGGCGCTGACCAGGGCCTCGGCCCCGGAGGCGATGGCGGCCTTGACCCGGTTGAATGCGATGTCTCCGCCCAGGGGGTTGTCAAAGGCCTTCACCCCGCCGCCGCCGCCGCAGCACTTGGCCAGGCTGCGGTTCTGGGCGAACTCCACCAGGGTCACGCCGGGCAGGGCCTTGATCACCTCGCGGGGAGGCTCATACACGCCCAGGTGGCGGCCCAGGTCGCAGGGGTCGTGGTAGATGACGGTCATGGGCTCGGCGTCGGCCTTGAACTTCAGCCTGCCCTGGCCGATAAGCCGCTCCAAGAGCAGCACCACGTGCTCGGGCTGGTAGCTGTCGCCGAAGCCCTGGTGGGGGTAGATGTCGGCGAAGGTTTTGTGGCAGCCGGCGCAGGTGGTCAGCAGCGTTGAGGCCCCGATGCCCTTGAACAGCTCCAGGTTCTTGGCCGCCATGGTCCTGAAGGTGTCCATGTCGCCCACCAGGTAGGCCAGGTAGCCGCAGCAGGCCTCCCTCTCGCCCAGGGTGGTGTAGTCCACCCCGGCCGCGTCCAGGATCTTCATCACGCTGGGGATGATCTTCACGTCCTGGTAGCTGGCCGAGCAACCCAGGTGCAGGATGGTCCCGGCCTGGGCCTTGGCCTGGTATCCGGCCGGGTAGCTGTCGGTGCGCTTCTCCGGCGGATGGCTGAAGGGGTTGCCCAGCTCGATCATGTCGCTCATAAGCTTCTTGAAGGTCTCGGGCAGGAAGCCTTCCTTGACCAGGCGGGCGCGGGCGGCCTGCACGATGCCGGCCACGTTGATCTGGGCCGGGCAGGTGTACTTGCAGTTGAGGCAGAGCATGCACTGGTACAGGCGCTGGGCCATCTCGGCGCTGGGCGCCGCCTTGCCGGTGAGCAGGCTGAAGGCGTAGGTCACCCGGCCGCGGGCGTTCAGGCCCTCCAGGTCGGTCTGGGCGTAGGTGGGGCAGCCCAGGCGGCAGAAGCCGCACTGGATGCAGGCCAGGATCTCGTCGTCGATGCTGCCGAAGCTCTGCACCGAGTCCGCGCCGGTGCGCAGGGGCGCGAACCCGCTCTCGGCGTAGATGTCGTCGATGGAGTTCCTCAGGCCCATCTTGCCGGGGTTCAGGATGCCGGCCGGGTCCAGGGCGTCCTTGATGGCCTGCATCACCGCCATGCCGGTCGCCCCCAGCTCGCGGTCGATGTAGGGGCTCTTGGCCATGCCCACGCCGTGCTCGGCGCTCATGGTGCCCTCCATGGCCGCCGTCACCTCCACCAGCTCCCAGGCGATCTTCTTGACCGCCTCCCACTCCGAGGCGTTTTTCACGTCCATGATGAAGGTGGCGTGGAGGTTGCCGTCGCCGATGTGGCCGAAGGTGGCGATGCCGAAGCCGTGCTTCTGGCCTGTGGCCTGGATCTGGGCGATGGTCTCGGGAATCCTGGTCAAGGGCACGCCGAAGTCTTCCATCACCGGCACCAGGCGGTAGCCGGGCTTCAGGCGGCTCATGGCCGGCACCAGCTTGTGGCGCGCCTCCCACAGGGGGGCCTTCTCGGCCGGGTCGTCGGTCCAGCGCTTGGCCAGGGCCCCATGCTTGTCGCAGACCGCGTCCACCTTGCGCACGTACTCGGCCACCGCCGCCCGGTGGCCGTCCAGCTCCAGCATCAGCATGCAGCCCACGCCCTGCGGGGCCGGCAGGCCGGCGGCCTTTTCCAGCACCTGCAACGACACGTTGTCCAGGATCTCGCAGGTGGCGATGGGGATGCCGGTGGTGAGCATCTCTGTCACGGCGTTGCCGGCGCTGGGCACGTCCGGGAACTCCAGGCGGGCGCTGATGTTGTACTCGGGCAGGGGCAGGATCTTCAGCGTGGCCTCGGTGATGACGCCCAGGGTGCCCTCGCTGCGGCAGAACAGGCGATTGAGGTCATAGCCGCTCGATGATTTGGGCGCGCGGGTGCCGGTCTTGAGGACGCGGCCGTCGGCCAGCACCACCGTCAGGCCCATCACGTAGTCCTGGGTGGTGCCATACTTCACCGCCCGGATGCCGCTGGCGTTGGTGTTGATCATGCCGCCGATGGTGGCGATGGCGGCCGAGCCGGGATCGGGCGGGAAAAAGAACTTCTCCCCGGCCAGGCGGGCGTTGAGCGCGCCGCAGAGCGCGCCGGGCTGCACCCGCACGTAGTGGTCGGGCAGGTTGATCTCCAGCACCTGGTTCATGCGGATCAGGTTCAGGAGCACGCCGCCCTGGGGGCAGAGCACCGCGCCGGTGACCGAGGTGCCGCCGCCGCGGGGGATGACCGGGGTCTTGGTCTCGTGGCACAGGCGCATGACCGCCGCCACCTGCTCGGTGGTGGTGGCGAAGACCACCATGTCCGGCGCGCCCATGTGCACGCTCATGTCGCGGGCGTAGCTCAGGCAATCCACCGGGCTGGTGATGACGTTGTCCACGCCGACTATCTCGGCCAGTCTGGCGCTAAGCTCCATGACAACACCTCCTGGCGGCCCCGCGCGCGAGGCCCCCAAAAACGGGAGAGGGGCCGCGCCCCTCTCCGCCTAGATACCAAACGGGCAAGAACCTAGGACCGCGGCCTGCCAGGCCGGCAGTCCGCCGCAATATCGAAATTCGCCTAAATGCGCGAAAATCACTACTGCTCGCTCTCCACCTTGGCGATCTCGGCCGCCACCCAGGCCTGGTAGGCCGCGCCCTGCATGAGGTTCTTCAGTTCGGCCTCCAGGTTGCCGGGTTTGATCTTGCAGATCCAGCCCTCGCCATAGGGGTCCTGGTTGATCAGCTCGGACTCGTCCTCCAGGGCCTCGTTTCCCAGGGCGATCTCGCCGCTGACCACCGCGTAGGTGCGCCCCACCCACTTGCCGCTCTCGATGGAACCAAAGGGCTTGCCCTGGCTCACCCCGTCGCCCTCGCCGGGCACGTCCACGAAAGTGATCTCGCCGGCCATCTTCTGGGTCAGGTCCGTGGTGCCCATGACCACCACGTCGCCCTCGACCCGGGCCCAGAAGTGGTTGGCGTCGTAATAAAGCTCGTCCGGGAAGTTGTAGCCCTTGACTTCCATGCCCATCTCCTTGTTATTTAAATGCTTCCAGCAGGTCTTTCGGTTTGGCCCGGTTGAGCTTGAAGCCCATCTCGTCGGGGGTGAACCCCATGGCCAGGCCCAATATCTGGGTCAGGTACACCACCGGGACCTTGATGTCCAGGCCGCCGCGCTTGGCGATGGCCTTTTGCTGCCCCTCGAACA
This sequence comes from Pseudomonadota bacterium, assembly GCA_043805555.1. Lineage (GTDB taxonomy): Bacteria > Desulfobacterota > Desulfarculia > Desulfarculales > Desulfarculaceae > JACRDC01. The sequence continues at coordinate 10,329 of JAZDHW010000278.1, forward strand.
TCACGTTGCAGAAGGGGCAGACCAGGGTCAGGGCCGTCACCCCGGCCGCGGTCAACTCGCCCAGCTTGCCGCCGGCCATGCGCCCGGCCAGGTCCTCGTCCATGCCCAGCACCCCGCCGCCGCAGCAGTCCTTCAAGGCCGCGTAGTCCAGGGCCGCGGCCCCGGTGGCCTCGATCAGTTGCGACAGGCTCCGGGGGTCCTCGGGGTCGTCGAAGCCGTCCATGATGCGGCTGGGCTTCAGGAAATGGCAGCCGTAGTGCGGCGCGAAGGTGAAGCCGGTCAGCGGCCGGGTCACCTTGGCCCGGATGGCCTCCAGGCCGACCTCCTCCAGCAAAAAGCGCATCAAATGGCGCACCTTCACGCCGGGTTTGTAGGTCAAGCCCAGGGGCTTCAGGCGCGCCTGCACCCGCGCGCGGGCCTCCGCGTCGTGGTCCAGGTGGTGGGCGGCCTCGGTCAGGGTCCCGGTGCAGGCCGAGCACAGCGGCGCCACCGTGAGCCCGGTCTCTGCGGCCTGGGCCAGGGCCCGGGCGGCGATGACCAGGGCCGCCTCCTGGTCGAAGTTTTTCAGCGGGTAGCCGCAGCAGCCCAGGCCGGGCAAATCCACCAGCTCCACCCCCAACGCCGCAGCCACCTTGCGGGCGCTCACCTCATAGTTGAGGTTGCGCACCGGCACCGTGCAGCCCAGGTAGACCAGCGCCTGCATCACGCGCCCTCCCCGGCCGGCGCGTCCCCGGCCGGCGCGCCCAGGATGGCCTGAAAGTCGGCCGGGCGCTCGCTCACCTCCGGCAGGCCCAGCTCGCCGCGCTTGTTGTTCTCGAACTCGGTCACCTCCAGCAGGCGGCCGTGGCCGGCCAGTTGCTTGATGATGGCCTTCTGGCTGGGCGGGGCGTAGCCGGCCCGCGCGGCGATGTTCTTTATGGCGATGAGCACGTCGGTGAAGCAGACCTGCTGGGGGCAGACCTCGGCGCAGGCGTGGCAGGCCGAGCAGAGCCAGATCTGGGGCGAGGAGAGCACCAGTTCGCGCGCGCCCAGGATGGCCAGCCGGATGATCCGGCGGGGGTCGTAAGCGGGCATGAGCGCGCCCACCGGGCAGCGGGCCGAGCAGGCGGCGCAGGCGAAGCAGTCCTTGAGGCCCTCCCCGCCTGGCTCGGCGGCGATCTCGTGCTTGAAGGTGGGGTCGCAATCGTTGAGACGCATGCTCATCCCTCCGCCGGGGCCAGGCGGCCGTGGATGGCCGCCACCGCCTGCTTGAGGACCTGGGGCTGGTTGCTGGCCAGGTGCAGGAAGCTCACCGCGTTGGGGCTCAGGCCCAGGTCGGTGAGCGTCTTGGCCGCCTCGCCCACCCGCAGGCGGGCGCGCAGGTTGCCGGCCAGGGAGCGGCACATGCCGTCGTGGCAGCCGGCCACCAGCACCGCGCCGGCCCCCAGGCAGAGCGCCCGCAGGATCAGCTCCAGCCCGGCCCGGCCCGCGCAGTTCAAGGGCAGCACCACCAGTCCGGCCGGCCACCGGTGGCCGGAGAGGCTGGCCTCCTTCAAGGCCGGCACGGCCGACTGGCCGCAGGCAAAGAGCACCATGGCCGGCCGGGGGGCCACGGCCAGGGCCCGCCGGAGGCCCTCCATCAGCTCCTGGTGGGACCATCCGGGCGGGGCGATGGCCTGGGCCGGGCACTCGGCCGCGCAGATGCCGCAGCCCACGCAGGCCGCCGGGGCCGGGGTGATGCAGTCGTTGTCAAAGCTGGGCGCGCCGTGGGGGCAGACCCGCACGCAGGTCAGGCAGGACGCGCAGTGGTTGTGGCGCACCACCGGCAGGGGCGTGGCCGCCCCGCCCAAGAGATCGTGCAGGTCGGCCGCGGCCGCGGCGGCCTGGGCCGGGGCCTCGTCCGGGGCGGTACCCCGCAGCGCGCCCAGGATGTACAAGCCGCTCCGGGCGGTGCGTCCGCCGTTCAGGCGGGCGTGCTCCGGGGCCAGCCATTTCCACTGGGGCCACAGCACCGGGTTGGCCAGGAATTCCGGGGCGGCGGCCACGGCGGTCTGGGCCAGGCCCACCAGGTCGGGCATCAGCTCCAGCTCCTCGCCCAGCACCGGGTCCTGCCAGACCAGGGTGCGGCCGTCGGCGGCCACCCCCGCCCCGCCGGGCGCGACGCGCACCATGAGCACCCCGGCCTCGCGGGCCTGGCGGTAGAGCCGCTCGGCCCCCGGCGCGGACACCAGGGCCTCGCTGAAGAAGACATTGACCTGGCACAGGGGCTCGGCCTGCAACGCGATGGCCTGGGTCAGGGTGCGGGCGAAGGCCGCCGCCGTGGCCGGGGCATTGACCCCGCAGAACAGGGCCACCTGCCGCCAGGCGTTCTCTGTGGGCAGGTCGGCCGCGCTCAGACCGGCCAGGGGCCGGACCAGGTCCGCGGCCAGGCCGGCCGGGGCCGGCTCCAGGCTCCAGGCCGCCGCCGGGGCCAGGATCACCGCGCCGAAGCGCTGGGACGCGCACCCCTCGGGACCGTCCAGCCAGGCGGTGAAGGCCCCGGCCGCGCCGGTCAGCCCGGTCAGGGCCACCCCCGGCGCGGGCTCCACCCCGGCCGGCAGGGTGGCCGAGAGCACCGTCACCTGGTCCGGGTCGTCGCCGGCCGCGGGCGCATTGAAATCAGCCCCGCCGCCGGCCAGCAGTACCGGATGGCCCAGGGCCGCGGCCGCGTGGGCGGCCAGGAGCGCCGGGGCCCCGGAGCCGGCCACCAGCACCCGCTGCACGGGCTGGGGGGCGTAGACCGGGGCCAGGATCACCGCGCCGAAGCGCTGGGACGCGCACCCCT
>JAZDHW010000279.1:0-2993 GCA_043805555.1 Pseudomonadota bacterium
CGGCGCCCCGGACCTGGCCAAGGCCGCCCCGGCCCCGCCCACCTCCCCGGCCCAGGCCCAGGCCCTGCGCGACCGCCTGCGCCAGGCCCTGGCCGCGCGCCTCAAGGGCGACCTGCGCAAGCAGGTGCTGGCCGCATCCGAGGCCGAGAGGGCCGTGGGCGCCGCCTGGAAGCCCATGGCCCAGTTGCTGCGCCTGGTGGACACCCCCTTCGTGCAGCGCTACCTCGGGCAGCGGGCCGGCTAGGCCGGCGGGTCGCCCCAGCGTGAAGGTGATCGCCCCCAGCTTCGCCATCCTGTTCCTGCCCGAGGGCCAGGAGCTGTTGGCCAATCTGGAGCTGGCCGGGCGCACCTGCTACAAATCCGAGGACCGCATCACCCCGGACTCGGCCGCCGGCTTCGTGCGCCGCATCCTGGCCAGCGGCCACCACAGCGTCATCGAGCACGCCTCGGCCACTGTGCGCTTTGTCTGCGACCGCGGCGTCACCCACGAGCTGGTGCGCCACCGCCTGGCCGCCTACAGCCAGGAATCCACCCGCTACGCCAACTACAGCCAGGACAAGTTCGGCAACGAGATCACCGTGATCCGGCCCCTGTTCTGGCAAAAAGGCAGCCAGGCCCACCTGCGCTGGCGCCAGGCCATGCTGGCGGCCGAGAGCGCCTACCTGGACCTCTTGGCCCAGGGCGCGCGGCCCCAGGAGGCGCGCGCGGTGCTGCCCAACAGCCTCAAGACCGAGATCGTGATGACCGCCAACCTGCGTGAATGGCGCCACGTGCTGGGTTTACGCTGCGCACGGCCGGCCCACCCCCAGATTCGGGAGATCATGCTGCCGCTGTTGGCCGAGCTTCGGCGCCGGCTGCCGGCGATCTTCACAGACCTGGCGGAGAAGTTCGCGGACGACATCGCCGAGATGGCCCGGCTCGCGGCCGCCTGGGACGCCGAAGCCTAAGCCTGCCTACCTGCCCCAATCCAAAATTGCATGTCAGCGCTAGTTTTCAAGGAGATCTGAAGCTTCGCCTTGCCCTCCCTTTCCCCATTCGTATGGGGGAGAGGGAACATAACTTCAATGGCTCAGGCCATGAAATAAACGGCGATGAGATCGGTTGGGCGCGGGTTACGGTTAGTAGCGCGGCTGGCCGCCCAGGGGGGGCAGGATGGGCTGGCCGTCGGGATCGCGCGGGGGGGTGGCCGCCGGCGGCGGCAGCTCCTCGGGCGGGATGACCGGCTTGAGCGCGCCGCCTTGCAGATGGGCCGGGGCCAGGCTGACCACCGGCGGCGGCGGCGGGGTGCGGCCCTCCTCGTAGGCCTGGATGACCTCGGCCAGCCACATGCGGCGCACGCGGGCGGCAGAGCGCAGGTCGTCGGTGTAGGCCTGGTTCTCGGCGGAGAGGAAGGCGGTGTAGGCCTCGCGGTAGCGCCCCTCGCGCAGCATGTCCTGGCCTTGGCGATAGAGCCGTTGGGCCTCGCCCATGCCCAGGTAGCGCTCCTCGATGGCGCGGGTGCTGGAGGGCTCGGTGCCGCTGACGCAGGACGCCAGGGCCAGGACCGCCAGGATCAGCAATGACCACGCGCGCAGAGTTTCCATGACTTCCTTATCGGCAGGCGGGCGGCCGGGCTTTAGCCTGGGCCTAGCGGCGGATGCTGAGGGCGGCGGACACGTCCCTGCAGATGCCCCGGCCGCCGTCGGAGACGCAGGCCACCGACCACAGCCACAACACCAGGGACAAGCCCAGCACGCCCATGCCCAACCACACCACCGCCGACCGGGGGATGCGGCCGAAAAGCACGGCGCGGGCCAGCTTGCGGCACTTGACCACCGGGTTGGGGGCGTCCAGGTCGGGCAGCGCGCACTGACCGCCGTCTTTGCCAAAATAGCGCATGGTTCATCCGGGGCAGAGAGATGAGAGTGACTTACCTACCGGTGAGTATAAAGCAGATGGGAACCGGTAGCAAGCCAAGCCTTTTTTAGCGCTGACAAAACGAAAGTTTAGGCTTTACGCCACAGGGTGCAGATGGTGCCTCCCGCGCGCAGGGTGGCCGCATGTATTAGTTTTTCCGGTCTAAATTGGTGTCCGTACACCAAAAGATCGCCCCGCCAGGAGTCCGGCAGCAGGTCTTCCAGCCATTTCAGCGGCTTGTCAGGATAGATGAACAGCAGGTCATAAGGGCCTAGATCCACCTGGCGCAGGTCGGCGCAGATGAACCCGGCCTGGGTGAGGCCCAGCCCGGCGGCCATGGCCCGGGCGGCGTCCACCAGCTCGGGGTCGGCCTCGATGCCCGTGGCCGGGATGATTGTGGCGGCCAGGAGCACCGCCCGGCCGTCGCCGCTGCCCAGGTCGGCGAAATGGCCATAGCCGGCCAGGTCCACCTGGCCGAAGAGATCCACCAGATCCCCGGCCACCGAGCAGGCCCACATGCCGGCCGGGGTCATCTTGTAGGGCTGGTCCAGGCTGTCCTGGAAGCGCCGCAGGGCCGCGAGCACCCGCGCGGCCGCAGCCGCGGGGATCAAGACTGGGCGCCCAACAGGCGGTGGTGCTCCACCTTCAGGCACTTGTCCTGCACCACCATGAGGCCGCAGGCCCGGGCGTGGGCCGCGGACTGTTCGTTGCGCACCCCCAGTTGCAGCCACAGGCACTTGGCCCCGATGGCCGCGGCCTCCCTGGCGATGGCCGGGGTGTGCTGGCTGGCCCGGAACACGTCCACCACGTCCACCGGCTCGGGGATGGCGGCCAGGTCCGGGTAGCACTGCTGGCCCAGGATGCGCTCGGCCTTGGGGTTGACCGGGATGATGCGATAGCCGTGGTCCTGCATGTAGGCGGCCACCCGGTGGCTGTCGCGGCTGAAATCCGGCGACAGGCCCACCACGGCCACCACCTTGCAGCCGCAGAGCATCTCCTTGACCGCCTCGGCCGGCGGGTTGGGTGACATGGCCTGGGATGCGGCGGGGAGACTGCACGAAGCTGGGGTGTCCATGGCTCGCTCCTTGAGGTTGGCC
>JAZDHW010000280.1:0-5294 GCA_043805555.1 Pseudomonadota bacterium
CCGACGTCAAGGGCGCCATCTATGAAGGCCTGTTGGAGCGCAACGCCCAGGACATCAAGAGCGGCGCCGGCCAGTACTTCACCCCCCGCCAGCTCATCAAGGCCATGGTGGAGGTGATGCGGCCGCAGCCAGGCGAAACCATCTGCGACCCGGCCTGCGGTACCGGCGGCTTCTTCCTGGCCGCCTATGACCACATCGTCAACCGCCACCCCCTGGACCGCGATCAGAAGGACGATCTCAAGCACAAGACCTTCCGGGGCTGGGAACTGGTGCCCAGCGCCGCCCGCCTGTGCGTGATGAACCTCTATCTGCACGGCATCCAGAGCATGGAGGACGCTAGCCCCATCACCGTGGCCGACGCCCTGGGCGGCCCTGCGGACGGGCATTTCGACCTGGTGCTGACCAATCCGCCCTTTGGCAAGAAGAGCAGCTATACCATCGTGGGCGAGGACGGTTCGGCCGACCGCGAGGGCCTCACCTACCAGCGCGACGACTTCTGGGCCACCACCAGCAACAAACAGCTCAACTTCCTCCAACACGTGCGCACCCTGCTGAATACCACCGGCCGGGCGGCAATCGTGCTGCCGGACAACGTGCTGTTCGAGGGCGGGGCGGGCGAAACCGTGCGCAAGCAGTTGCTCAAGACCTGCGACGTACACACCCTGCTACGCCTGCCCACGGGCATCTTCTATCGCCCCGGCGTCAAGGCCAACGTGCTCTTCTTCGACAAGAAGCCGGCCAGCGAGCGGCCCTGGACCGAAAAGCTCTGGATCTACGACCTGCGCACCAACATGCACTTCACCCTCAAGACAAAGCAGATGACCTGGGAGGATTTGCGGGATTTCGTGGATGCCTACAACCCGGTCAATCGCCACCAGCGGCAGGAGAGCGAGCGCTTCCGGGCCTTCAGCTATGACGAGCTGGTCCAGCGTGACAAAGCCAGCCTGGATATCTTCTGGCTCAAGGATGAAAGCCTGGAGGACTCGGAGAACCTGCCAGACCCCGGCGTGCTGGTTGCCGAGATCGTGGCCAACCTGGAGGCGGCTTTGGAGCAGTTCGCGGCCATACAGGAAGAGCTTGAGCAGAGTTCCTAACTGTTCATCCTCCGCCTGATCATTTGAGGAAAAGAGGAATAAGTGGCGATTCCCAACTTTCAGAAAATCATGCTCCCATTATTGAAACTATCTGCCGATGATCAGGAGCATACCCTTAAAAGCGCCATTGAATCCCTGGCACCCTTTTTTAAGTTAACCCTTGACGAAATGAACCAGCTACTGCCGAGCGGAACTCAACCGGTATTTGCAAACCGTGTTGGATGGGCTAAGTCCTATCTCAAGATGGCTGGGCTCGTTGAAAGCCCCAAACGAGGAATTTTCAAGATTACCCCGCGTGGTCACAGCTTACTGGCCACCAATCCACCTCAAATTGATAGCAAGCTGTTGGAGCAGTTTCCCGAGTTTTTAGGCTTCCAGCAAAGAGCTAGTAAAGAGCGCCGGGAGGACGCGGGTAACGAACAGCAAAATCAATCTGATACCACCCCCGACGAGGCCATGGAAACCGCCTACCGCCAGCTCAGGGAACAACTGGCCCAGGAGCTCCTGGCCCAGATGAAGACCTGCTCTCCCGCCTTCTTCGAGCGCACGGTGGTTGACCTCCTGCTGGCCATGGGCTATGGCGGCTCCCGCCGGGAGGCCGGGGCAACCATCGGTAAGAGCGGTGATGGCGGCATCGACGGCATCATCAAGGAGGACAAGCTCGGCCTGGACGTGGTCTACATCCAGGCCAAGCGCTGGGATGCCGGCACTGTGGGCCGGCCGGATATCCAGAAATTCGCTGGGGCCCTCCAGGGCCAGCGGGCCAAGAAGGGCGTTTTCATCACCACCTCGGCCTTCACCAAGGAAGCCAGGGAATTCGCGTCGTTCATAGACACCCGGATTGTGCTGATCGATGGCGAGCAACTGGCCCAGCTGATGATTGACCATGGCGTGGGGGTCACCACCACCACGGTCTATGAGTTGAAGCGCCTGGACTCGGACTACTTCGCGGAAGGCTGACCCTTGCTACCTGATCAAGGAACTGGCATCGGGCTACCTGGCGGCCTTCGCGGCGGGGGATGCTGTGAGCAGGGTGGAAGCGTAGGCCGAGGCAGGGGACTCGGCTCAATTGAAGGCGTCCCGTGTTAAAATCAAGCTGGCTGCGTGGGGAAGCGTTTGAAACGGGCAAAGGGTAACGCCATGGTCAAAGAAGGGAGGCTGGTTTATGCCGACTGAAGATAACCAGCGTCAGGCGCATGACCTGCCCGACAGGCCCGGCCTCTCCTGGCCGGCCGGGCGAATAGCCGAATTTTGCGGCCGTTGGCAGGTCAAGGAGCTGTCGCTCTTTGGTTCCTCTTTGCGGGATGACTTCCGGCTCGACAGCGACATTGATCTGCTTTACACCTTTGAGGAAGATGCCCAGCGGTCACTGTTCGAACTGATGGAAATGGAGGAAGAGCTGTCTGGAATTCTGGGCCGCAAGGTGGACCTGGTCAGCCGGCCAGCTATTGAGCGCAGCCACAACTGGATTCGCCGCAAGGCCATTTTGGAAAGCGCCCGGAGAGTCTATGGATCGTGACCCGGCCTACCTGCAGGACCTGGACCATGCCGCCAGCCTGATCCTGAAGGTCACCGGTGATCCAGTCCTGGTTTGGGACGTGGTGGCCAGGGACATTCCGGACTTCCTGGCCAAGCTGCGGCCCCTGGTGCCCACGCCAGAAACGCTATGTTGATGAATTTCATACCATTTAGTTACCAAAGAGGGTAACTTATCGCAGCACATTTGCCATCACTTGAACCTGGCCAGCGCCTTGTTGATCTTCACTAGGTCCAACGCCTCGGCATCGTAACTCCCGCCCACCCATTCCTTGGTTTCATCATGTTCGGGGTGGCTGGGGTCGGACAGGACCAGCAACAGGTTTTCATACCCCGGCGGGCCGCCGCAATCTTCGGGCGGGCAGGCTCGGGCGCCATCCAGGCAGACCGGATAGCGGGCGGCCGGGTCCGCTGGCAGCGCCTTTTCCACCAGCACCTCATGCAGCCAGCTATCCCCGAAGTCGTATTCATAGAGCAGCTTCATCCGGGCGCGGAAGGCGACCTGTTCCAGCGTATGGCTGCGCTCGCTCAACACCTTTGGGCCCATGCCAAACCCATCGGAATCGGCTGTGCCATAGATTTGCTTGCCCACCATGAATTGATGCAGGTGGCTGTCCTCCCAGCCCATGGCCCGCTGGATGATCTTGTGCAGCTTGGCCAACGGCACGTTGGACGGCACCAGCAGCCGACGCCAGATGGGCGGGTCGATGTACCGGAGGGTCACCTTGAGCTGGTAGACCGTCTTGGCTGGCTCCTGTTTTGGGCTCATGACCATTCCCTCTCATTGATCGTGGCCTGTTTGTTCATGCTAGCCCATAACGCAGAATGCCGGTTCAGGTCAACCATCGGCCGCTTTCCGGGCCCGGCCGTGGAATGCCACGGCCTCACGGTGTTGGTGCCTCGCGCCGAACGATTCACCCCGCCCCTGGCCGGGCTTGGCCTCGACGCGAATATCTGCGATAACAGAGTTAGCACGAGGGCAAGCCATGTGCGGACGCTTCACCCAACATTCAGAGCTGGGCGTTTTGGCCGAGCGCTTCGGCGCGCCGGTGCCGAAGCTGGACTTCCAGCCCCGCTACAACCTGGCCCCCGGCCAGGATGCCCTGGTGGTGGTGCAGGACCCCGAACGCCGGCTGTTGCCCATGCGCTGGGGCTTGGTGCCGGCCTGGGTCAAGGACCCTCACGCAACCCCCAGGCCCATCAACGCGCGGGCCGAGAACGCGGCCGACAAGCCCATGTTCCGCCAGGCCTACCGCCGCCGCCGTTGCCTGGTGCCGGCGGATGGCTTCTATGAGTGGAGGCCGGCCGCAAAGGGCCAGGGTAAGACGCCGATGCTCTTCCAGCGCCGCGACCGCGCGCCCTGCGCCATGGCCGGCCTATGGGAGTCCTGGCGCGAGCCGGAGGGCCGCGAGCTGCTCACCTTCACCATCCTCACCACGGCCGCCAATGACCTGGTGCGGCCGGTGCATGACCGCATGCCGGTCATCCTGGCGCCGGAGAGTGAAGCTCCATGGCTTGATCCTGACCGGCGCGATCCGAGCGCCCTGGCCGGCTTGGTGCGGCCCTACCCGGCCGGCTTGATGCTGGCCCAGCGGGTTTCCCCGGCCGTCAACTCCATCGCCAACGAAGGCCCGGACCTCATCACGCCCGCGCCGGAGCAGCCCAGCCTGGTTTGACCCCCCCGGCCTTCCTTGCTCAGCCCGCGCAGGTCATGATGAAAGACTTGGCCGAGTCCTCGCCGTGCTCCCGCCTGCCCAGGAAGTCCTGCACCAGCCGCAGGTAGTCTTGGGGCTTCTGCTCATAGGTGTTATGGCCGCATTTGGGGATCACGGCCAGCTCGGCATTGGGCAAGCCGCGGTAGAAGTCCACCGCCTGCTCCACCTCGAACAAGGCGCTGCGGTCGGGATAGATGATCAGGGTGGGCTGTGAGATGCCAGGCAAGATGGGGCGGAGGTCGAACTCACCGGTGCCGTAGGCCCCGCCCATGTAGCGGAAAAGCTCGAAGCGCCGCTCCGCATTGGCCTCGCCGTGCCAGGCGATCACCTTGCGGCTGATCTTTTCGTCCAGGTCGGCAAAGGCCACCGGGAATTTTTCCAGGTTGAAGGCGCGGATGCTGCCGCTGTAGTGACACAGGGTGGAGGCCACCACCAGGCTTTTGACTTGCTCTGGGAAGCGAGCGGCATAGTCCAGGGCCAGGACCCCGCCTTCGCACTGGCCCACCAAGTGAAAGGCCGGCAGGTCCAGGGCTGCGGCCAAGGCGGCCAACTCGTCCACCATGGCCGGCCGGAAGGCCTCGGACAGGTAGAAATCGCGGTAGCCCTCGCCCTCGTGGCTGCGTCCATAGCCGCGGCGGTCATACATCACCACCCGATAGCCCGAGGTGACCAGGTGTGGCAGGATGCCGCGCCACATCTCGCAACTGCCGAAGCCGTGGTGCAATAGGACCACCAGAGGGCCTTGGCCGTAGTCCTCGTAGTAGGTGGCTTGGCCACGCAAATCAATAAAAGGCACCGCTACTCCCATAGTTAGAGTCCAAAGGCGTGGTGTACGAGCCGGTCCCCCGGAATGGGGGTTGATAAGAAAGACCATCGCGGCCATCCTCGGTTTGGCTTAACAGACCGACGGTAGTCGGCAACGAGGAGGCAGCGATGGTCAAGGACAGGG
>JAZDHW010000281.1:0-3651 GCA_043805555.1 Pseudomonadota bacterium
GCCAGGACCGCTCGGGCGGCGGCGGGGGCTCGGGCGGCGGCCGGCCGCCAGCCCCGGCGCCGGCCAAGGGCTCCTTCAACAATCCCTTTGCCCAGGCGCTAAAAGGCGTGAAGGTCAAACCGGAATAAGTCGCGGGCCCAGGCTGGGCCTCGGACCGGCCTGGTACGCTCCCCCATCAGCGGCAAGATCCCGACAATCACGGGCTTGGCCCTTGTCCAGAGCCGGCCAGCGGTTATACTTGTATTTAAACCCCTTATTGCTGGGAGGCCCCGCATGAGCCGGCCCCAGGCCCTCAACGACCTCCTGCCCCCTGATCCGGCCACCCCCAACGACCCGGCCGACCCCACCGACCCGGCCGGCCTGGCCGCCGCGCCCGCCTGCGCCTCGGGCAAGGGCTGAAGCCCACCGCCCCCGGCCGCGGCGCGGCCGTCCCGCATGCAACAGCCTTTCGTGGTGGGCGCCTGGGACACCCCGGCCGGGCCCGCGCCCATGGTGGAGGCCCGCCTGACCGGCGCCGACCGCCTGGGCGGGTGCAAGGCCCGCTGGGGGGTGGGGCGCATGCGCTACACCGTGGAGCCCGGCCTCTACGCCCTGGGCCGCCCCGGCTCCGACGACCCCATCCTGGTCAGCGCCAACTACAAGCTTTCTTTCGACAACCTGCGCGCGGCCCTCATTGGCCGCGACGCCTGGATCCTGGTGCTGGACACCAATGGCATCAACGTGTGGTGCGCGGCGGGCAAGGGCAGCCTGGGCACCGACAACCTGGTGCAAAGCCTGAAGGAATTTGGCCTGAAGCGCATCGTGCGCCACCGCCGGGTCATCGCGCCCCAACTGGCCGCGCCGGGCATCGCCGCCCACGAGGTGCGCCGCCGCGACGGCTTCCGGGTGGTCTTCGGCCCGGTCCAGGCCACGGACCTGCCGGCCTTCCTGGACGCCGGCAATAAGGCCTCCCCGGCCATGCGCCGCAAGACCTTCACCCTGCGCGAGCGCCTGGTGCTGGTGCCCATCGAGCTGGTCCAGGCCCTGGCCTATGCCCTGCCCACGGCCCTGGGCCTGGCCCTGCTGGGCGCTTTGCTGGGGCCGGGCGGGTTTGGCGCGGCGCTTTGGGGCTGGGGCCTGCCCCTGGCCCTGATGCTCCTGGGCGCGGTGCTGGCCGGCGCGGTGGCCGGGCCGCTCCTATTGCCCTGGCTGCCGGGACGGGCCTTTGCCATGAAGGGCCTGGCCGTGGGCGCGCTGGCCGGGTTGGCGGCGCTGGGCCTGGGCCGGCCGGATTTCCTGGCCGGGCTGGGCTGGATTATGATATCCCTTTCAGTCAGCTCGTTTTTGCTGATGAACTTCACCGGGGCCAGCACCTACACCTCGCTATCCGGGGTCAAGCGCGAGATGCGCTGGGCGGCGCCGGTCCAGATCGGCCTGGGGGCCGCCGGCCTGATCGCCTGGCTGGCGGGCCTGATCTTGTGCTAGAAGCCTGTCGGAGTAATCCTCCGGCAGGTTTCCGAGCGGGCCAGGGGTGGCCCGCCCGGAATGGAGCCAATAAAATTTGGCGCCATTCCGAGAACTTGCCAAAAATTGCCTTTGGCAAGTTCCAAGAGGCGAAAGCCATGGATGGCTTTCGCCGACACACACCTAGGGGAGGGGAATCGATGACGCCCGATGAGATGGCCGCCTACGCCGTGGAGCTTTTCGGCAAGCGCATGCATTGCAGTCAGGCGGTGGCCGCCGCCGGCCAGAAGATGCTGGGCCTCAGCCAGCCCGACGTGATCAAGGCCCTGGGGGCCTTTGGCGGCGGCGTGGCCAGCAGCGGGCGGATCTGCGGCTGCCTCACCGGCGGCGTGGCCCTGGTTTCCAGCCTGTATAGCCGCGCCGACCCCTCCGAGAAGGAGTCGGTGAACATGTGGAAGCTCTCGGCCAAGCTCAACCGGCGCTTCGGCCAGCTCACCCAGGAGTTCGGCGGCGTGGACTGCCGCGACATCGCCCAGACCGACTGGCGCGACCGCGACCAGGTGCACCACTTTTACAACGACGCCGACAGCCGCCGCCAGATCTGCTTCAAGCTGGTGGCAGACACCGCCCGCGCCCTGGGCGAGATCTTGGAGCAGGCCAAGGCGGAAGGCCAGCTATAGCGAGGATTTTTATGGCGTTGCGCTATCTGAAGAACGTGGCCACCATCGGCCTGGACTTGGAGCGCTGCACCGGCTGCGGGCTCTGCACCCAGGTCTGCCCCCACGCCGTCATCGCGCTGATGGACGGCAAGGCCGCCATCGTCGACCGCGACGCCTGCATGGAATGCGGGGCCTGCGCGCTCAACTGCCCGGCCGGGGCCCTGTCGGTCCAGGCCGGGGTGGGCTGCGCCCAGGCGCTCATCAACGCCGCCCTGGGCCGCAGCGGCGGGGCCTGCTGCTGCTCGCCGGACAGCCGCCGGGTGGGCGGCTGCTGCTGACGGCCGGCGCGGCCGTCCCGTCCCGCCCTGGTCTCAACTATGTGTGATTAGTCTGTTTTGGGCTCTTGAAGCGCCGGGTCGGGGGCTGCTTTCGGCCCCACCGGCTCATAGGTGGAGGTGAGGATCTCGCTGGCCTGGGTCATCAGGCGCTGGCGGGGTCGGGTCACCAGCATGTAGTAGCCCACGCCGCTGAAGATGGTGCCGGCCACGGTCAGGGCCAGGATGAGCACCGCCATCTCCCAGGTCCAGCCGAACCACCAGTTTTCCATCAGGTAGGTCAGGCCCCACAAGCCGCCGGTGAAGCACACCAGGCTGAGCAGGACCAGGAATGTCCCCGCCACCCATTCGCCAAGCGTCGGACGCCGGCTGAACTTGCGACGTCGTCTGCGTGCCATGGTTGAGTCCCCCCGCCCCGCCCCGTTCCGGGGTCTGAGGCTTTCGGGCGATTAAACCCACTTTTTAATCACCTTAACCTGGGCGGGGCTGGGCTGCAAGATTATTACCATTCCAATGGTAAACTTTTCACAGACGTGGTTGGCGCGGGCCGGCTTCACAGGCGGCGGCAGCGCCGGCTCCTGGCTTTGGGCCTGATCCAGGGGAGTGCGCCTATACCGATAAACCATGAAGCCGAAAAGGCTCGGTCCGGTCAGTTTGGCCAAGAAAGCCTGAATCTGTCATTGCGAGCGCAGCGAAGCAATCTCTTTGGCTTGTTTTTCAAGAGATTGCCACGTCTCTTCGCTCCTCGCAATGACGGATCAGGGTGTTGGGCGCCGCCTGATGGCAGATCATTTGATGGCTTGATGGTATAGGCGCGCCAGGGGGGATCCTGGCCTCGATCAGGCGCAGGGTCAAGGCGGATCCCTTCTAGCGGCCACCCAGGGCGTGGGCCTGCTGGTTGAGGCGGGCCACCCAGGCCTGGTCGGCCGCGAGATAGCGCCGGGCCTGGCGGTGGTAGATGGCGGCCTGGGCCGGGTCGCCCTTGATGAGCCAGGCCTGGGCCAGCCAGTAATAGTTCTGCCCGCCCGAGGGGTTGAGCGACGCGGCCCGCTCCAGGGTGCTGATGGCGGCGTCGGTCTTGCCGCTGGCCAAAAGCTGGCGGCCCTGCTCGGTCAGGCTGAGCGAGGCCGTGACCCGGGGGCTGGGCTTGGCCGGGGCCACGGCCGAGGGTGCGGGCCCGGCCGGGGCCGGCGCGGCGCTGCCGGGGCCGGCCG
>JAZDHW010000282.1:0-10816 GCA_043805555.1 Pseudomonadota bacterium
AGCACTAAGCAAAAGCAGGACCCCTCACCCCGGCCCTCTCCCCCGCAAGCGGGGGCGCGGACCGGGGTGAGGGGGTTTTCGCCTGCCGGGGCCCTACTGGCCGGGCTCGTCCGGGGGCGGGGTGTGGGCCAGCAGGTAGCCCACCTTGAAGGCGGTCTCGCGGGTGATCCTCAAAAGCAGGGAGCGGGCCTCGCGCACGGCCCGGGCCTGCTCCGGGTCGCGGCCCTGGCTCAGCAGGGCCTCGGCCCGCTCCAGGCGGTGGTGGAGGCCGGCATAGGTGGGGTCGGAGGCCAACAGCCGCTCCAGGTAGTCCCCCTCCAGGTCGTAGGCGCGGTGGGCGCGCTGGATCAGGTCCTCGTTCATGAGCGCACCGGCACCAGCTCGCAGCGGCAGCCCAGGTGCACCGGGATGGCGGCCAGGCTGGCCAGCTCGGACTTGGCGAAGCGCCGGCCCTCCTGGCGGCGGCAGTCGGGGCAGACCTTGGCGTCGCCGCGGGTGGACCAGACCAGGCCGGCGATCTCGCTGCGGCCGGCGTCGTGGATCACCCGCCGCCACACGGCGCGCTTTTCGATCTCAAAGGCCCGGGCCTGGTCCGGGGGCATGCTGTGGTAGGGCAGGTGCTGGTGCCAGAGAGGATCGGCCGCGATGTGGCCGTCGATCTCGCGCTGGGCCTCGGCCATGAAATCGGCCATGGAGCGGTGCCGGGGCGGGTCCGGTTCGGCCTTGCCGCGGCCAAAGGGCCACTTCATCGTTCGCCTCCAAAGGGGGTGGCCGCCACCGGGCCTTCCTCGACCAGGCGGGGCGGATACTTGAGCAGGAAGGCGTCGGGGCTGAGGCGGCCGGCGGCCAGGTCCATGAAGACCGCGGCCGGCGCAAAAAGCTCCACCCGCACCCGCACCGGCGCGGCGTGCGCGTCCCCGCCCGGCGGCGGCTGGAGGTCGGTGATCTCCAGGCGCACCAACTCCACCCCCGGCGCGGGCAGCAAATCCTCGCCCACGGTGATGGCGATGGGCACGCCGCTGCCCAGGGCCACCTGGGCCGGCAGGGGGGCCTTGGCCATGGCGGCCCAGGTCTGGCCGGCCCAGTCCAGGCGCACCGAAAGGCGCTTGCCGCGCAGGAAAAAGGCGGGCCAGGCGAAACGGGCGCTGAGCTCGGGCATCAGGTCGCGGTTTTTTTGGTAATAGGCCAGGCAGCGCGCGGCCAGGGCGTCGGCGTCGGCGCGGTCGCTGAGGCCCGGTCCCAAAAGGTCGGTGAGCCGGCGCAGGTTCACGGTGCGGGTCTGGCGCGCCAGCACCGGGTCGCGCCCCAGCTTCTGCAATTCCTTCTGGGCCATGGTGCGGCCGTGGCCGATGGCCTCGACGCCGCCCTCGGCCGGCAGGAAGCCGTCCTTGGCGATGCGGTAATCCAGGCGGGAGACGTAGGAATAGATGCGGTCGCTCAGCTTGCCGCCGCCGGTTTGCTCCACCACCTGGGGCAGCCAGACCAGGTCCAGCATGCCGGTGGCGTCGGTGAGGTAGGGGCCGGGCCGGGCGGGCTGGCCGGCCTTGGCGGTGATGACCACCTGGGCCCCGGCCACGGGGTTGTCCTTGGCGTCCAGCACCCGGAAGGCCAGGGGCTGGTCCTGGCTGGCGACCTTTTCCACCGCCACCGGCTCCTGGCCGGCGCAGGCGGCCAGCGCCAGCAGCGGCAGCAGGCAGAGCCAGGCCGGGCGCCGGGCGGCGCGGGGGCGGCGGGCGGGGAGGTCCATCAGTTCGCCTCCGGGTGGGCGGGCTTGGCCAGGCGCTTGAGCAGGCGCGTGCGGTCCTCGCCGCTGGCGCCGGCCGTCACCCAGGCCACCTCCACCAGAAAACGCACCACCCCGCCCTGGTCCAGGCGGTTGAAGCGCACCACCTCGCCGGCCAGGCCGCGGGCGTCGGGGTCGGCCGCGGCGTCCTCCAGGGGCACCACCATGGCCAGCTTGGGGGTGATGTTGTGCACGTCCATGAGCACGTGGGACCCGTCGATGAAGGGCGTGTCCAGGATCAGCTCGGCCCCTTTTTTGCCCAGGCTCGACAACCCCACCGGCACCAGCGAGGTGAGGAAGCGTTGGTCGTCCTGGGCCACCATGCGCAGGCCGACCCGGCCGATGATCTTGTCCGGAGAGGGTTGGCGGGAGAACATGCCGTGCTTCCTTTGCTGCCGCAGTTCATGCCATATTCAACCGGCTGGCGCGGACAGTCAAGGCCCGCCTGAGCCCCAAGGCTCAACCTGGCGTAATTAATCGGCTATCCTCGGGCGATCCCGGCCGGGAATGCCGGGGGGCGCATTGACTTGCCGCCGGACGCATGCTAGCTTTGTCCCTCGACTCTAAACGCTTCATTCGCGCCGGCCGGTCCTTGAGCCCCGCCGGCGCCACGCCCCCGCCGCCACGCGAACTTCTCCAGCGGAGATTGCCCGCGGATGCCGACGGGGCCAAGGGAGTAGCGGCCCAGATGCTCGATCTGATGCGCAAGCACGCGGGGAGCTGGATCATCAAGATTCTGCTCGGCGCCATCGCCCTGGCCTTCGCCCTGTCCTGGGGCGTCACTTCCTACTACTCCCACAAGGAGGTGGCGGTGACGGTCAACGGCGAGGCCATAAGCATCGCCCAAGTCCAGGAACAGTACGGCCGCATGTTGGAGGAGAGCCGGCGCCAGTTCGGCCCCCAGTTCGACCGCCTGGCCCCCATGCTCAGGCTCAAGGAGCGGGCCCTGGCCGCCCTGGTGGAGCGCACCTTGTTTTTCCAGGCCGCCCAGCGCCTGGGCGTGGCCGCCAGCGACGCGGAGATCCGCGGGATGGTGCAGCGCCTGCCCTATTTCCAGCGCGGCGGCCACTTTGACAAGGACCTCTACCGCCTGGTGCTGGCCAACAACCGCATGACCCCGGAGACCTATGAGGCCAGCCTGCGCGGCGAGGTGATCCTGGACAAGCTCACCACCCTGGTGGTCGGCTCGGCCCAGGTGACGCCCCTGGAGCTGGAGGAAGCCCTGACCCAGGCCCTGGGCAAGGTCCAGGGCGTGTACCTGGCTTTCAGGGAGGAATCCTTCCGGGCCGGGCTCAAGCCCACGGCCGAGGAGATCGAGGCCTATTACCAGGAGCACAAGCGCCAGTACCTGGTGCCGGAGAAGGTGCGCTTCTCCTACCTGGTCCACCCCCTGGCCAAATACCGCGACCAGGTGAAGGTGGACGACGACGACGTGGCCGAGCTTTACGAGACCGAGCGCAACCGCTACGTGGTGCCCGAGGCCGTGCACGCCCGCCACATCCTGGTGAAGACGGCCGAGAACGCGCCCCAGGCCGAGCAGGACGCGGCCAAGGCCAAGGCCGAGGCCGTCCTGGCCCAGGTGCGCGAAACGGGCGCGGATTTCGCGGCCGTGGCCAAGAAGGAATCCCAGGATCCCGGCACCGCGGCCCAGGGCGGCGACCTGGGCTTCATCACCCGCGACACCATGGTGCCCGAGTTCGAGAAAACCATATTCGCCCTCAAGCCCGGCGAGACGGCCCTGGTGCGCATCCCCTACGGCTTCCATATCGTGCTGGCCCAGGAGCGGCGCGAGGGCCGGGTGGTCCCCCTGGAGGAGGTCCGCGGCGAGCTGCGCACCCGCCTGGAGGAGCAGCAGGCCCGCCAGTTGGCCGAGGTGGCGGCCGAGCGCGGCCTGGACCAGGTCACCGCCGGCAAGAAGCTCGGCGAGGTGGCGGCCGCGGCCAAGCTGGATGTGCAGCAATCGCCGGCCCTGGCGGCCGAGGAGCCGGCGCCGGGCCTGAGCGGCCTGCAAGGGGCCTACGAGGCCTTCGAGGGGCTCATGCCCGGCCAGGCCGCGCCGGTGCTCACCTATGAGGGCGGCAGCGTGCTGGCGGTGCTGGATGAGCGCATCCCCGAGCAGATCAAGCCCCTCAACGAGGTGGAGGCCGACGTGACCGCGGCGGTGACCACCATGCAGGCCCAGCGCAAGGCCCGGGAGGCGGCCGAGGCGGCGATCAAGGAAGCGGCCGCGGCCAAGGAGCCGGCCCAGGCCCTGGCGGCCAAGCCCGGCGCGGTCAAGACCGCCTGGCTGGATGCCGAGGGCGAGGTGCCCGGCGTGACGCCCGCGGCCACCCTGGTCCAGGCCCTGTTCATGCGCCCGGCGGGCGCGCCCCTGGCCCCCGATCCCCTGGAGGTGAGCGACGGCTTCCTGGCCGCGGCGCTGCTGGAACGCCAGCCCCCCAGCGCGGCCGACAAGGACGCCAGGCGCGCCGAGATTCGCCAGAGCCTGTTGGATGCCAAGCAGCGCCTGCTGCGGGTGCGTTTCCTGGAGGACCTGCGGGCCAAGGCCGACATCAAGGTCCTGGCCAAGCTCTAGCCGCCGGAGGCCAGTTCTGGAAGACGTCCGCCTAACCCCCATCGGCCGGGTGCATTCGGCCCTGACCGAGCGCGGCCAGGCCCCCCACCAGGGGCCGCCGGCCGGGGTGACGGCGGTGATCGAGCTGGACCCGGCCCACGCCCAGGGCCTCACCGGCTGCCGGCCCGGCGACTGGCTCTGGGTGCTATACTATTTCGACCGGGCCGATGCGCCTTGCCTGTTGGTCCATCCCCGCGGCGACCGGTCCCGGCCCCTGACCGGGGTTTTCCGCACCCGCGCCCCCTCCCGGCCCTGCCCGGTGGGGCTGACCCTGGTGCAACTGACCGCCCTCACAGGCGTGCGGCTGACGGTTAGGGGTCTGGAGGCCCTGGACGGCACCCCGGTGCTGGATATCAAGCCCTACGTCCCGGCGATCGACAGCCCGCGCGAGGACGCATGAAACCCGACCTGACCCGTCACGACCAGGTGGTCCACTTCTGGTGCCCCCAGTTGGGCCAGACCCTGCATTTCGGCTATTGCCGCCAGATGAACCAGGGCCTGCCCTGCACCAGGGTGGCGGCCTGCTTCAGCCCCCATTTCGACGTCGAGGCCTTCCTGCTGGCCAACTACAGCCCCGAGGAGCTGGCCCGCTGCCAGGCCCCGGCCCCCGGCCGCCTGGACCGGGTGGGCGAGGCCCTGGCCGCGGTGCGCCCGGACCGGGAGGACGAAAAGCCATGAGCCGGGTGACGGTGGTGGTGGACAACCAGCCCGGCGCGGCCGGCCTGCTGCACGAATGGGGGCTGAGCCTGTGGATCGAGCACCAGGGCCACAACCTGCTGCTGGACACCGGCGGCGGGGCGGCGCTGCTGCCCAACCTCAAGGCCCTGGGCCTGGCCCCCGACCTCGTCGAGGCCGTCATCCTGAGCCACGGCCACTGGGACCACTCCGGCGGCCTGGCCGAGCTGCTGAAGACCATCGGCCCCCGGCCGATCTGGTGCCACCCGGCGGCCTTCGAGATGCACCTGAAGCGGGAAGCCGACGGCAGCTACCAGGACGTCGGCCTGCCCCTGGGCGGGCGGGCGGCCTATGAGGACCTGGGGGCCCAGTTCAACCTGGTCACCGAGCACGTGGAGCCCTGGCCGGGGGTGCACCTCATCGCCCCGGTGCCGCGCATCACGGCCTTCGAGGGCCCTGCGCCCAACCTCTTCACCCAGCTCGGACCGTCGCACCTGCCCGATCCCCTGGAGGACGACCTGCTGGTGGTGCTGGAAACGCCGGGCGGCCTGGTGGCCATCACCGGCTGCGCCCACTCCGGGGTGGTGAACCTGCTGCTGGCCGTGCAGGACATCCTGGGCCACAGCCCGGCCTGGCTGGTGGGCGGGCTGCACCTGGACCTTTCCACCGAGATCCAGCAGAAGGGCGTCCTCGACCACCTGGGCCTGCTGCGCGAGCTGCGCCTGGCCACCGGCCACTGCACCGGCGAGCGCGCCAGCGGCATGCTGACCCAGATCATGCAGACCCGCCACGTCAACCTCTACACCGGGCTGAGCCTGGAACTATAGCCGACGCCCGTGAGCCACGGCATACCCTACGCCCAGCGCCAGGCCATCAGCCTGTGCGGCAAGGCCGTGCACGGCTGGTCCATGCTGGCCCACGGCGACCGCGTGGCCGTCGGGCTCTCCGGCGGCAAGGACAGCTTAAGCCTCCTGTGGCTCATGGCCGAGCGCCGCCGCCGGGTGCCCATCAGCTTCGACATCGTGGCCATCCACGTGGAGATGGGCTTCCACACCGTGGACACCGCGGCGCTCGGGCGCTTCTGCGCCGGGCTGGCGGTGGATTTCCACCTGATCGAGACCGATTTCGGCCCCCGCGCCCACACCAGCGAGAACCGCGAAAAGAGCCCCTGCTTCTACTGCGCCATGAACCGCCGGCGCGAGCTTTTTCAGGCCGCCCACGCCCTGGGCTGCCGCAAGCTGGCCCTGGCCCACCACCAGGACGACATTTTCGAGACCTTCCTGCTCAACCTGCTCTACGCCGGCAACCTCTCCACCATGCTGCCGGTGCAGCCGTTCTTCGGCGGCGAACTGACGGTCATCCGGCCCCTGGCGCTCATGAGCGCCGACCTCACCCGGCGTTTCGGCCAGATCATGGACCTGCCGGTGCAGCCGCCCTGCTGCCCCTCGGCCAGCCTGGGCCACCGCGCCATGGCCCGTGAGTGGCTGGATGAGCGCCACCGCGAGAACAAAAGGGTGCGCAGCGCCTTTTGGCACGCCATCACCAGCGCCGGCCTGCCGAATCTCCCCACCCCGCCCACCACCCAGCGCCAGAGCCGCGCCAAGAGCCGCAAGCGGGACTGACGGCATGATCAACCCATATTGCTTTGCGTTGCAATCCGCGGGCGGGGCTTAACCCCGGCCCTACGAAGAACTAGCGGATTTGCCTTGGATTTCGCAGGGGCGGCGTTTGTCTCCGCCCGCATTTCGTTTCTTGTTGAAAATTAGTCCGTTGATGCCAACTCGTCATGGGCCGGACGCCGTCAAAAAGCGTCGTGACCGCCCCTGATGGCTACACAATAGCTTCAAAAGCCGAGCCCAGTTGGGGCATAATACGTCCGTCGCCCCGTCTCCCACCCCAA
Organism: Pseudomonadota bacterium; assembly: GCA_043805555.1. Classification (GTDB taxonomy): domain Bacteria; phylum Desulfobacterota; class Desulfarculia; order Desulfarculales; family Desulfarculaceae; genus JACRDC01. The sequence continues at coordinate 6,973 of JAZDHW010000282.1, forward strand.
TCACCAGCGCCGCGCCCAGGCCGGCCGGAGGAAGCCCATGTCCGCCACCCCCGCCCTGCCCGAGCAGACCATCCCCCAGGTGCTCATGACCCGCGCCGCCGAGCTGGGCCAGCGCACGGCCATGCGCGTCAAGGAGCTGGGCCTCTGGCGCGACCTCTCCTGGGCCGAGTACGGCCGCCGGGTGCGCCTGGCCGCCCAGGGGTTCATCGCCCTGGGGCTCATGCCCGGCGACACCGTGGCCGTCATCGGCGAAAACTGCCCGGAGTGGCTCATCACCGACATGGGGGCCATGGCCGCCGGCGGCGTCACCGCGGGCATCTACACCACCAACGCCGCGGTGGAATGCCTCTACATCCTCCAGCACTCCGAGGCCAAGGTTTTCGTGGTGGAGAACGAGGAGCAGTTGGACAAGGCCCTCCAGGTGCGCGACGAGTGCCCAAGCCTCGCCAAGATCGTCGTCATCGATACCGAGGGCCTCAGGCACTTCAGCGACCCCATGGTCATGGATTTCGACCAGCTCCTGGCCCTGGGCGCGGAGGCTGACGCGGCCCACCCCGAGGTCTTTGACCAGCGCCTGGCCTGCCGCACCCCCGAGGACCTGGCGCTCCTCATCTACACCAGCGGCACCACCGGCCCGCCCAAGGGCGCCATGCTGAGCCACAAGAACGTGCTCTGGACCACCCAGGCCCTGCGCCAGGCGGTGCCGGTCTTCGCCCACGACGAACTGCTCTCCTTCCTGCCCCTGAGCCACATCGCCGAACGCATGTTCAGCGTCTACATGCCCCTGGCCTTCAAGTACACCATCAACTTCATCGAGAACACCGACACCGTAACCGACAACGTGGTGGAGATCAGCCCCACGGTGTTTTTCGCGGTGCCGCGCATCTGGGAGAAATACGCTAGCACCATCTTCATCAAGATGAAGGACGCCACCTGGCTCAAGCGCCAGTTGTTCGGCCTGGCGCTGATGATCGGCCGCAAGCGGGCCCTGGCCCGGCTGAGCCCGGCCGGGGTGCCCGCGCCCTTGAAGCTGGCCTTCGCCCTGGCCCATTTCGCGGTCTTCGCCAAGCTGAAGGAGCGCATCGGGTTTGAGCGCATCCGGGTGGCCATCAGCGGGGCCGCGCCCATCAGCCCGGACGTGCTGCGCTTCTACCACGCCATCGGGGTGCCGCTGCGCCAGGTCTATGGCCAGACCGAGGACACCGGCCCCACCAGCATCCACCAGGGCGACATCATCGAGGCCGACAACGTGGGTCCGGCCATCCCCGGCGTGGAAATCCAGATCGACGAGGACGGCGAGATCCTGGTGAAGGGCCCCAACGTCTTCCTGGGCTACTACAAGAACCCCCAGGCCACGGCCGAGACCCTGACCGACGGCTGGCTGCACTCCGGCGACGTGGGCGAGCTGGACGAACGCGGGTACCTGAAGATCACCGACCGCAAGAAGGACCTGATCATCACCAGCGGCGGCAAGAACATCGCGCCCCAGAACCTGGAGAACCAGCTCAAGTTCAGCCCCTACATCAATGACGCCGTGGTCATCGGCGACGGCCGCAAGTTCCTCTCGGCGCTCATCTTCATCGACGAGGACAACGTGGTGAAGTACGCCCAGGAGAAGAAGATCCCCTTCACCACCTATTCCAGCCTGACCCAGGCCCGGGAGGTGGTGGAGCTGATCCAGGCGGAGGTGGACAAGGTCAACCAGACGCTCGCCCGCGTGGAGCAGATCAAGAAGTTCACCATCCTGCCCAAGAAGCTCCTGGAAGAGGACGGCGAGGTCACGCCGACCATGAAGATCAAGCGCAAGTTCATCAATGAGACGTACAAGGAGATGATCGAGAAGATGTACAAGTAGTCAATAACTGCCAGGGGAGGGGGAAAATGGCCAGACAGGTTGCCGATCTCGAAATCCTGAGTGAATATCTTGACAATGTAATTTTACGTGCCGTGCACCATGCACCTAACGTCGATGAAATCGCGTTGGCGCTTGTCGGCGCAATTCTCTGGAAAAAAGATGATAAGCAAATTGAATTGTTTGAACGGGATGGTGAAGTAAAAAATGTCCTATGGGTTTGGATTGGTGATACTCGCTATGCGTTTTCATACAACCACAACACGCAAGAAATCGAAATGAGGAAAAATAGTACGCATGGGGCGGTCATTAAAGTTTTTTCGAACAGTACACCGCTAGCAGACTTGAAGTCTTTTTTTGATAATTTGTAAGGAATCATTCTCCAAAATATTATAAACTGTGCCATGAACGTGCTGCAATACAAAGGCTATGTGGGTGTCTTCAGGTTCGACCCCGAGGCCCACATCTTCCACGGCGACATCGTCAACACCCGCGATGTCATCACCTTCGAGGGCCGGTCGGTGGACGAGCTGGAGCAGGCCATCCACGAATCGGTGGAGGACTACCTGGACTTTTGCCGGGCCACCGGCAAACAGCCGGACAAGCCCTTCTCCGGCCGCTTCATGCTGCACCTCAAGCCCGAGGTGCACCGGGCGGCGGCCATAGCGGCCCAGCGCCAGGGCAAGAGCTTCAACGTCTGGGCGGCCGAGGCCCTGACCAAGGCCGCGGCGGCGGAGTGATACACCCGGCATGACCACCAGCGAAGGCTTCATCGACGTAACCGGCGGCAAGGTCTGGCATCGCCTGGCCGGGGCGGGGCGGCCCGGCGCGCCGCTCATGGTGCTGCACGGCAGGCCCGGCGCGCCCCACGACTACCTGGAGCCTTTGGAAGCCCTGGCCGACGAACGTCCGGTGGTCTTCTACGATCAACTGGGCTGCGGCAACTCCGAGCGCCCCGAAGACCCCGGCCTGTGGACCGTGGCGCGCTTCGTGGCCGAGCTGGACCAGGTGCGCGCCAGGTTGGGGTTAGACCGGGTGCACCTCTTGGGCCAGTCCTGGGGCGCCATGCTGGCGGTGGAATACCTGCTGGCCGCGGGCCAAGGCCGGGTGCTCAGCCTGATTCTCTCTGCGCCCTATCTCTCCTCGCCGCGCTGGCGGGCCGACACCCGGGCCATGGTCGCGGCCCTGCCCCCGGCCGAGCGCGCGGCCATCGCGGCCTGCGAGGCCTCCGCCGACTACGAAAACCCGGCCTACCAGGCGGCGGTGGACGTTTTCTATCGCCGCCACCTCTGCCGCCTGGACCCCTGGCCCGAGTGCATGGAGCGCACCTTCGCCAAGCTGGGCACGCCGGTCTACCACCAGATGTGGAGCCCCAGCGAGTTCACCATGACCGGCAGCCTGGCCGAGGCCGACCTGACCGGCCGCCTGGGCGAAATCGCCGTGCCGGCCCTCTTTATATGCGGCGAGTTCGACGAGGCCGCGCCCGAAACCACCCGCCTCTACGCCAGCCTCACTCCCGGCGCGCGGGCGGAGGTCCTGGCCGGGGCCGCGCACATGCACCACCTGGAAGAGCCCGGACGCTTCCTGGCCCTGGTGGCCGGGTTCCTGCGCCAGGCCGAGGCCCGCTAGCCCCGCCGCCGGCCCCCGGCTTGCGCCCAGGCCCGCGATGGCCTAGGCTGCTAGTCATGCCCCGGCGCGGGGCGCTTGCATTCCCCCAACGGCGCGACGCCCCATGACCCAATCTCCCGCCAACCTCGCCGCCCCGGGTCCGCGCTGGCCGGCGCGGCTGGCCCTGGGCCTGGCCCTGGCCCTGGCGGGGCTGGGCCTGGCCCTGCTGGCCCTGGGTTGGATCGGCTTCGCCGCCTGGCGGGCCTGGGCCGACCGCCTGGCCTTCCACGGCACGGCCGAGTTCTTCACCCCGGCCCTGCACGCCCGCCTGAGCCTGGGCCTGCGGGCGGGCGGCGCGGGGCTGGTGTCGGCCGGCGTGGCGGC
>JAZDHW010000283.1:0-2370 GCA_043805555.1 Pseudomonadota bacterium
GGGCGGCCGCCACGCCGATCATCAACGCGGCCGGCGCGGCCACCACCTGGACCAGATCCAGACCCAGGGCCGCGCGCCAGATGGCCGCCGCGCCCTGGGCCGAGACGGACAGCGTGGATTGGAACCGGCTGCGGGCGGCCATGCCCACGCCGGCGAGCGCGCACCAGTCGATGCACAGCGCCGGCCGGCCCTGGGCCCGGCGCCAGCGGGCGAATGCGTCCAGGTAGGCGTTGGCCGCGGCATAGGCGCCCTGGCCCGGCGCGCCGCTGATGCCGGTCAGCGAGCTGAAGAGCACGAAGGCCCGCACCGGGTCGCCCTGGGTCAGTTCGTCCAGGTGCCGCGCGCCCTCCACCTTGGCCGCCAGCGCGGCTTGGAACTCATCCTCCTGGCGGCGCACCAGGAAGGCCCCGTCGGCCACGCCGGCCGCGTGCACCACGGCGGTGATGGGCCCGGCCTCGGCGCGGATGTGATCCAGGCAGGCGGACAACTGGGCGCGGTCGGCCACGTCGCAGGCGTGGATGCTCACCCGCACCCCGGCCGCAGCCAGGGCCGCCAGCCGCTCCCGCCGCCAGGCCGCCTCGCCCGGCTCGCCGCCCTCCCCGCCCCGGCGCGAGATCAGGGCCAGGGCCACCCGCCCGCCGGAGGCCATCTCCTCGGCCAGGGTCAGGGCGAAACCGCCCATGCCGCCGGTGACCACACAGCAGCCATGATCCGGCCAGGCCGGGGCCGCGTCGCCGGCCGCCAGGGGGATCACGCCCGGCCGATGGCGTCGCCCGCCCCGCAGCATGGCCAGGGGCGGCTGGCCTTCGCCGCTGCCAAAGGCCGCGAACTCGGCCAGCACCGCGGCCGGCGGGGTGGCCGGGTCGGCGTCCACGTAGCGCAGCTTGAGCAGGGGCTCCTCCTGGGCCACGGCCAGGGCCAGGCCGGCCAGGAGCGCCGCATCGGGAGGCGCCCCGGCGTCGCCTGCATCCAGGCCGTAAGCCCCATGGCCCGCCACCAGCACCGACAGCGGCCGCGCCAGGCCCTCCAGCAGGGCGCGCAAAATCGCCGCCGCCCGCCATGCCAGGTCGCGGCCGCCGGCCGGGGCCAGCACCAGGCCGGCGCACTGGCCGGAGAGGGCCTGGGCCAGGAGGCCGGCGTCGGGCGCGGCCGAGGGGCTCGCCCCGGCCAGGAGGCCTTGGGAAGCCAGGTGGTCAATGAGGCGCTGGGCCAGCGCGCCCTCGCCCACCACCACCAGCGGGCCGGCCGGGGCCGCACCGGCCAGGGGCGCCGGTCGCCAGACCAGTTGCGATAAGGGCGGCGTCTCTTTGTCCTGCACCCGGCCCACGAAGCGCAGGCCGGTCATGGTCATGAGCGCCGCGCCGCCGGCCGGGTCATAGACGGTCACCGCGGCCTCCAGGGTCAGGGCGTCCAGCCGCCGCCACCGCACATGGGCCAGCACGGCCGCGGGCAGCGGGCCGGCAATGGTGGCCAGGGCGCAGCCGGCCGGCAGCGGGCCGGGTCCGTCCAGGGCCAGGCTGGCCGCCACGTCCAACAGGGCCGGGTGCAGGGGGTGGGCCGCGCGGTCGGCGCTGAACTCGGCCGGCAGGGCCAGCTCGGCCAGGGCCTCGTCGCCGGCCGGGTTCAGCCAGGCCTGCCGCCGGCAGTCCCAGCGCCGGCTGACCGTGATGGGGCCGGCCGCGGGATCGAACTCCGGCAGGGGCGCGGCCTGGGTGCAGCGCCCCCGGATGGCGGCCAGGTCCCCGCCTTGCGCCGGCGCTGGCGCGGCCATCACCGTCGCGCTGGCGTATTCCTGCCAGCCGCCCTCGGCCGTGCGCGCGCCCAAGATTGCCCGCCAGCCGCCCTCGTTGCGCTGCATGGCAAGCGACGCCGCGCCCGGCGCGATCTCCGCGCCGCGCAGGGGGCGCAGCCAGCGCAGGTCTTTCAGGGCCAGCACCGGCCCCAGGCCGGCCGCGCGGGCGGCTGCGGCCGCCATGCCGGGCCAGGCCATGCCCACCAGCACCGGCGCGTCGTGCAGACGGTGCTCGGCCAGGGGCCAGTAGTCCGGGGCGTCCAGGCCAAGCGCGTGTGTGAAGCCCTCGGGCGTGGCCACCGCCGGGCCCAGCCAGGCGGCCCCGGCCGCGGCGGCGAAATCCGGCCGGCAGGCCTGGCGGGTGAAGGGCGCGGCCGGCAGGCGCAGGCGGTTGCCGCGTTGGTCGGCCGGCCAGGCCGGATCAGCCCCGGCCAGGAAGGCCTCGGCCGCGCTCCGGGCCCGGGCGGAATCACCGGCGCGGACCAGGGCCGGGGCCAGGGCCTGCTCGGGCCGGCGGGGCGGGGCCTGGCTCACCCGGCCTTGGCCGGCGGCGATGGCCTCCAGGCCGGCCAGGGCGC
>JAZDHW010000284.1:0-2569 GCA_043805555.1 Pseudomonadota bacterium
GGCCGCCACGGCCCCGCCCGCGGCCGAGCCCTGCCTGCCCCTGGCCGGCGGCCCGGCCCCGAGCCCGGCTTGCGGCCTGGACCCGGAGCAGGCCCAGGCCGCCGAATCGCGCGCCGAGGCCCTGGTGGTGCGGGCCGGTCCGGGCAGCGGCAAGACCCGGCTCCTGGTGGCCCGGGCGGGCGGCCTGATCGCCGGGGGCGTCGCGCCCGAGGCCGTGCAGCTGGTCACCTTTACCCGCAAGGCGGCCGGCGAGCTGGCCGAACGTCTGGCATCCGCCTGCCCGGCCGGCGGCGCGCGGGCCGGCACCTTCCACGGCTTGGGCCGGGGGATCATCGCCCAGGCCCAGGGCGGTCCGCCCCTGGTGCTGGCCGAGGACGAGCGCGGGCAGCTCATCGCCGGGCTGGCCAAAAAGGCCGGGCTCAAGGCCAATGAGCTGGCCAACCACCTCACCCTGGCCAAGCAGCGCCTGGACGACCCGGCCGAGCCCTGGCTGCGGCCCTGGTTCCGGGCCTACCAGGACGCCCTGGCCGGGGCGGGCGCGTTGGACCTGGACGACCTGGTGCGCCGGGCCGCGCAGCTTCTGGCCGCCGAGCCGGAGTTGGCCGCGGCCTGGCAGGGCCGCCTGGCGCACCTGCTGGTGGATGAGTACCAGGACGTGAACCTGGCCCAGGTGGGGCTGCTGCAACTGCTGAAAGGCCCGGCCACGGCCCTGGCGGCCATCGGCGACCCGGACCAGGCCATCTACGGCTTCCGGGGCGCGGACCGGGCCCGCTTCAACGCCTTCAGCGCCGACTTCCCCGGCGGGGCCAGGCTGGCTCTGGTGCGCAACTACCGCAACCCGGCCCCGGTGCTGGCCCTGGCCCAGGCAATCATGGCCGCCGAGCTTGACCCCGGCCGGCCGGCCCAGACAGCCCAGGTCGCGGCCGGCGCGCTGCCGGTTCTGGCCGCGCTGCCCACGGCCGAGGCCGAGGCGGCCTGGGTGGCCGAGCGGGTGGTGGAGCTGTTGGGCGGGCTGGACTCGCGCCAGGTGGAGGCCGGGGCCGACCAGGGCCATGGTTTCGCGGCCAAGGACATCGCGGTGCTCTACCGCCTGCACGCCCAGGCCCCGCTCTTGGCCGAGGCCCTGGAGCGGGCGGGGGTGCCGGTACAGGTGGCCGCGCGCGAGCCCCTGGCCGAGACCGACCCCCTGGACTTCAAGGCCCAGCGGGTGAGCCTGCTCTCAATGCACGCGGCCAAGGGCCTGGAGTTCCCGGTGGTGTTTGTCACCGGCCTGGAGGAAGGCCTGTTGCCCGATCAGCCGCCCGAGCGCGCCCCGGCCGATCCGGCCGAGGAGCGCCGCCTGCTCTACGTGGCCCTGACCCGGACCGGCCAGCGCCTGTTCCTGAGCCGCTCCGGCCGGCGCAGCCTGTTTGGCCAGACCCGCCAGCCGGGGCCGTCGCCGTTCCTGGCCGGCCTGCCGGAGGGGCTGCTGGCCCAGGCAGCCAACGCCCGCCGCGCCCGCAAACACCGCCAACTGGGCCTGTTCTGAGGGGGGGAGGGCCATGGCGGACGCGCGCATCAGCCTGATCGTCAACCCGGCCAGCGGCCGCGGGCGCGGCCTGCGCTACGCCAAGCGGCTCCAGGAAGCCCTTGACGCCCAGGGGCTCGACCACGAGGTGCTCACCACCACCCGCCGCGGCGAGGTGCGGGTGCTGGCCGAGCGGAAGGCCGGCCAGGAGGGCGGCTGGGTGGTGGTGGTGGGCGGCGACGGCTCGGTGCAGGAGGCGGCCCAGGCCCTGGCCGGGCGCAGCGCGGCCCTGGCCGTGGCCCCGGCCGGCCGCTGCAACGACTTCGCCCGCTATCTGGGCCCGCTCCCCGCCCCCCCGGCCCTGGCCGCGGCCCTGGCCGCCGGGCGGCGGCGCAAGCTGGACCTGGTGCGGGCTCGCGGTGAGAGTTTCGAGCGCATCTACTGCACCGTGGGGGCCATCGGCTTCGACGCCCAGGTCAGCCGCTTCGTGGACAACCTCCGGGGCCCGCTCAAGGGCCAGCCGGCCTATCTCTATGGCGTGCTGCGGGTGTTGACCGGCTATGACCCGCCGCCGGCCCGGCTGACCTGGGATGGCGGCGGCTACGAGGGGCCCTTCCTGCTGGTGGCGGCGGCCAACACCCCCACCTATGGCAACCAGATCCCCATCGCGCCCCAGGCCGATGCCGAGGACGGCCTGCTGGATCTGTGCCTGGTGGAGCCGGCCGGTTTCTGGCGGGTGCTCACGGTGCTGCCGGTGCTGCTGCGCGGCCGGCACGCGCGCCTGCCCGAGGTGCGCTTTGTGCGCACCCGGCGGCTGGTGGTGGAGGCCGAGGGCCTGGAGCTGTGGGCGGACGGCGAGCCGGTGGGCTGGGCGCCGCTGACCATCGAGGCCCTGCCCGCGGCGCTGAACGTGCTGGCCTACTAGGAGCCTGTCGGAGTAATCCTCCGACAGGCTTCCGAGCGGGCCATGGACGGCCCGCCCGGAATGGCGCCAAATTAATTTTTGGCGCCATTCCGAGAACTTGCCAAAATTCACTTTTGGCAAGTTCCAAGAGGAGAAAG
>JAZDHW010000285.1:0-6370 GCA_043805555.1 Pseudomonadota bacterium
CTTGATGCGCAGGCCGTGCACCTGGCTGACCACGAAGTTGAAGTACTCCATGCCGGCCGGCCGGTTGTCCTGGCTCAGGAACACGTCCTTGTAGCCCTGGCCCAGCACGGAAAGCAGCATGTCGTGGGCCTCGAGATTGAGACCCAGGTCCGCCCACATCTGGCGATATTCCTCGCTCATGTCTTTCTCCTTGGCGAAATGATTGCTTGAAGAAAAACAAGGATATATCGGGAATCTGATTGATAAAAATAGATAATTGCGATGGGTCGGCGGTTCGGCCATAGCCTCGGCAAAAGCCCCGGCGGCCGGCTCGGGGATGCTCAGGCGGGTTCGGAGGCGCTGTCGGCCGGGTCGGCCCCGTCGTCGGCCGCGGCTGATTCGTCCAGATCGGCCGGGTCGCCGCCCAGGTCCGCGGGCGGGTCCGCGGGCAGGGCCATGCCCTCCACCATGGACTCCAGGCGCAGCAGGAGCGGCGGCAGGCTGGCGCGGTCCAGGGCGCTGACCGCCACCGCGTCGTGGCGGCGCATGAGGGCGGCCAGGCGGTCGGGGTCGGCGGCGTCCTGCTTGTTGAGCACCACCAGCCGGGTCACCGCGCCCAGGCCCAGGTCGTCCACGATGCGCTCCACGGCCGCGATCTGCTCCTCCACCTGGGGGTTGGCCGCGTCGGCCACGTGCAGCAAGAGGTCGGCCTGGTTCAGCTCCTCCAGGGTGGCGGCAAAGGCGGCCTTGAGGTCGTCGGGCAGGTCGCGGATGAAGCCCACGGTGTCGGTGATGATCACCTCGCGCTCGCGGGGGAAGCGCAGGCGGCGGCTGGTGGGGTCCAGGGTGGCGAAGAGGCGGTCCTCGGCCAGGACCGCGCTGCCGGTCAGGGCGTTGAGCAGGGTGGACTTGCCGGCGTTGGTGTAGCCCACGATGGACAGGATGGGCAGGCCGCCGGCCACCCGGCGGTTGCGGCGGCGCTCGCGCTGGCGGCCGATCTCCCTCAGGTCGCGCTCCAGGCGGTGCAGGCGCTCGCGCACCCGGCGGCGGTCGATCTCCAGGCGGGTCTCGCCCGGGCCCCGGCCGCCGATGCCGCCGGTCAAACGGCTCAGGCCGTCGTCGCGGCTTTGCAGGCGGGGCATCAGGTACTTGAGCTGGGCCATCTCCACCTGAAGCTTGCCCTCGCGGCTCATGGCGCGCTGGGCGAAGATGTCCAGGATGAGCTGGGTGCGGTCGATGACCTTGAGGTCGCTGGCCGTGAACAGGGCCAGGGCGTGGGCCTGGCCGGGGGTGAGGTCGTGGTCGAAGACCAGCACCGAGGCCCCCACCCGGAAGGCCAGGGTGAGCACCTCGCTGCGCTTGCCCGGCCCCAGCACGGTGCGCGGGTCCAGACGCGCCCGGCGCTGGACCACCCGGCCGCGCACCTCCAGCCCGGCCGAGGTGGCCAGCTCGTCCAGTTCGTCCAGGCGCTCCTCGGCCTCGTCCCGGGCCCCGGTGGTCACGCCAATGAGGAGCGCGGCGCCGTCCTTGGCCGCGGCCCGCTTGGGGGCCAGGCGGTCCAATTCTTCTTCAAGAGAGCGCACCAGGCGGGCCAGGTCCTCGGGCGGGTGGCCGGCCGGGAAGGGCGGCAGGCGGCGGATGTCCTGGCCGTCCACCGGCGCGGGCAGCAAATGGGCGGCCTCGACCGGGCCGGGCAGGCCGTCGGGCTTGACCGGGACCACGGCGATGAGGTCCCAGCGCCGCCGGGCCAGGCCGGTGAGGTCGGCCGGGGCCAGGCCGCCCTCGCCCAGGCGGGTGTGGATGAGGCTGTAGCCGGCCAGGCGGGTGGCGCCGATGCGCAGGCGGGCGATCTCGGGATCGGGCAGGTCCTCGGACCCGCCCACGATCACCGCCTCCACCTCGCCCCGGCGGTCCACCACCAGGCCCACCTGGCGGCCCAGGTCGGCCGAGAGCCGGGTGAGGGCCAGGGCCTGCTCGGCCAGCATCAGCTCGGCCACGGGCAGGCGGCGGCGGTAGAGGTTGTCCAGGCGGCGCAGTTCGCCCTGCTTGAGCCCCTGGGTCTGGCCGAAGACGCGGGCCAAGGCGGGTCAGGCTCCCAACGCGGGACGGCCGGGCTGGCCGGGCCGGGCGTGCGTGGGGGCGGGGCTATTCGGGCAGGTCATCGTAGGATAGATCCTCGAACTTGGTCAGCTCGTCCACAAAGGCCAGCTTGACGATGCCGGTGGGGCCGTTGCGCTGCTTGCCGATGATGATCTCGGCCACGTTGTCGTCCGGCTCCTCGGGATCGGTGCGCTTCTTGTAGGCCTTTTTGCGGTAGATGAACATGATGACGTCGGCGTCCTGCTCGATGGCCCCGGACTCGCGCAAATCGGCCAGCATGGGGCGCTTGTCGCCGGGCCGGTCCTCGACCTTGCGGTTGAGCTGGCTTAGGGCCACCACCGGCACGCTGAGCTCCTTGGCCAGGGCCTTGAGGCTGCGGCTGATGTCGCTGATCTCCTGCTCGCGGCTGTCGAACCCTCCGGCCCGGCCGCGCATGAGCTGGAGGTAGTCCACCAGGACCAGGCCCACTCCGCGCTCGGCCATAAGCCGCCGGGCCTTGGCCCGCATCTCCAGCACGGTGATGGCCGGGGTGTCGTCGATGTAGATGGGCGCGTTGTAGAGCCGGTCGGCCGCGGCGGTCAGCGCCGGGAAGTCCTGCTGGTGGCTCAGGAACCCGCTGCGCAGTTTGCTGGCCGAGACCCGGGCCTCGCTGGACAGGAGGCGCAGGCCGAGCTGCTCCTTGCTCATCTCCAGGCTGAAGACGGCCGCGGCCACCTGGTGGTCCAGGGCGGCGTTGGCGGCCATGTTCAGCGCAAAGGCGGTCTTGCCCATGGAAGGGCGGCCGGCCACGATGATGAGATCGCCGGGCTGGAGACCGTTGGTGTGCTGGTCCAGCAGCTTGAAGCCGGTGGGCACCCCGCCCACCAGGCCTTTTTGCTTGAAACGCTTCTCGATCAGCTCCAGGGAGCCGCGGACCACCTCGCCCAGGGGGGTCAAGCCGGACATGCGGCGCTGCTGGGTGGCGGCGAAGATGGCCCGTTCGGCCTCTTCGAGGGCCATCTCGGGGTCGGACTGATGGGAGTAGGCGGACTCGATGGCCTGGTGGCCGGCTTCGATGAACTGGCGCAAGAGCGCCTTGTCAGCCACCAGTTGGGCGTAGTGGTCCACGTGGGCCGGCGCGAGAATCACGTCGGCCAGCTGGGCCAACAGGGCCGCGCCGCCGGCGGCCTCCAGGCGGCCCTCGTCGCCCAGGCGGCTCATCACCGTGATCTCGTCCACCGGCTGGCTCTTTTCGTAGAGCGACAGCATGGCGGTGAAGATCAGGCCGTGGCGGCGGTCGTAGAAGTCCTCGGGCTTGAGCGTGGCGGCGATGCCGGCCAGCACCTCCACGCCGTGGGCCAGCACACCCCCCAGGACCCCCTGCTCGGCGGCCAGGTCCTGGGGAGGCAGGCGGCGGGGGCCGGCTTCGCTCACGCGCTACTCCTGCTCGTCGGCCTCCGGGGCCGGCGCGGCCTGGGCCGGGGCGGGGGCGGGCTCGGCCGGGGGCTCGCTGGCCTCCACCACCACCTTGACCTCCACCACCACCTGGGGATGCAGCTTCACCTTGACCAGGTGCTCGCCCAGGCGCTTGATGGGGGCCTCCAGCAGGATGCGGCGGCGGTCCACCTCGCGGCCGGCGTCGGCCATGGCCTTGGCGATGTCCATGTTGGTGACCGAGCCGTAGAGCTTGCCGCCTTCGCCGGACTTGGCGATGATGGTCACGCTGAGGCCCTTGAGCGCGGCGGCCTCGCCCTGCACCCGCTCGGCCTCCTTGGCCATGGCGGCGGCGATGCGCTGCTTCTCGGCCTCGACCACGGCCACGTTCTTCTTGGTGGCCATCATGGCCATGCCCTGGGGGACCAGGTAGTTGCGAGCGTAGCCGTTCTTGACCTCGACCACCTCGCCCGGATCGCCCAGGCCCAGCACTTCCTTGGTGAGGATGACCTTCATGGATAGCTCCTTAATGGATCAGGCGGACGATTCCTTGCCCAGCCGCCTGAAATTGAACCATAGATCAAAAAGTCCCGCCAACGCCACCCCCACGGCCAAAAACGCCTCCACCGCGATGAGCAGGTAGAGTCCATAACGCAGGAGCTTGGGCGCGTTCTTCTTCTCCAGCCAGTAGGCCATCACCGCCAGGCCCTGGAAGAAATAGACCACTCCCAGGATCACCACCAGGTTGACGCCCACCCAGAACAGCAGGCCGTCGGAGGCCCACATCACCGCCCCGGCCAGGATCAGCACCCAGACCAGGGGCTCCGGGGCCGTCCAGAGCGCCAGGTTCTGGCGCGGGGCCTGGGGATCGCGCCGGGCCGCGATGGCCCGCAGCAGGATCAGGTTGGCCCAGGCCATCAAGAGGGCGCCGGCCGCCAGCACGCCGGGGGCCAGGTGGTAGAGCCAGCGGCCGGTGCTTATCAGCACCTGGCGCACTTCCTCGACCCGGGTGGCGTCCACCTCCGGCTGGCTGCCGTAAAGACCCAGTGCCCCGTTCACCTCCTGGGACCAGTAGGCCTGCCAGGCCAGACCCAGGTCCTGGCCGCCCATGAGCGCCCCGCCCAGGGTCACCGCCAGGAGCACCGCCACCGCGGCGGCGGCGGCCAGGCCCAGCGCCCAGGTGTCGGGCAGCCGCCGGGCCAGGCATTCGCCCAGGCCCAAGCCCAGGGCGGCATAGAACAGGTAGTAGATCCAGCCGCCGCCCACGTCGAAGAGCGCGTTGGCCAACCAGGCGCCCAGGATGGCCAGGCCCAGGCTGAGGCGTCCGGCGAAGACGCCTGCCTGGCGGTATTGCCAGGCCACCGGCGCCGGGGCGGCCACGCTGGCGGCCACCCCCAGCAGGGGCACCAGCCAAGGGGCCAGGAACAACAGCAGGGAGACGGCGGCGGCCAGGGCGGGCCAGAGCCAGCGGCCGGCATCGGCGGGGGCCATGGTCGCCGTCAGTCCCCTCCCCGCGGCCTAGACGCTGCCGGAGGCGGCGAAGGCCAGCAGGGCGATTTGCCGGGCCCGCTTGATGGCCTCGGTCAGCTCGCGCTGATGGCGCGCGCAGCATCCGCTGATGCGCCGCGGAATGATCTTGCCCCGCTCGGTGGTGAAATAACGCAGGGTGCGGGGATCCTTGTAATCGATGCTCAAGGACGAGTCGGCGCAGAACCGGCAGACCTTGCGACGACCGAAGCCACGCTTTCTCCTGATACCAGCCATCTATAGCCTCCTAGTCCTCGTCCTCTTCGTCTTCGTCGTCGCTCTCCTCGTCGTCGTCCTCGCGGCGGCGGCGGGGGGCCTCGTCGTCGTCGTGGCCGGCCTCGGCCCGGGCGGCGCGGGCGGCGGCCTTGGCCTCGGCCTCGGCCGGGGCCTGGGCGATGGCCTCGGCGTCGAAGACGTCGTCCTTCTTGACGGTCAGGTAGCGGATGACGGCCTCGTCGATCTTGAACAGACGCTCCATCTCCGCCACCGCCTCGGGGGTGGCGCCGTACTCAAAAAGGACGAAATAGCCCTTGTTGAATTTCTTGACCTGGTAGGCCAAGCGGCGGCGGCCCCAAAGGTCCACCTTGACCATCACCGAGCCGCGGTCGGTCAGGATGGCGGAGAACTTCTCCACCACCGCCGCAGTATCTTCCTCGGAGAGGTCGGGATTAATGATGAATAGAGTCTCGTAGTGGCGCATGCGGCCTCCCTCTGGTCTGACGTCCCCAGCCTTGAAGTTTCACAAGCGGGCCGGAGAAAGGAGTATATGGTTCAGCCGCCCCCTGGGCGCGCTGATCGGACCGAAGCTGAATGGATACCACCGGGGCCGGGGCTTGTCAAGCCGGGCCGGGCTTTTAAGGCCCCGAACGGGGCTTGGCCGGCCGGGGTTGAAGTGCGATAATTTGGCCATCCACCCACAAGGAGGGCGACATGGCGCGGTGCGGCTGGCCCCTGGCCCGGCGGATGCGGTTGGCGGGCGCGATTTGTTGCTGCCTGGCGGTCGGCCTGGCCGCCGCGGCCCTGGCTGCGGACGGCCCCCGGCTGCTCAGGCAGGGCGAGGAGCACTATCAGTTCGCCGAATGGGACCAGGCCCGCCAGGTTTTTAGCCAGGCCCTGGCCACCGGCAACCTGAGCCCGGCCCAGCGGGCCAGGGCCTATTTCCACCTGGGCCTGGTGGCCGAGGCCCAGGGCGACGCAGGGGCGGCCGCGGCCCGTTTCAGCCAGGCCAAGGCCGCCGACCCCGGCTGGGCCCCGGACCCGGCGCAGTTCCCGCCCAGCGCCGTGGCCCAATTCCACCAGGCCGGCCCGGCGACCCCCTCGCCAGCGCCCCCGGCCGCCCCCGCCGCGGCCT
>JAZDHW010000286.1:0-35398 GCA_043805555.1 Pseudomonadota bacterium
CGGGGCCGGGCGGTTAGCCCTGGCGGCCCAGGTAGCCCTGGCGGCCGCGGATGCGGGCGTCGATCTCGTCCTGGTTCTCGCGCAAATAGCGCATGGCCTTCTCGGCCGCCTCGGTCAGGGCCTCGCGCTGGCCCTGGGCCAACAGCTTGCCGGGCAGGAGCAACTGGCGCCGGGCCAGGATGGCCACGATCTCGTCCTCGGCGTCCAGCTCCACGCCCAGTTGCTGGCTGATCTCCAGGAGCAGCTCGCCGAACTCCTGGGGGTGCTCCAGGATCTCCAGGGGCAGCTCGGTCTCGTAGGACAGGGCCTTGCCCCGGCCGGGGGCCAGGCAGGAGCCCTTGACGAGGTCGGCGGCGTGGGCCAGTTGGTGGACCAGGGTGGAGGCGTCGGCCTCCGGGCTCATGGCCACGAAGATGAGGCCGGGGGCCAGCAGCTTGGTCTTCTGGGGGTTGATCAAAAGCCCGCCCGCGCCGGCCGGGGCTGATTCCTGGCCAAACAGGCCCAGGTCCAGGTAGGCCTGCAGGTCCACCAGCTTGACCTGGTAGGTTTTGCCGGCCGGGCTGACGATGGCCACGCTGGCGGCCTGCTGGCAGGCCTGGGCGTTGGCGCAGGCCGGCAGCTCCAGAATCAGCTTGGCCGCCTCGTAGGGGTCCATGTTGATGCGCTGGGCCGTCATGTCGGCGGTGAGCTCGGCCTCGCGGCCCAGGTGGCATCGCTTGAATTTTTTGCCGCTGCCGCAGGGGCAGGGGGCGTTGCGGTCGATCTTGCTGGGGTCCATGGCGCTTTCCGCTGGGCCACCCCGCGCGCGGCGGGCTTGCGCCGCCGGCTCCGGGCCCGCGTGCGGACCCGGAGCCGGCGGGGTGGGTATTATTCGGCTAAGATGGTGTCCTTGCCGGCGTTGGGGGTGTTGACCGGGAAGGGCCCGGTCTGGCCGGTGTTGGGGTCATAACGGTGGCGGTAGCTGGCTTTGACGCCGATGGTCTTGAAGGTGTGGTCCCAGCCCCGCTGGTAGTAGCCGCACTCGTCGTTGAAGCAGATCCACTGGATTTCGCTGCCCCAGCTATAGGTGGCCGGGGACTCCCACTTGCTCATCTTCTGGCCGCAGTGGGGGCAGATGGTCTTGTCCGTCTCGCTCATGATGTCCTCCGAAAACGCTCGACCCGGCGCCGCCAGCGGTCAAGGCGGGAGCAGTATGTCCGGGCTGCTCCCCAGGGAGCAGGCATGGTTTAGTAAAACGCTGCGCCGGAGGAGGCAACCCCCGGCGCAGGCCGCGATCCATGCCTTATATGATAATCACGCCCCCACGGCGCGCAACGCCTCGGTGGCCGGAACCACCAGGTGGTCCAGGGCCGCGGCGCTGTTCTTGTCCTGGCCAAAGGCCAGGGCCATGAGCTGGGTGACGAACAGGATCGGCATCTTGAGGTTGGCGCTGGTGATCTGGTTGACGCGCGACTGGTAGATCTCCAGGTTCATCTGGCACATGGGGCAGGCGGTGGAGATCATGGCGGCCCCGCCGGCCGCCGCGCCCTCGATGATGTCCTTGACCAGGAAGGCGCACTTGTCGATCTCGGTCAGGAAGATGCCCGAGCCGCAGCACTTGACCCGCTGGCCGAACTCGACGACCTCGGCCCCCAGCGCGGCCAGGATGGCGTCCTGGGTGCGGGGGTTCTCCATGGAGTCGTACTCGCCAAAGGGCCGGGTGGTCTGGCAGCCGTAGTAGGCGGCCACCTTCAGGCCCTTCAGGGGGCTTTTAACCGCGGCCTTGATCTTGGCCACGCCGATGTCGTGGTAGAGCACGTCCAGCAGGTGGCGGGCCTTGGCCTTGCCGGTGTACTTCAGGTTGCCCTCGGCCAGGATCTCGTTGACCTGGGCCAGGAGCTTGGGCTCGGTCTGCAGGCGGCGGTTGACCTTGTTTAGCATGATGTAGCACGAGGAGCAGGGCGCCACGATGTCATAGCCGCCCTGGGCCTCGGCCAAGGCCAGGTTGCGGGCGTTGAGCACGATGGACTGCATCTCGTTGCCGCCGATGTAGGCGATGGAGGCGCCGCAGCAGTTCCAGTCCTCGATCTCGTGGAACTTGATGTCCAGGGCCTTGGCCGCCGCCTCGGTGCTGATCATGTAGTGGGAGCCGCCGGCTTCCAGGGAGCAACCGTAGTAGAGGAAGTAGTCCACGCTAGTCCTCCTTTGCCGGTTCGAGTTTGGCGGCCTTGTCCAGCATGCGCTGGAACTCCTTGAGGCCCTTGATCTTATGGCTGCCGGGGATGGTGATGTTGGGCGGGATGAAAAGCTTGGGCTTCATGCGCTTGGCTTTCAAGAGCGCCATGCCGATGTCCATCATGGACAAGCTTTTCTTGATTCCGGCCACCAGGCCGTCCGCCAGGCAGTATTTGAGCGGCACCACCGACTCGTCGATGCGGCCGGTGTCATAGATGCCGGCCCAGAAAACCTTGCCGAACTTGGCCGTCTCCGCCCGGGGGACGATGCCCTGGGCCAGCGCGTAGTGGGCCAGGCCGTGCATCACGTCGATGATGGGCACCCCGCGGGGGCAGCGCACCTTACAGGTGTAGCAGGAGGTGCACAGCATGATGTCGGGGTTGTTCAGCACCTCGTCGCGGCGGCCGGCGCGGATCAGCGACCAGATCTGGCGCGGGCCGTATTTCATCTCCCCGCGCAAGGGGCAGGTGGCGCCACAGACGCCGCACTGCATGCAGACCTTGATCTCGGCCCCTGAGTCTACCTTCTCGTAAACCTCTTTGGCAAAGGTCTGGTTGTAGTCCATGGGCAACCTCACTCTACTGGTAGGTGTTGTCGCGGCCGTTGCGGGCCGACCGGTGGTCGACTAACACCGGCTTGTCTGAGCCGTCGTCCCCGGCCTGGGTCAAGCCTCGACCAGCGGACGGTTATACGAAATAACGTGCGAGGTTCGGCAAAATCCGGGGGGCCGCCAGCGGGCGGCCCCCCGGACGGGTTGCTAGAAGCCCTTGTAGGGGTTGGGTCCCACCGTGTCGATGGTCTCCATGAACTCGGCGATGAGCCCGGCCACCTTGTCGGCGTCGGTGATGCCCACCTCGGCCACCTTGATGCGGTCGCTCTCCAGCACCAGGCGCTGCAGGGTCTCGGAGACCTTGCTCATGCGCACGTTGGCCAGCTCCGAGCCCTTGATGAAGTGGCACTGGTAGTCGTCGCCGCGGCGGCAGCCCATCAGGATCAGGCCGTCAATGCCGCTGCTGAGCGCGTCGGCGATCCAGACCAGGTTGACCGAGCCCATGCAGCGCACCGGGATGAAGCGCACGAAAGAGGACCAGGTCTTGCCCAGGCGCGCGGCCATGTCCACGGCCGGCAGGGCGTCGTTCTCGCAGACCAGGGCCACCACGCGGGGCTTCTCCTCGTCCTCCTCGGGCACTTCGATGGCCTTGATCTGGCTGCCGACGATGTCCACGGAGTAGTTCTTGAAGCTGATGATGCGCTCGGGGCAGGCGCCCATGCACACGCCGCAGCGGCGGCAGCGGGTGGGGTTGGGCAGCGGGTTGGCCTTCTCGTCCTCGTTGATGGCGCCGAAGGGGCATTCCTCGGTGCAGCGCTTGCACTGGGTGCAGCGCTGCATGGCGAACTCGGGGTAGGTCTCGTCGCCGCTGCGGGGGTGCACCGCGCAGCCGGCCTCGGCGGCCCGGATGGCCTGGATGGCCTTCATGGCCGCGCCCACGCCGTCGTCCTGGGCCTGGGTGATGCGCATGGGACGGCGCACCGTGCCCGAGGTGTAGATGCCGGTGCGGCGGGTCTCGTATGGGAAGCAGATGAAGTGGCTGTCGGGCATGGCGTACTTGAGGGTGGGCAGGTTCGGCCCCTGGCGGTAGTCCAGGTTGAGCACCGACCAGTCCTCGGTCTGGGCCTTGGCCTCCTCCACCAGCTTCTTGGCCTTTTCCTGGTCCTCGCCAAAGGCCACCAGGGGCGCCTCGACCACCTTGGGGTTGTTGGGCTTCATGCCCGTGGCCAGCACCACCAGGTCCAGCTCCTCGATGCTCACCTTCTCGTTGAGCAGCACGTCCATGGTCTCGAGGTTGAGCTTGTCCGAGCCGCTGATGGTGGGGTAGGTCTCGTCGCGGCGGATGAAGATCACGCCCTGGCGCTGGGCCTCGCGATAGACCTCCTCGCTCTGGCTGGGGGTGCGCAGGTCCTTGTAGATGACGTAGACGCTGGCCTCGGGGTTGGCCGCCTTGACGTACATGGCCTGCTTGCAGGAGACCAGGCAGCAGAAGGCGGAGCAGTAGGGCAGGTGGTTGGCGTCGCGGGAGCCGGCGCACTGGATGAAGGCGATGCTGCCCACGCCATCCAGCTTGCCGTCCTTGGCCATCTGCTCGAACTGCACGTTGGTCACGATGTTGGGGCTCGTGCCGTAGGCCAGCTCACCGGCCAGCTTCTCGGGGTCATAGGGGGTCCAGCCGGTGGCCTGGATGACGGCGCCGGCCCGCAGGCTCTCGCCGTTGCTCAGGCTCACGGTGAAGTTGCCCGGCGCGCCCTCGGTCTTGTCCACGGTGGCGCCGGTGATGACCTTGATGGACTCGATGCCGCCGACCTTCTCCACCAGTTTGGCCAGGGGGTTGTCCTCCAGCTCGCGGTAGGGCGCGGTCTGGGGGCCCAGCTTGTGGACGTTGCGCAAGAAGCCGCCCAACTCGGGCTCCTTCTCCACCAGGTAGACCTGGCTGCCGGCCTCGGCCGCGGCGATGGCCGCGTTGAGCCCGCTGACGCCGCCGCCCACCACCAGCACCGCCTTGGCCACCTCGCCCTCCAACTGGAAGGGGGTGGGGGCCTCGGACTTGCTGAGCTTCACCGCGCCCATGCGCATGTAGTCGTCGCCCAGCATCTGGCGGTCGTCCTCCTCGGCGTCGGCCGCGGCCCAGGCCACCTGCTCGCGCAGGCTGACCCGCTCCATGACCACCTGGCTGCCGAAGCTGAACTCGGCGGTCTTGGCCCGGGCCGAGCAGGCGCAGATCAAGATACCGTTGGTGCCGGCGTCCACGTCGGCCTGGATCATGGCCACGCCCTCGGGGGAGCAGAGCACGTCGTGCTCCTTGTACTCCTTCACGCCCTGTTCGCCGCCGGCCTTTTTAAGGGCCGCCACGTCCAGCGCGTCGCCGATGCCGCAGCCCTTGCAGATGTAACCACAGATTTTCTTGCTCATGATTCGTTACCTCCTGACCGCCTGGATGGCCTTCAGGGCCGCGGACGTGCCGTCCTGAACGCAGGTGACCACCTCACTGGGCCGACGCACCGTGCCCACGCCGATGATGGCCTGGCCGGAGGTGACGAAGCCGTAGGGGTCGTAGGCCACATCAAAGGGAATCTGCTCCAGGGCCGTGTTGGGCTGCATGCCGGTGGCCAGCACCACCAGGTCGTGCTCGGCCTTGAAGCGCTCGCCGGTGGCGGTGTTCTCGCCTTCCAGGATCAGGCTGCCGTCGGCCTGGGGGGTGATGAGGGCGATCTTGGACTTGACGAAGTTAACCTTCTCCGCGGCCTTGACCTTGGTGTAGAAGTCCTCGTTGCGGTCCATGGCCCGGATGTCGATGAAGTAGATGGTGATCTCGGCCTCGGGCAGCTTCTCCATCACGTAGGTGGTGTGCTTGAGGCTGGCCAGGCAGCAGACCGAGGAGCAGAAGGGCAGGTGGTTCTCGTCGCGGGAGCCCGCGCACTGGATGAAGGCCACCTTCTTGGGCGCGGCGCCGTCGCCGGGGCGCTGGATGGCGCCGCCGGTGGGGCCGTTGGACGCGGCCAGGCGCTCGAACATCACGTTGGTGATGATGTTGGGGCTCTGGTCGAAGTTGTAGTACTCGATCTTGCTGGGGTCGTAGGGGGTCCAGCCCGCGGCCCAGACCACCGCGCCCACGTTCAGGCTCAGCTCCTGGCCCTGGTCGGCCAGATCCACCGCGCCGTAGGGGCAGGCGGCCGCGGCCTTCTGGCCCTCTTCGCCGCCGGCGATGCTGGGGTCGATGACGAAGCGCTGGGGATAGGCCAGGTCGTGGGGCAGGTAGGCCGCCTTGATCTGGTCCAGGCCGTAGTTGAAGGGGTTGGTGATGGTGGCGCTGACCGCCTCGGCGCACTTGCCGCAGGCGGTGCACTTTTCGTTGACGTAGCGCGGGTTCACCTTGACCTGGACCGTGAAGTCGCCGGGGGCGCCTTCGATGCCGGTCACCTCGGCCATGGTGTGGCAGGTGATGCGCGGGTTGCTCTTGATGCGCTTGAAGTTGATCTCAAGACCGCAATAGGGCGGGCAGAGCTTGGGGAAGTACTGGTGCAACTGGGCGACCCTGCCGCCCAGATAGGCGTTCTTCTCCACCAGCACCACCTGGTAGCCCGCCTCGGCGGCCTCCAGGGCGGCGGAAATTCCGCTCATGCCCCCACCCACCACCAGGATGGCTTTCTTGGTTTCATCCGACATCTTAGACACCTCCGAGGTAGTTTATCCGCGCCGTTGAGCGCCCGCCCGCTCCCGGCCGCCGGCGGCCGGGGCCGCCGCATATCGCCGGAGGGCGCCCCGGCGCCGCGGGATGGGCTGAACTACGTTTTGGCCCCCGTGCGCCAGGCGGCAACCCGGCCGAAGGGCCTCTTTGACGGTTTATAAATGCGCCCGGGCAACCCGCCGGGCCGTCTTGCGGCGCCAGTCCCGGCGGCCGGGCGACTCGGCTAACCTTGACTGCCCACAGGCAGAACCAGACTAAGGGCAAACTGCGCCATCATACTCAATCTTGCCTGGCCGCGTCCAGCAAAACCGGCCTGCCAGGCGCGGCGCAAGGCCATTCGCAGCGGTCTAAATCCTGCCGCCGCCGGTTTTTTGTCCGCCCCGGAAGCGGCCGCCTCCGGGGCGGGCAAAAAACTCCAGGCGCCATGCGGCGCCTGGAGTATCTCGTCACGGCATGGCTATCAGTCGGTCAAGGGCACCACGGGCACCTTCTTGAACTCCCACTCGCCATTCTTGTAAGTGCAGTTCACGAAGCACTTCCAGTTGGCGTCATCCATCTTGGGAGTGTCGGCGCGGAAGTAGTAGCCGGGCCAACGGGTCTCCTCGCGGAAGAGGATGGTGCGCAGGTGGGCTTCGGCCTGCCACATGCGGTGGTAGTTCTCCCAGCAGCGCTCCAGGTCATAACGATCCTTGGCGCCCAGCTTCTCAGCGTCTTCCTTCAGCATCACGATCAGCTCGAGGCCGCGCTCGCACAGGGCCTTGCTGGTCTTGAAGCCGGAGACCACGCCACCGGCGTACTCGTCCATGATCTTCTGGAGGCGGAACATGAACGACATCGGCAGGACGTAGTTCGGGTTGATCATGGGGTCGGTGGTGAACTTGGCGGTGTCGGCATACAGATCAATGGGCTTCAGGCACTTGGCCTTCAGCTCGTCGACGCCGGCCACGTTGGGCAGGTTGTTGTTGTCCAGGATGAAGCGGATCGCCTGCTTGGCGGCGAAACGGCCCTCGGCGTGGGAGCCACTGGAGAACTTGTGACTGCTGGCGCCGGTGCCGTCGCCCGCGGAGAACAGGCCCTTCACCGTGGTCATGTTGCCGTAGCCCCACTTGTAGGGGGTGTTCAGGTCTTCGGGGCCGGAGACCCAGGCGCCGGAGCCGCCGGAGTGCGAACCGATGAAGTAGGGCTCGCAAGCGGCGATCTCGGAGCGGCTCTTCTCAGGATAGATGTTGCTGGCGGCCCAGAGGATGGCCTGGGACACGGTCATGTCCAGGAAGTCCTCCCAAGCCTCGGACTCCAGGGCCTTCATCTTCTTTTTGAAGGCCTTCTCGTCGTCCTTGTACTGGTTGGCGATGTTGCCGATGGCCTCGGCGGTCTCCATGTACAACGGACCCAGGCCGGCCTCGACGTCGAGCATGCCGAGGTAGTTGCGCAGGTTGGCCGGGATCGGCTTCACCAGGCCATAGGGAGCCCAGTTCTGGAGCTCGGCCTTGCGGGTCACCATGTACTCACCACCGCTGGCGCTGGTGGCGCGGCTCTTGAAGAGCAGGAACCAGGCGCCGACCGGACCATAGGCGTCCTTGAAGCGCACGGGGATGAAGCGGATCTCCTGGCAGGTCATCTCGGCGCCGGCCAGGATGGTGAAGCAAGCGGTGGAGCCGCTGTTGAAGGGCGGGTACCAGGAGCGGCCCAGACCCTCACCCACGCTGCGGGGACGGAACACGTGCACGGCGCCGCCCATCATGGCGCAGACGGCCTTGGCCTTGAACACGTAGAACTTGTCCTCGCGGGTGCTGAAGCCGTAGGCGCCAGCCACGCGATCGCCGTCCATGATCGGACCGACGATGAAGACGCGCTCGATGATGTCGAAGCCGCCCTCGCTCATGGCGTTCTTGGCGGCCTCGGCCACGATCACCTTGTAGGACTCGCCGTTGATCATGATCTGCCAACGGCCTTCACGGACGTACTTGCCGTTTTCGTCGGTCCAGATCGGCAGGCCCCATTTTTCAAACAGGTGCACCGAGCTGTCGACGTGGCGGGCGATGTTGTAGACCAGGTCGTCACGGGCGATGCCCATCAGGTCCTGGCGGACGTACTTGATGTACTCTTCGCAGGTGTTCTCGCCTCGGCCGTAGCCGATGTACTCGTTGATGGCGCTCAGGCCCATGGCCACGGCGCCGGAACGGGTGAAGGCGGCCTTATCGACCAGGGTGACCTTCAGACCGTTCTTTTTGGCCCAGTAAGCAGCCTCGACCGCCGCGCCAGCCGCGGCCATGCCGCCGCCGCAGATCAGAAGGTCGGTGGTGACCTCTACGGTTTCCCAATTAGCCATGTGTTTCTTCTCCTTCCGTGCCTACAGGGTGGGCAGCTTGTCTTGGCCGCAGGAAGCGGGCTCGGACATCAGGTTGACGCTGTTGATGTCGCCATCACCCGCCGCGAAACCGCCCAAAGGCTCAGCCGCGCCCTCAGCCGTGGTACGGATGGGGAACTTGAAACGTTTCACCGAGCCGTCACGGAACTTGATGGTCCACATGATGTCCTGGGAGCCGCGCAACGGAACCACGCTGGCGCCCATGGGCACGAAGTCGGCGTAGCCGCGGACGTCGATCGCCTGCTGGGGGCAGATCTTCACGCAGTTGTAGCACTCCCAGCACCAGGCGGGGTCGCGGTTCCAGGCCTTCATCACACCGTAGCCCGCGCTGCCGTCCTTGTCCAGGACCATCAGGTCGTTCGGGCAGATGTACATGCAAGCGGTCTTGTCTTGACCTTTGCAGCCATCGCACTTCTCAACGATTACGAAGCTTGGCATTCAGTTCCTCCATTGGGTGTTTGGTTGCAGTTTTACAACCTACTTTACTAACCCACTTTACTAACCCGGTCACTGGGCCGCTTAACGGCCCGAAAACCAACCGAAAAGCCTCGCACCTCCTTGACTTACGGTCCCCACCAAGGCCTTTGAGCACCGACCGGCCGGCTTTCGCAAGCCGGTCCCCGCCCTTGTGCAGGTCGGAACAAAGTAGCTAGAAGGCTGACCCCGTTCAGTATTCGCTCGCAGTTGAGTGCCCGGTGTGCCTGGGCCCCCCATACGGCCCAGATGCCCTACCCGGCCACGCGCCCGCCGGAATTTTTGGGGGTCAAGTCCTTGTAATATTTTCCGCAGGTGAGTGTCAAGAAAAATGTAATGGCCGTCACAAGCTAGGCCACAGCCACCCCCCGGCGGGAGGCGCCTGCGGCAGCCCTGGCGGCGCTTGGGCAAGGTAAGAGATGGGATTGCTCGGGGAAAAGGCCCGGCTCAGTCCTCAGGGGCCTCGTCCGGGGCCTCGTCCGGGGCCCCTTCCGGGGCCTCGTTCTGGCGCTGGGCGGCCAATTTCTTGGCCCGGCGGCGGGCGCTGCCGGAGCGGCGGCGGCCACGGCGTTTGCGGGCGGCGGCCTCGCCGGCCTCGCCAGCCTCGCCGGCCTCGTCCGGCTCCGGGCCTTGGCCGGGCTCCCCGGCCTCCGGGCCGGGGTCCAGCTCCGGGGCCGGGGCAGGGGCGGCCGCCCGGTCCTCGGATTCGGGCGCGGGGACCGGGGCCAAAGCCGCGGCGGTCCCATCGGCCGCCTCGGCGGCCGGGGCGGCCCCTGGGGCGGCCTTGGGCTTGCGGCGGCGGCTGCGGCGCTTCTTGGCCGGGGCCTTGAGGTCCTCGGGTCCGCCCTCGGCCACCAGCTCGCCGATGGGCGGGCTGGGCTCCTTGACCGGCGCGGGCTTGGCCGGGGCCGGCTTGGGCGGCGCGGGTTTGGCCGGGCGGGTCTCGCACTCGGCCGGCCGGGCCGGGGCCGGGCGCTCGCTGCGGGGGGCCTCGGCCGGGACCGGGGCCCAGGCCAGGTCCACCCGCTCCAGGTGCTGGTCCTCCGGGCCCAGGCCGGGGGCTGCCACCACCTCCAGGGAGGTGCCGGCCCGGGCCTCCAGGTCGGCCAGGTCGGCCCGCTTGGCGTTGACCAGCCAGTGGGCCAGCTCCGGGTTCAGGCGCAGGCGCCAGCCGGGCTCGTTGCGCCCCAGCTTGCGGGCCAGGTTGCGCAGCACCATGCGGCCCAGGGCCTCGGTGGTGCGCACCAGGCCCCGGCCCTGGCAGTGGGGGCAGGCCCGGGTGGAGCCGAAATCGATGGGCGGGCGGATGCGCTGGCGGGATAGCTCCAGCAGGCCGAAGCGGCTGATGCGCCCCACGGTGACCTTGGCCTTGTCCTTCTTCAGCTCGTCCTTAAGCTGTTTCTGCACCTCGTTCTGGTGCTTGCGGTCGCGCATGTCTATGAAATCGATGACGATCAGCCCGCCCAGGTCGCGCAGGCGCAACTGGCGGGCGATCTCGCCGGCCGCCTCCAGGTTCACCGTCAGGGCGGTCTCCTCGATCTCCTTGCCCTTGATGGCCTTGCCGGAGTTCACGTCCACCGCCACCAGGGCCTCGGTGGGGCTGATGACAATGGAGCCGCCGCACCTAAGCGGCACCGTGGGCTGGTAGACGCTCTCCAGTTGCTGCTCGATGTCGTATTTGCTGAAGATGGGGCGCTTGTCGCGGTAGAGCTTCAGGGCCTTTTTGCGCCGGGGGTTGACCAGGCCCACGAATTCTTCGAGGCGCGCGAAGACCTCGGAGTCGTCCACCAGCACCTCGCTGACCTCGCTGGTGAACAGGTCGCGCACCGTGCGCACGGCCAGCTCCTCCTCGCGATGGATCAGGGCCGGGGCCTTGGCCTCCTTGCCGCGTTTCTGGATGTCCTCCCACAGGCGCAGCAGGAGCCGGGCGTTGGCCAGCAGGTCGCGCTTGCTGCGCCCCTCGCTGGCGGTGCGGGAGATGATGCCCAGGGACGGGGCCAGCTTGAGCTCTTCCAGGATTTCCTTGAGCCGGTTGCGCTCGGTGTCGGATTCGATCTTGCGGCTCACGCCGTGGTGGTCGCGGCCGGGGGTGAGCACCAGGGACTGGCCGGGAATGGAGAAATAGGTGGTGAGCGCCGCGCCCTTGGTGGCGGTCTCCTCCTTGACCACCTGCACCAGGATCTCCTGGCCCTTGCGCAGGACCTCCTGGATGGACGGCAGGCCCTTGTCCGTGGCCTTGCCGGCGGGATAAATCTCGGGGTTCACGTCGGTGATCTGCAGGAAACCGTGGCGCGGCATGCCGTAGTCCACGAAGGCGGCCTGCAGGCTGGGCTCCACGTTGACGACCACGCCCTTATAGATGTTGCCCCGGGTCTGCTCCTTGGCGGCGGTCTCGACGTAGAAGGCCTCCAGGCGGCCGTCCTCCACCAGCGCCACGCGCAGTTCCTCGGGGTCCATGGCGTTAATTAGCATTTTCTTGATCATGCCCGCATCCTACCGCAAAACAAGGCAAAAGGCTATGGGATGCTTGTGCCGTCCCGTTGCCGGATCCGGCCCGGCCGCGGCCCCCGGCGGGGGCGGATCAGGGCGCGAAGGGCCGGCCGTCCAGGTGGATGCGCCCGCCCACCGGCATGACGGCGAGCAGGCCCCGCCAGTCCGGCCGGGCCTGGGCGGCCTGGGCCAGGGCCGCGGCCGGCCAGGCGGCGGGCTCGTCGCCCAGCTTGAGCACGCCCCACTGGGTGGGCGCCACCACCTTGGCCCCCAGGTCCACGCTGGCGGCCATGACCTCGGCCGGGTCCATGTGGGCGTAGTGCATGAACCAGCGCGGCAGATAGGCCCCCACCGGCATCAGGGCGATATCAATGCCCGGCCAGCGCCGGCCGAACTCCTTGAAGCCCACGAAATAGCCCGAATCAGCCCCGTAGAAGACCTTGCGGCCGTCGCGCTCCACGAGCCAGGCGCACCACAGGCTCTGGTTGACGCCCTGGCCGAAGCGGCGCGACCAGTGCTGGGCGGGCAGGCAGGTGAAGCGGGTGCCGTCTATCTCCACGCTCTGCCACCAGTCCAGCTCCCGGATGTCCTTGGCCCCCGTATCCTTTAGTAGACCGGCCAGGCCCAGGGGGCAAAGGAAGCGCACCCGGGAGCCCAGGGCGGCCACGCTGTCGCTGTCCAGGTGGTCGTAGTGGTTGTGGCTGATCAGCGCCACCGCGCCGGTGGGTATCTTCTCCGGCCCGAAGGCCGGCGGCGTCCGGCGGGAGACGATGGCCGCGCGGGGGCCGAAAAAGGGGTCGGTGACCACCACCGGCCCGCCCCATTGCAGGGCGTAGGTGGCGTGGCCGATCCAGGTCAGGCTGGGCGGGGCGGCCGGATCGGCCAGGTAGTCCCCGGAGTTGGCGACCACCGGCGCGCCCTGGTCCGGGGTGCCGGCCGGGGTGCTGTTGGCGCTGAGCAGCCAGCGCCACAGATCCGACCAGGCCCGGTCCTGGCGCAGCCAGGGGTTGAAGTATTCGCCCGTGGCCGGGTCGTAGTGGGGGGCCATGAGCGCGGCCGGGTCCTGGGCCGCCACCTGGCGGCGCCAGGCGGCCTCGTCAAAGGGCCGCGGGGCCAGGCAGCCGCCGGCCAGCAGGGCCAAGGCCAGGAGCCAGACCGTGCGGCGCGGCCGGGTGCGGCCGGGTTGGGCAGGGCCGGGCGGGTTCATGCCTCGTCGGGATAGCGCTCCCGGATGGAGCCGATGACGTCGTAGATGGCGAAGAAGGCCTCGACCACCGCGGGGTCGAAATGGCTGCCCGAGCTGGCCGTGATCTCTTCCAGGACCTTTTCCTCGGGCCAGGGCGACTTGTAGACCCGGCGGCAGATCAGCGCGTCGTAGACGTCGGCCAGGGCCACCACCCGGGCGAAGAGCGGTATCCGCTCCCCGCTGATGCCCGGCCCCAGGTTAACCACCGGGGCGTGGATGTCCTCGATATAGCCCGGATAACCGCGGCCGTCCCAGCGCTCGTGGTGGCTCAGGGCGATCTCCAGGCTGACGGTGTCCAGCTCCGAGGTGGAGTTCCTGAACAACTGCGCGCCGTAGACGGTGTGGAACTTCATGATGGCGAATTCGTCGTCGTCCAGCTTGCCCGGCTTCTTGAGGATCAGGTCGCTGATGGCCACCTTGCCCACGTCGTGGAGCATGGCCGCCACCCGGAGCAGGTCCTTCTGCTTCTTGATCTCATCGTCGCTGATGCCGTGGTCCCGGGCCCAGCGCTCGTAGATCTCGGCCGAGTAGGCCCCCACCCGGTTGACGTGGGCCCCGGTCTCCTTGGGGTCGCGCAGCTCGGCCATGCGGGCGGTGCGCAGGATCAGTTCGCGGGTGATCAGCGCCCGCTCCACCGCGATGGCGGCGTTGTTGGCGAAAAAGGTCACATAGCCCTGTTCGCGCTCGCTGAAGAGCCCCGGCTGGCCGTCCTGGTCGTGGGCGTTGATGATCTGCAGCACGCCCACGATGCGGCCCCGGCTGGTACGCATGGGCACCACCAGCACCGAACGGGTGCGGTAGCCGCTGCTCTGGTCAAAGGAGCGGTTGAAGCCATAGGGCACCGTGGGCGGAATCTCGTAGGCGTCGGGGATGTTGAGCGACTGGCCGGTGGCGGCCACGAAGCCGCTCAGCGAGGTCTGGTCGATGGGGATGGTCAGGTCCTGGTAGAGGTACTTGTGGCTGTTCTGGCTGGTGAACAGGGTGTCGTTGTGCACGTAGCTGAACTGGAGGTTGTCGCCGGTGACCAGGAAGATGGAGCCGGCGTCGGCGCGGGTGAAGCGCCGGGCCTCGGAGAGGATCTTGTCCAGCAGGGCCGATAGGTCGTGAATTTGGATCAGGTCCTCGGCAATGGCCAAGACGCTGTCCAAAAAGCCGTGTTCGTCTTGGTGCGCCGGCATACCGGCCTCCATAGGCGATCTCCCCATCGGGCCGCGGCGGGAAGATCGGCCCCCGGCCCCAGTCCCGGTGGGTGGCACCGCTTCCCCGCGGGCGGGCATCCCCAGTCTCCGTCCGCTTGTCCACCATAACACAAACCCTCGGGCTCATGCACTTATTTGCCAAAAAATCACCTGGCGGCTAGGCGGCCCAGCGCCCGGCCTGGAGCTCGCGCAGCTTGCGCTCCATGATCCGGGCCAACTCCTCCAGGTTGTCCTCGCCGCCCAGGATGTTGCCGTGCACCTCCAGGTGCAGGTTCACCGCCGGTGCGGCGGCCGCCTCGGGCACCCGGCCGGTCTGGTTCAGCGCGGCGAGCCAGGGCAGGCTGGCCGCGCTGACGCTCTCGGCGCGCACCACGTATTCACCCCGGCGGGCGATGATGGGCACCTCATCCCGGGCCAGGCTGGTCACCTGGGCCCCGGAGTGGAAGCGGGGCAATTGGCCGATCCAGCCGCCGGAGTGCATCACCCGCCCGCCCCAGTGCATCACCGGCTGCTCGCCCTGCTGCTGGTAGACCACGTTGACCACGCTGGTCCACTCGGCCGGGATGGAGCGGATGGCCTCGGCCAGGGCGCGCATGTGCTCGGTGGTCACCTCGCCGTCGGCCGTCACCTGGGCCAGGGCCTTGGCGAAGGCCTCCTTGAGCGTCGCACCCACCTGCTCCGCGCCGATCTCGCCTGCCTTCCATTGGGCCAGAAGGCCGTCGCTGGTCTTGATCAGGCTGGCGGTGGCCGCCTCTGGGAGCTTCAAAGCCTCGGCCAGTTGTGCTACCCTCCCGCTGTAGGCCTCGGTCTGGCTGATGCCGCCGAAGAGGAACTCATTGTTCTCGTGCAGCACGGAGCCCATCCTGCCCAGCTCGTCCTCGGCCAGGCCCAGCACACTGCTGGCCTCGATCCATTTGGCCTGCAGTGGGTCCAGCGAATCCACCATGGCCGTGAGCCCGTCGTTGCCCAGCCCGGCCAGGTCGGCCAGGCGCTGCATCTCCTGGGTGGCCGGGCTCATGGACGTCAGCATCCCCGCCCCGAAGTTCTCCGCCCCCAGCGCCGCATTTTCCATGGACTGTTGCAGGTCCTGGGTGGCCCGCACCAGGTATTCCATGTCCGCCTTGACGTACGCCAGGGCCGATTCCTGGGTGTGGCCGCCCTCGCCGCTGAAGATGTCGCCGATGACCTCGATGGGGCCGGGCGTGCCGAAGATCTGGGACATGATCTCGGGCAGGGCGACCACGCCCAGGGCCGGCAGGGCGCTGGACATGAAGCCGGTGCCCAAAAGGCTGGAGCCGCCCGCGGCGCCCTCGGCGCCCATGGCCGCTAATTCCGCGCCCATGTCGGCGGCGAAGCTGCCGGTCCATCCAGCCGCACCCGCGCCGGCAGCGCCAGCCCCGGCCGCAGCCGCGCCGGCAGCTCCGGCACTGCCGGCGGCTGCGCCGCCGCCGAAGATGCTGGAAACGCCTGAGATGACCGCATCCACGATGCCGCCCTGGCCGGTGATCCCGGCAAAATCCAGGGCCTCGCTGAAGCTGGCCCCGCTGGAGAGGGCGTCGAAGAATCCGCCCGACGCGCCCTTGCCGCCGCCCAGCAGGAGTTGGGAAATCAGGCCGGGGCCGTTGCCGTTGAGCAAGCCGGTCGCCTTGACGCCCGCGCCCGTGAGCGTGGACACCGCGTTGCCGCCCTTGCCGCCGGAGCCCAGGTTCAGGCCCAGCAGGTCGAGCACGGGGTTTAAGGTGAGTTCCTGGGCGACGTTGGCCAAGCCGTCGGCCAGCTCCTTGGTGAGGTTTTTGGCCATTTTTTCGCCAAAGCCCTCGAAGGCCTTGCCCATGTCGGTGCCGAAGTTGCCCAGGAGATCGCGGGCCTGGTCCAGGTCGCCGCTGAGCGATTCGTACAGGACGCCGCTCAGGTTGCTGGTGGCGGTGGTCTTGGCGGTCTTGAAGGCGTCGGCCGCGCCCTGGTCCATGGCCTTGAACACGTCGGCGAAGGTTTGTATGGCTTCCTGGCCTGCCGCGTCCCAGGCGGCGGACCAGCGCTCGACAATTTTATCTAATAGTTCCTGGGTTTCTTTCGCAGCATTGTCAAAAGATTGTTCCTTTACAGCAGCCTCAACTTCCAAACTGTATTTCATTTTAATGCTCCCATGTAACTGGCTGGAAAAAGGCTACCAATTTAGCTGCATTTCGTACTGCGAATTGTTTCATGAAGTGATTTCACGTTTATAGCCTATCCCAAGGGGGGATCACATGAAAACCATTGCATCCAAACTCTTTGTGTTAACTGCTGTCATAGCTACGGTCATATTTTGGGCTGGGCCGAGTAAAACCCAAAGTGTGGCAGATACCAACAACATTCCTGATGTATTGGTAGCAAGATCATTTGCATTGGTAGACAAAGATGGGAACCATCGTGGCGGATTTGGATTAGACAAGAGTGAGAATCCAATTTTATTGTTAAAGGATAAAGATGGCTCTAATCGAGCTTTCTTTATTCTTACGGACAGGGGACCGTTCATTTCG
This sequence comes from Pseudomonadota bacterium, assembly GCA_043805555.1. GTDB lineage: Bacteria > Desulfobacterota > Desulfarculia > Desulfarculales > Desulfarculaceae > JACRDC01. The sequence continues at coordinate 16,755 of JAZDHW010000286.1, forward strand.
TTCGACGATAAATCTGGCGATACAAAATTATACATCAGGCTGGATAATGAAGGAGGACCGACAATCGGATTCATGAATAATAAGCGACCGCAAATGATTATGACTTTACGAAAGCAAAAAGAACCATCCGTGGTTTTTTTTGATGAAAATGGCGGTGGGAGGTTTGCGATAACATTAAAAGACGGCAATCCTGGCCTTGCTTTCTTAGATTCCCGCCAGCAATCACAGGCGCTCATCCAGGCCCGGGACGGCCAAGGCGCGCTGGTCTCCCTGCACGACGGCAAGAACGAGCCGGCGGTGGCCATGGGCCTGCGCGAGGGCCGGTCGTTCGTGTACGCCTACGACCGCGACAAGTCGGGCTTCTTCGCCGGCGCGCAGAGCGGCAAGGGCCCGGCGCTGGCCCTCAAGGAGCGCGGCAAGGTGGCCTGGACCGCGGGCGCGGGCGGGGATGTGAAGGCGCTGGAACAGGGTTTGGACCCGGCGGGGTTCGGCATGGATTTGTTGCGCTAGGCCAAAGCAATGGACCGGGGCGCGGTGGCAACGTTGCTGGTGGCGGTGGTCTTGGCGGTCTTGAAGGCGTCGGCCGCGCCCTGGTCCATGGCCTTGAACACGTCGGCGAAGGTCTGGATGGTCTCCTGGCCGGCTGCGTCCCAGGCGGCGGACCAAGTTTGGGACACATTGTCGAGGAAATTGTTAAGGGTTGAGCTAGCCTTTTTTAGGCTATTCTCATCGACCTCTGCTTCTATCCGATACCTTGTGCTCATGATCCTCTCCAAAAATAATTCACCATTAGCCTACTTCTAGGCCTGGAGTTTTCAACGGAGAGGGTTCACGCAAATGTTGCATTGAAAAATTTCAAGGAAAACACGAATGGAAAAGAAAAGGGGGGAACATGCTCAGCAAGAATATTACACAGATTGTATTCACCTTAGCCGTAGGCTTGATAGGCGGGCTATCGGCTAACTTCATTTTGTCCCAAGCAGGAGCAGCTAATGTAAAAGAAAGCATAGAAGCCAGTTCTTTTGATCTTGTGGACAGCAAGGGAAACCATCGCGCTGGGCTGGGATTGGATGAGAATGAAAATCCTGTGCTGGTATTTAAAGACCCTGATGGAGCCGTACGTGCATATTTTATCTTGACCAACAATGGTCCATATATCGCGATGAAAAATAAAGATAAAAATGTGAGACTATATATGAGGCTGGACAATGAGAGCGGGCCAACAGTTGGTTTGATGAATAATAATAAGCCACAATTGTTGTTATCGCTCCACCGAGGTGTTTCACCAAGCGTCGCTTTTTTTGACGAACAAGGCAAAGGCCGTCTTGCCCTGGCCCTGTCCAACGGCAATCCTGGCTTAGCTTTCTTAGATTCCCGCCAGCAATCACAAGTGCTGATCCAGGCGCGCGACGGCCAAGGCGCGCTCGTCTCCCTGCACGACGGCAAGAACGAGCCGGCGGTGGCCATGGGACTGCGCGAGGGCCGGTCGTTCGTGTACGCCTATGACCGCGAGAAGTCGGGCTTCTTCGCCGGCGCGCAGAGCGGCAAGGGTCAGGCGCTGGCCCTCAAGGAGCGCGGCAAGGTGGCCTGGGCCGCGGGCGCGGGCGGGGACGTGAAGGCACTGGAACAGGGCCTAGACGCGACGGGGTTCGGGATGGATTTGTTGCGCTAACTCGCCGCGCCGCCGGCGGCCGGGGCTATGCCCAGCCAGCCGGCCACGGTGGAGCCGGCGGAGGAGGCGAAGGAGGTGAGGGAGCTAAGCGAATCCTTAAAAAGCGAGGTGATGCCCAGCGAATCGCCTAGCGGCTTGAGCACGGCGCTGGCTATGGAACTGGTGAAAGAGTCGAGCAGGCTGGTGCCCAGCTTGCCGATGAGGTTGGCCAGGTATTTCTCCGGCACCGAGGCCAGGTCGATCCAGGCCTTTTCCCATAATGGCTTGGCCTGGTCGAGGCCGCCGCTGAAACCCATGGTGATGGACTTGCTCAGGGCCGTGCCCACGGAATCAAAGCCCGTATCCCATTCCTTGCCCCACATCTGGGAGAAAGAATCCTGGAGTTTCTTAACGCTGGCTTCGATTTCTTGTTCTAGTTCGTCTTTGACCTTTTTTTGTTCATTCAATAAACCGGCACGTTCTCTCCCCAATTTTGTTAAGCCTTCAGAGATGTTTTGGTTAAGAGATTTTGCCAAATTATTTAATTCGTTTTGGGCAGCAGTAATCGATGGTCTGTCAACTTCTACCGAGATTCTAATTGATTTAGTCAATTGTTCGCTCATGGTCTCTCCCTGTTAGGATCCAAGAGTCAGAATACAAAGTGGCTCGGCGCGGCTCCATGGAACTTCTACACTGTTTTTTAGCAGCAAAAAGGGGGGCTACATGTCTAAGGTCTGGCGCATAACGATATTGGCAGCGATGTTCTTGGGTGGCATAGTCGGCGGCATCACTTCGCAACAGTTTTCCTCGCTGGTCGCTTCTGCTGCTCCTGTCGGGAATGACTTGGAAGTAAACTCTATCAGAATAGTTGACAGCGCTGGTAAACTGCGCGGACTTTTAGGAATGGTTGACAATCAACCTCAGATAAAATTATTCGGTTCAAACGGACATCAACGCTTTGCAGTTATGGCAGACGATGCCGGTGGAGTGGTGATCGTTAGCGGCTCGCAAGGGAAGCCGTCTATCATGTTACAAACCAAGGGAGAAAATTCATCATATTTAACGTTCCATAAAAGCACCGGTGGAATTTTACTGAGCGCTGGCCTGAATAACGGCCAACCATTCACGATCCTTCTTGACAATGAATCTAAACCAAGGATTATGCTGGGGTCTGAGGGGGATAATTATATGCTTAAGCTTTTTGATCGGCGCAGCCGTATCCGTTGTGGGTTGGGACTTATCGATGATGAGCCGCAATTACTGGTAATAGGCAATGATGGTAAGAGTAGCGCTGTCGTGAAAGTGTCGAACGATAATAGCCCTCAGCTTGGTGTTTTTGATAATAATGCTGTGTTGCGAAGTACTCTTGCGGTCGACAATAATTCGTCATCACTAACGCTAAATGATGAAACTGGTAAGTTAAAAATGATGCTTTCTGCCGGTCTTAAAGGTGGCAGCAAGCTAGCTTTATCCACGGAATCAGGCAAAATAGGTTTGATGGCTTATGGGAAAAATGATGCCTTTGGCTTAGGTATTTTTAACGCCAGAGGCACGGATAGTTTTGCCGTCCAAGCCGATTCAAACGGCAGTGCGCTGGGTTTCATGGATAGGCAGCAAAAGATGCGAGCTGTGGCCGGGGTGCGCGGCGACAAACCCTGGATCGGAGTGCTGGACCCGGCCGGCGCGCCGGTCTGGGGCAGCCCCGGCTCTGCGCCGAACCTGCCACAGTTGGGCGACCTGGACGCCGCGACCAGGGATTTGCTGCGCTAAGAATTAAAAATCAGGGTCGAGCAAGGGATCGATGGTGATTTCCTGGGCGATGTTCAACAGGCCGTCGGACAGTTCCTTGGTGAGGCTTTTGGCCAGCTTTTCGCCAAAACCCTCGAAGGACTTGCCCATTTCGGCGCCGAAGTTGCCCAGGAGGTCGCGGGCCTGGTCCAGGTCGCCGCTGAGCGTTTCGTACAGGACGCCGCTCAGGTTGCTGGTGGCGGTGGTCTTGGCGGTCTTGAAGGCGTCGGCCGCGCCCTGGTCCATGGCCTTGAACACGTCGGCGAAGGTCTGTATGGTTTCCTGGCCGGCCGCGTCCCAAGCGGCGGACCACTTGTCTACTATCTTTTGCGCAAAGGATTCAAACTCACGCTGGGATTCTTCGAAGGACTCTTTCCTCGTTTCACACCTAACACCAACAACCAGGTCCGCCATAGCTACTCTCCATTATTTGGTTAACGTAGCTATTACATAAATAGAGCCTTTTGGCTAAGGAAAGACTTCAACATACTATCTCCATTAGGGGGGCGCCATGGGCAGGAAACAAACCATAATCTGTGTTTTTATTACGTGTCTATTTTCTTTTGTGGTTGGTGCAATAGTTATGCAATTGCTTGTGGCTAGTGACGCCGTTGCTGCGAAAGATACCACCACAATTACTGCTCAGCATTTCGCGTTGATTGATGCTAATGGAACGCATAGAGGTGGCTTGGGATTCGACGAGGGCAACCCAACACTATATTTGAAAGATGCTAATGGAAAGAACTGTGCTTATTTGGCAAGTACGAGCAAAGGCCCGTCATTCGTATTGCTTGATGAAAACGATAACTCACGGTTGGTTATTGACTTCCACCAGAAATTTGGACCATCCATCGCCCTTATGGATGGTAATGGTAAGCAGCAATTGATGCTTGCCATTAGAAATTCAACGGACCCCGCCATTGCGATGTTCGATCGGCAGGGCAAAGGTCGCTTGTTTTTCGGGCTAGGTAATGAACAACCGGGCCTCGCATTTGTGGACTCCCGCCAGCAATCGCAAGTGCTGATCCAGGCCCGAGACGGCCAGGGCGCGTTGGTATCCCTGCACGACGGCAAGAACGAGCCGGCGGTGGCCATGGGCCTGCGCGAGGGCCGGTCGTTCGTGTACGCCTATGACCGCGACAAGTCGGGCTTCTTCGCCGGCGCGCAGAGCGGCAAGGGCCCGGCGCTGGCCCTCAAGGAGCGCGGCAAGGTGGCCTGGGCCGCGGGCGCGGGCGGGGATGTGAAGGCGCTGGAGCAAGGCCTGGACGCGGCGGGGTTCGGGATGGATTTGTTGCGCTAACGCGCCGCGCCGCCGGCGCTCCGGCGCGCAAGCGCGGCGTTTTCGTAAAAAATCGCAGCAAAAAGCCGGGCCAATTGTTATGACAATTGAGCCTATCAACTGCTATTACCGTCAGTTATGGCCTATTTGACTCCGGACGGGTTATCGTCTACAATCCCTTGAATTTATTGAAAGTACGCACGGGGTGGGGCCCGACCCCTCCCCGATAATCTTGGCGAGCCGGCCCCGGCCGGCGGTGGGATTTCCGGGCCTGGGCGGCCGGGGACGCGGAGGCAGCGCAAGCAATACGCGCCGCGAATCCGTTAAAAACCGCCGCCAGCCCCGGACGCATGCATGCGGAGCAGGCCATGAAATTCTGGCGCGAACCCCTGGACAGCAAGGACGTCAAAGTCGCTCACGGCCGGGTGGAGGTCATCAAGGACCGCTGCAAGGGCTGCGGGTTCTGCATCGCCTATTGCTCGCGCGGGCTGTTGGTCATGAGCCGCAAGTTCAACCGCAAGGGCTATCACTATCCCGAGGCGGCCCAGCCGGAGCTGTGCGTGGACTGCCACTTCTGCGAGGTCATCTGCCCGGAGTTCGCCATCTTCTCCAGCGAGGCCGACCAGGCGTAGCCCACGCCGGTCGAGGGAGAGCGCCGTGCCGTCAAAAGCGGTTCTGACCGGGACCCACTTCATGAACGGGGACGAGGCCTGCTGCGAGGGCGCGCTGGCCGCGGGCTGCCGCTTCTTCGGCGGCTATCCCATCACCCCGGCCACCGAGGTGGCCGAGCGCATGAGCAAGCGCCTGCCCCAGGTGGGCGGGGTCTTCATCCAGATGGAGGACGAGATCGCCTCCATGGCCGCCATCCTGGGAGCGAGCTGGGGCGGGGCCAAGTCCATGACCAGCACCTCCGGGCCGGGCTTCTCGCTGATGATGGAGAACATCGGCCTGGGCCTGTGCACCGAGACCCCCTGCGTGATCTGCAACGTGCAGCGGGCCGGCCCCAGCACCGGCCTGCCCACCCTGGTGGGCCAGGGCGACATGATGCAGGCCCGCTGGGGCTCCCACGGCCCCTATGAGATCATCGCCCTCTGCCCGGCCTCGCCCCAGGAGATGTTCGACTTCACCATCAAGGCCTTCAACCTCTCCGAGCAGTTCCGCCTGCCGGTGCTGATCATGGCCGACGAGGTGGTGGGGCACATGAACGAGCGGGTGGTCATCCCGCCGTCCGATCAGATCGAGGTCGTCGACCGCGCCAAGCCCACGGTGCCACAGGCCGAGTACCTGCCCTACCATCCCGGCCCGGACGGCGTGGCGCCCATGGCAAATTTCGGCGACGGCTACTTCATGCACGTCACCGGGCTCACCCATGACGAGCGCGGCTACCCCACCATGACCCCGGCCGCCCAGGTGGAGATGACCGAGCGCATCGTGGGCAAGATCCAGCGCAACCTGGACCGCATCCTGGACTACGAGACGCTTTTCATGGACGACGCCCAGGTGGCGGTGGTGGCCTACGGCATCAGCGCCCGCTCGGCCCGGGGCGCGGTGCTGGCCGCGCGGGCGGCGGGGCGGCGGGTGGGCCTGGTCAAGCTCAACGTGGCCTGGCCCTTTCCGGAGGACTTCATCCGCGCGCTCAGCCACCAGGTCAAGGTGATGATCATGCCCGAGATCAACTTGGGCCAGATGGTGCTGGAGCTGGAGCGCCTGGCCCAGGGCCGCTGCCAGGTGCGTCTGGTGGGCCACCCCGGCGGCACGATCATCTCGCCAAAACGCATCGTGGCCGCGATCGACCAGGCGGTGGAGGAGATGGCATGAACGCTTTAGCCCAGACCGCCCCGGTCCACCCCCACGACAGCCTGCTGCGCACCGAGCGCATCCCGCACATCTGGTGCTCGGGCTGCGGCATCGGCATCGTCTTCGGCGCGCTCATGGCCGCCATCACCAAGTCCGGCCTGGCCCGCGAGGACGTGGCCGTGGTCTCGGGCATCGGCTGCACCGGCCGCATGGCCGGCTACATCCGCCTGGACTCCTTCCACACCACCCACGGCCGGGCGATTCCCTTTGCCACCGGGCTGAAATTGGCCCGGCCCCAGGGCACGGTGATCGTGGCATCCGGCGACGGCGACCTGTTGGCCATCGGCGGCAACCACTTCATCCACGCCGCCCGGCGCAACATGGACCTGACCATCATCTGCGTGAACAACTTCAACTACGGCATGACCGGCGGCCAGTTGGCCCCCTCCACGCCCTTCGGGGCCAAGACCACCACCACGCCCATGGGCAACCCGGACGAGCCGTTCAACTTCTGCGCCCTGGCCGCGGCTTGCGGGGCCACCTACGTGGCCCGTTGGACCGCGCTGCACATCCGGCGGCTGACGGGCACCATCCTGGAGGCCATGAACCACAAGGGCTTCAGCTTCGTGGAGATCGTGGCCCCCTGCCCCACCGCCTTCGGCCGGCGCAACAAGATCAGGGGCGCGCTGGATTTGCTGAAGTTCTACTACGACCGCTCGGTGGTCAGGAATCACATCGCGCCGGGCGAGGCCACCATCGACTTCAACCACAACCTGGTGGTGGGCAAGTTTGTGGACTTCGACCGGCCCACCTTCCTGGATCAGTACCAGGCGGTTAACCGGGGCGAGGTGGAGGCCTGGCCGGCCACCGGCGTGGACGCGGCCGCGGCCGGCCAGCGCAAGGCGGGGTGAGCAAGATGGCGGAAAACGCGCAGCGGGAGCTTATCATCACCGGATTCGGCGGCCAGGGCATCATCCTGACCGGCAACATCCTGGGCAAGGCGGCCACCATCCACGACGGCCGCCACGCCACCATGACCCAATCCTACGGCCCCGAGGCCCGGGGCGGGGCCTGCTCGTCCCAGGTCATCGTCTCCGAGGGCGAGATCGCCTTTCCCTACGCCGAAGAGCCCCAGACCCTGATCTGCATGAGCCAGGAGGGGTTCGAGAACAATCGCGGCGCGCTCATCAAGGGCGGCATGCTGATCTGGGACACTGATTTGGTTCAGACCCACGACCTGGACCCGAGCTGGGTCTGCCATAACATCCCGGCCACCCGCTTCGCCGAGGAGCTGGGCAACAAGATGATGGCCAACATCGTCATGCTGGGCTTCTTCGCGGCCATGAACGACATGGTCTCCCCCGAGGCGCTCAAGGCGGCCATGCTGGGATCGGTGCCGCCGGCCACCAAGGCCAAGAACGAGGCCGCTTTCACCCGCGGCCATGACTACGGCCTGGCCATCCTGAAGGGCCTGGCCCAGTCGTGAACCAGGCGCAGCACAAGGCCGCGCCAGCCCCGGCCAGGGCGGTGCTGGTGGCCGGCGCGGGCTACGGCGCCTTGAAGGCGGTGGAGGACCTGTCCCACGCCGGCATCCCGGTGGTCTGGGCGGCGCGAGCCAGCCATTTCCTGGCCCTGCCCGATGGCGTCGAGCCTTTCGCGGACTGGCCGGCCGACCTCTCTTTCCAGTTCCGGCCGCTGTATCTGCGCGCCACCCGCCACCCCCTGGTCACCCCGCTGATCCAGGCCCGGGTGGAGTCCTTGAGCGCCGGACCGGACGGCCTGGCCGCGGTGGTGGCCCAGGATCCCATCTACGTGGACTACGACCAGTGCACCGGGTGCAGCCGCTGCATGGAGGCCTGCCCCTTGGGCGACAGCGACCACCCGCCGCTTTCGCGCAGCCCGGCCTACTGCCCCTCGCGCTCGCTCCTGCTGGAAAAGCGCTCCACCAGCCCCTGCCGCCTGGCCTGCCCGCTGGGGGTCAACGCCCAGGCCTACCTGGCGCTCACCGCCGCCGGCCGCTTCGACGAGGCTTTAAGTGTGATCCGGCGCGACAACCCCCTGCCCGGCGTCTGCGGCTACATCTGCAGCCATCCCTGCGAGGCGGCCTGCCGCCGGGGCGAGCTGGACGAGCCCCTGGCCATCCGCGACGTCAAGCGCTTCCTCTATGACTACGAGGCCGAGCTGGGCGCGGCGGCCCTGCCCGCGCCCCCGGCCGCGCTCACCGGCCAACGGGTGGCGGTGGTGGGCTCGGGTCCGGCGGGCCTCAGCGCGGCGCACTTCCTCAACCAGGCCGGCATCGGGGTGACCGTCTACGAGGCCCGGGCCCAGGCCGGCGGCATGCTGCGCACCGGCATCAACGCCTTCCGCCTGCCCCGGCCGGTGCTGGACGCCGAGCTGGCCGCGCTCATGGCCAGCGGGGTGGAGATCGTCTGCGGCCGGCGGGTGGAATCGGCCCAAGAATTGCTGGACGCCGGCTTCGCGGCGGTGCTGGTGGCCACCGGCACCCAGGCCGACCTGCGCCTGAATATCGCTGGCGAGGACCTGCCCGGCGTGCAGCACTGCGTGGCCTTCCTGGGCCGGCTCAACCTGGAGGGCGCCGGCGCGGTGGGTCCGCGCACGGTGGTCATCGGCGGCGGAAACTCGGCCATGGACGCGGCCCGCACGGCCCTGCGCCTGGGGGCCAGGGAGGTCACGGTCCTGGCCATCGAGACCGCGGACAACCTGCCCGCCGCGCCGCAGGAGGTGATCGAGGCCAGCGAGGAGGGCGTGCAATTCCGGCTGGGTTGCGCGCCGGTGAGGATCATCGGCGCGGACCAGGTGGAGGAGGTTATCTTTCGCGCCGCCCACTGGGAGTTCCCGCCGGACGCACCACCCCGCATCGTCTTCGATTCCGACCAGGAGCAGAGCATCGAGGCCGACAGCGTCATCGTGGCCATCGGGCAAAGGCCGGACCTGGGCGAGGGCCCCCTGGGGTCCGAGGTCAGCCTGGGCCGGGGCGGCCGCCTGGCCGTGGATGATGATCTGGCCACCAGCCGGCCCTGGGTCTATGCCGCCGGCGACGCGGTGACCGGCCCCAGCACCGTGGTGCAGGCCATGGCCGCCGGCCGCCGGGCGGCAGGGCGCATCGCGGCCGCGCTGATGGGCAGCCAGTCGCCCTGGCAGGAGCTGGCCCAGCACCCGCGCGGGGTGGGCGAGCACCGGGCCATTTCCGAGGACCTGATCCGCCAGCCCCGCCAGCGCATGGCCCAGCGCCAGCCACGCCTGCGCCGGCGCGACTTCGGCCTGGTGGACCTGGGCTTCACGGCCTCCCAGGCCAGCGAGGAGGCCCGGCGCTGCCTGCAATGCGCCACCTGCTGCGAGTGCCTGGCCTGCGAGGACGCCTGCGGCGAGGTGCGGGCCATAGACCACCTGCGCCCCGGCCGCCGCCTGGAGCTCACCGCCCCGGCCGTGATATGGGCCGAGGCCGGCGAGCCGCCGTTAACGGGCGACGCCTCGCCGGAGAACCTCTTCCGGGTGGACCCGGCCGGCTACTCGGCCGATTTGATGGACGTGCTCATGGCCGCCAGCGCCGCCGCCGGCCTGGCCATGGCCCCGGCCGCTGGCCTGCGCGCCCCGGCCCGGCCGGCCGAACCCATCACCGCCCCGCCTCCGGACCAGGGCCGCATCGGGTTTTTCCTCTGCACCTGCAACGGCACCATGGCCAGCGCGGAGACCCTGGAGCGCATCCGGGGCATCGCCGCGGCCCTGCCGGGGGTGGTGCACGCGGCCACGGTCTTTTCGGCCTGCCACCCCCGGGGCGCGGACCAGATCGCCGCGGCCGTGCAGGCGCAGGACCTCTCGCGGGTGATCATGGCCTCCTGCGTCTGCTGCCCGCTGAACTTCCAGTGCATAAGCTGCAACGACCAGCGCACCCGCGCCCGGCTGCATCTTTTCGAGCGCCTGGGCCTGGAGCGCAGCCGGTTTGAACTCATCAACCTGCGCGACCACATCCAGGAGAGCCCTCGCGATCAGGAGGCCATCGTGGCCTGGGCGCGCGGTCAACTGGGCGCGGCCTATCTGCGCTGCCGCCACCTGGGGGCCCTGCGCCAGGGGGCCACCGAGATGGGCAAGCGGGTGCTGATACTGGGCGGGTCCGCGGTCGGCGTGAGCGCGGCGCGCAACCTGGCCCTGCAGGGCCTGGAGGTGCGCCTGGTGCAGCGGGCCTGGCCCAGCGGTGAGGAGCTGCCGCCGGCCATCGCCGAGCGGCCCGGCGCCACGGACCTGCCCGCGTCCATCACCGTGGTGGAGGCGGCGGAGATCGGCGGCATCAGCGGCCACCTGGGCGATTTCAGCGTGCGGGCGCGGGTGGACGGCCGCTGGCGCACCTGGAAGACCGACGTGATCTGCCTGACCGACGACAACCTGATCGTGCTGGCCATGTACGCCGGCCCGCCGGGGCTCAAGAAATTCTACCGCTACGACTTCGCCTTCTTCAACACGCCCCAGATCGGCGTCTACCGGGTGATGCCGGTGACGCTCAAGCGGGTGGACCCCCACCAGGCCGGCGCGGCCCTGGCGGTGGAGGTGGCCACCACCGCGGCCAAGGCTTATTTGCAGGACCACCAGCTCAGCCCCCGGGTGGACCCGGACCTGTGCCGGGGCTGCGGCCGCTGCGTGGAGATCTGCCCCCTGGACGCGGTGCGCCTGGCCGAGAACCCCGACGGCAGCTTCACCGCCGTGGTGCAGCGCCACAACTGCGTGGGCTGCGGCGGCTGCGTGGGGCGCTGCCCGGTCACCGCCCTGGACATGCCCTATTTCTCCAACCGCCTGCTGGCCGAGCTGGCCGCGGCGCGCATCAGCGGCGAGGCCTGATCATGGCGTCGGTGAACATCCTGGGCATTGCCTGCAACTGGAGCCCCTACTGCTGCTATAACGCCGCCGGCCAGGCCGGCCTGATCCTGCCGGCCAACTTCCGCCTGATGCGGGTGATGTGCATTGGGCGCATCAACCAGGCCCTGATCCTGCGCGCCTTCGAGCATGGCGCGGACGGGGTCATCGTGCTGGAGTGCGAGGACGCCGACTGCCGCTACGGCCCCGGCCCGGAGGTGGGCCACAGCAACGTGGCCCGGGTGCGCAGCCTCTTGCGCTATCTGGGCATCGGCCAGGAGCGCCTGGTGGAGCGCACCTTCCTGGCCGACCAGAAGGAAGAGCTGGTGCGCACCGTCACCGAGTTCGCCCAGCGCATCGCCGCCCTGGGCCCCAACCCGGCCAATCCCCGCTGGGAGCGCGTGGCCGCATGCAACTAAATAGCCCGGCCATCAAGCGCCTGATCAAGGACTGCGGCCTGAACCTGTGCCTGGAGTGCGGCAAGTGCGCCGCCTCCTGCCCGCGCACCCTGGCCGGCAAGTCGTATTCGCCGCGGCTCTTGGCCCACAAGCTCATCACCGAGCCCGGCGACCGGGCCTACATCGAAAACGCCATCTGGGAATGCCTGACCTGCGGCCTGTGCGAGGAGCGCTGCCCCTCCCAGGTGCAGTTCACCCGCTTCATCCGCGAGATGCGCGCGGTGCTGGCCGACGACCTGGGGCTCATGGGCCGGCCGGCCCACGACGGCGCCTTGCACACCTGGATGCGCATCATGACCGCGCCGGAGCTCAGGCAGGACCGCCTGGGCTGGCTCACCCCGGATCTGAAGACCGTGCCAGAGGGCGAAGTGGCCTTTTTCACCGGCTGCGCGCCCTACTTCGACGTGTTCTTCGCCAACCTCGAGGTGGACACCGTGCGCCTTGCCCGGGACAGCATCCGGCTGCTGAACTTCCTGGACATCGCCCCGGTGGTGCTGGGCAACGAGCGCTGTTGCGGCCACGACCTGCTGTGGAGCGGCGACCGTAAAAACTTCGCCGCCCTGGCCCGGCTCAACTACCAGGAGTTCAAGGACCGCGGCATCACGGAGGTCATCACCTCCTGCCCGGAATGCTTCCAGGTGTTGGGGACCTTCATGCCCCAGGTGATTGAGGGCTATGACCTCAAGGTGACCTTCCTGCTGGATTTGATGGAGCGCGAGGTCGCCAAGGGCGGGGTGTCGTTTAGGCCGCTCGCGCGGCGGGTCACCTACCAGGACCCCTGCCGCCTGGGGCGCATGGCCGGCCGCTTTGATGGCCCGCGCGGCCTCCTGCGCAGCATCCCCGGCCTGGAGTTGGCCGAAATGGCCAGCGCCCGCCAGAGCGCCCAGTGCTGCGGCAACAGCGCCTGGATCAACTGCGACGCCTATAGCAAGCGCATCCAGGTGGGGCGGCTGAAGGAGGCCAGGGCCACGGGCGCCGACCTGCTGGTCACCGCCTGCCCCAAGTGCCTGATCCACACCACCTGCGCCATGCGCGATCCGGTGCAGGGCGAGCCCCTGACCATGGCGATCACCGGCCTGGTCAGCCTCATTGCCGAGCACATCCAGAAGGACCCGGACGACAAGCCCCGCCGCGACTAACGCGACTGATGCAATAACCGGGCATGACGCCCGGCCGACAACCCCAAGCCAAGAGGGGGACCATGCCCGAACCAGCCAACCCCAACCAGCCCCGCGTGGGCGTGTACGTCTGCCACTGCGGGCTCAACATCGCCGGGGTGGTGGACTGCGCCGCGGTGGCGGCCTACGCCGAGAACCTGCCTGACGTGGTGGTGGCCCGGCACGACGGCTACTGCTGCTCCGAGCCGGGGCAGAAGGCCATCCAGGCCGACATCGCCGAACACGGCCTGAACCGGGTGGTGGTGGCCTCCTGCTCGCCGCGCCTGCACGAGCCCACCTTCCGCACCTGCGCGGCCGCGGCCGGCCTCAACCCCTACCTGGTGGAGATGGCCAACCTGCGCGAGCAGTGCTCCTGGGTCCACTCCGGCCAGCCCGAGGCGGCCACCGCCAAGGCCAAGGACCTGGTGCGCTCGGCCGTGGCCCGCACCCGGAGCCTCATGGTGCGCCAGGAGATCGTGGTGCCCATGGCCAAATCCACCCTGGTCATCGGCGGCGGGGTGGCGGGCATCCAGGCCGCGCTGGATTTGGCCGACGCCGGGTTCTCGGTGACCCTGGTGGAGAAGGAGCCCAGCATCGGCGGCATGATGGCCCGGCTGGACAAGACCTATCCCACCATGGACTGCTCGATATGAATTCTCGGGCCTAAGATGGCGGATGCCGGTCGGCATCCCAACATTAGATTGCTGACGAACAGCGAAGTGAAGGCCGTCACCGGCTACGTGGGCAATTTCGAGGCCCGCATCCTGAAGAAGGCCCGCTTCGTCAAGGAGGACGAGTGCACCGCCTGCGGCGACTGCGCCCTAGTCTGCCCGGTGGTGGTGCCCGATGAGTTCAACGTGGGGCTGTCAAGCCGGCGGGCCATCTACCAGCCCTTCCCCCAGGCCGTGCCCGGCGCCTACGTGCTGGACGACGAGCACTGCCTGGGCCACGACCCCATCAAGTGCGGCAAGTGCGCCGAGCGCTGCCAGAAGCACTGCATCGACTTCGACATGGCCGACGAGGAGATCACGGTCCAGGCCGGCACCATCGTCGTGGCCACCGGCATGGAGGTCTACGACCCCACCGTGCTGGACGAGTACGGCTACACCCGCTTCCCGGACGTGCTCACCAGCCTGGAGCTGGAGCGGCTGATCAACGCCGGCGGGCCCACCCAGGGCGAGGTGGTGCGCCTGACCGACCGCCAACGGCCCAAGTCCGTGGCCTTCATCCAATGCGTGGGTTCGCGCAGCCAGCGCCGGGGCAATCCCTATTGCTCCAACATCTGCTGCATGAACACCATCAAGAGCACCTTGCAGCTCAAGGAGCACTACCCCGAGATCGAACTGAAGGTCTTCTATATCGACATCCGCGCCTTTGGCAAGGGCTTCGAGGACCTGTTCCGCCGCAGCCGGGGCGAGGGCGTGCAGTTCGTGCGCGGGCTGCCCGGCGCGGTGCGCGAGGACGCCGCCACCGGCGAGCTGGTGCTGATGGTGGAGAACACCGCCACCAACCAACTGGAGGAGCACCGGGTGGAGATGGTGGTGCTGGCCACCGGGGTGCAGCCGCCGGAGCAGATGAAGATCGTGCAGGAGATGCTGGCCCTGCAGAAATGCTCCGACGGCTTCTACCTGGAGGCCCATCCCAAGCTGCAACCGGTGGACTCGGCCACCAAGGGCATCTTTTTCGCCGGCTGCGCCGAGGGACCCAAGGACATCAAGGAGTCCGTCACCCAGGCCTCGGCCGCCGCGGCCCGGGCCATGCGCCTGATGACGCCGGGCAAGCTCATGGTGGAGGCCATCACCGCCGAGGTGCGCCCCGAGGCCTGCACCAGTTGCGGCATCTGCGCCCAGGTCTGCCCGTACAACGCCATCACGGTGGAGCGCAAATCCGGCAAGCCGGCCCTGGTGCGCGAGGCGGCCTGCGCCGGCTGCGGCACCTGCGCGGCCGAGTGCCCGGAAAACGCCATCCACATGCACCACTTCACCGATGAGCAGATTAACGCCCAGGTGGACTCCATCCTGGAAGGCGATCCCGCGGCGGTGATCCCGGTCTTCGCGTGCAACTGGTGCTCCTACGCCGGGGCGGATTTCGCCGGCGTGGCCCGCATGCAGTACCCGGCCAACACCCGGCTCATCCGCACCATGTGCTCGGGCCGGGTGCGCGAGGACTTTATCTGGCGGGCCTTCGCCGCCGGCGCGCCGGTGGTGCTGGTCTCCGGCTGCCACATCGGAGACTGCCACTACATCAACGCCAACCACTGGACCGAGAAGCGCATCAAACGCATGTGGCGCAAGATGGAGAAGCTGGGCATCCGGCCCGAGCGCCTGCAACTGGAGTGGATCAGCGCGGCCGAGGGCGTGCGCTTCCGGGATGTCATGCTGCGCATGGAGGAGCTGCGGGCCGGGGTGACGCCGGCCGAGGTGGCCGAGAGCAAACGCATCCTGGCCGAGGAGGCTGCCCGCAAGGCCGCCAAGGGCCGCAAGGGGCAGGCCGCCTAAGCGCGGCGCAGGCGACTCATGCTGATCGTCCGGGCCGCGCCGCCCTTCCGGGTGGGCGCGGCCTGGTTTTTGGCGCTTGAGGCCGGGTAGTTAGCCCATGCTATAATTTTCTTGCCGCCTTCGACGCAAACTATCCTGCCAGCCGCCTGCCCATCTCCTGGTCCTGCGGCGGTCGTGGGTGCAGAACCGGAAGGCGTGAATCCGCTGGGGACAGGTCGCAGGCGGGGGTAGGGCGTGGCCAAAATCCTGAACTTCATCTCCGATGCGGCCACCAGCGCGTTGGTGAGCCGGTGGCTCAAACAGGGCGGCCACCAGGTGCTGGATGCCGGAGACCCGGCCGGGCTGGGCCAGGCCTGGGACCTGGCCCTGGGCGACGCCCCGGGCTGGGCCTGGGCCGGACCAGGCCTGCTGGCCCGCAAGCAGGCCAGCTATCCGGCTTTCCTGCCCGTGGTGCTGCTGCGCCAGCCGGGGCCGGACGACCTGGCCCGCCCCCAGGACGGGCCGGCCGGGGTGGACGAATGCCTGACCCTGGCCCAAGGCCGGGCCGGCCTGCTGGCCTTACTCAACCAGATACTGGCGCTGCGCAGCCGGTTCCAGGAGTCGATGCGCGGCTACAGCATGGTCTCCGAGGCCATGCCGGTGGCGGTTTTTCTGGTGCGCGCCGGGGCCATCGTGCACACCAACCCCAGCTTCCACGACCTCACCGGCCTGGCCCCCGGCCGGGAGCGGGACCTGTCCATCCCGGAGATTTTTCACCCCAACGACCACAAGAAACTGGCCCGCTGTATTTCCGGGGCGCTGGACGGCTCTCCGCAGGTCTACGCAGCCGAGGTGCGCCTGCACCCTGACCTGGGCGGGCATTGGGTGGAGGCCAAGTTCTGCCATGCCGGGGAGGTCGGCTCGGATTCCATCGTGGCCGCCTTGCAGGACATCAACCAGCGCCGCCAGACCCAGGCCAACCTGCGCAACAGTGAGCGACGCTATCGCCGCCTGTTGGACGGCATGCTGGAGGGCTGCCAAGTCATCGCCCCGGACCTGACCTATGTCTATGTGAACCAGGCCGCCGCCGGCCAGGGCCGCCAGAAGGTCAAGGCCATGGTGGGGCGCAAGATGACCAAGGTCTACCCCAACCTGGAGCGGGACAACCCCCTTTTGCTGGCCAAGATCAGACAATGCCTGGAACGCAGGGAGGCGGAGCGTTTCGACAGCGAGTTCATTTTTCCCGACGGCAGCCGGGGCTGGTTCGAGCTCAGCCTGCGCCCGGTGCCCGAGGGCGTCTTCATCCTGTCCATGGATATCACCGCGCGGGAAAAGGCCGAGCGCGAAGTGCGCGAATCCGAGAGCAAGTACCGCAGCCTGTTCGACGCCATGGGCCAGGGCGGGGTCTATCATGACCACACCGGCGCGGTCATCGACGCCAACCCGGCGGCCCAGAGCATCCTGGGCCTGAGCCTGGACGAGATGCGCGGGCGCACGCCCCTGGATTTGCCCTGGCGCACCATCCGCGAGGACGGCAGCCAATACCCCAGCTATGAACATCCGTCCATACTGGCCCTGATGAGCGGGGAGGCGGTGCGCGACCGGGTGATGGGGGTCTACAACCAACGCGAGAAGGCCTACCGCTGGATCAAGGTCACGGCCGTGCCCCAGTGCGAGGCCGGCGGCGGGGTCCCAGTGCGGGTCTTCACCACCTTCGCGGACATCACCGAGCTGAAGCAGGTCGAGGAGTCGCTGCGGGCCAGCGATCAGCGATTCCGCACCCTGTTCAACGCCGCCGCCGACGCCATCTTCATCCTGGATGAGAACGGCCACTTCATCGAGGTCAACGACGTGGCCTGCCAGCGCCTGGGCTATGAGCGCGCGGAGCTCTTGGGCCAGACCCCGGCCATGATCGCCGGGCCGGATTCGCGCCATTTGGTCCGGGCCCGCCTGGACCAGGTGCAGGGCCAGGGCCAGGCAATCTTCGAGGCCCAGCACAAGCGCCGGGACGGCTCGCTGTTTCCGGTGGAGATCAGCAGCCGCACGCTCAACCTGGACGGCCGGCCGGTCATCCTGGCCATGGCCCGCGACACCAGTGAGCGCAAGGCCGCCCACCTGGCCCTGGTGCGGGCACAGAAAATGGAGGCCATCGGCCAACTGGCGGCCGGCATCGCCCACGAGATCAACACCCCCACCCAGTACATCTACACCAACGTGGAGTTCCTGAAGCAGGCCTTCCAGGATCTGGTCGGGCTGCTGGACCGGGTGGACCAGGCCATGAACGCGGAGGTCGGCGGTCTGGCCCCCGGGGCCCTGCGCGCACTCTGGGCCCAGGGGTGCGAGGAGATCGGCTACGCGGACCTGGGCCGGGACGTCTCCGAGGCTCTGGCGGCCTGCCTGGACGGCCTGGGCCGGGTCAAGGCCATCGTGGATTCCATGCGCTATTTCAGCCACCCCGGCACCGGCGAAAAGAAGGCGGTGGACGTCAACCGCATCCTGGAAAACGCGGTGGTGGTCTCCAAAAACGCCTGGAAGTATCACGCCACCCTCGAGACGGATCTGGCCCTGGACCTGCCCCAGACGCCGGCCTATGAGGGCGACCTGAGCCAGGCGGTGCTGAACATCATCATCAACGCGGCCCAGGCCCTGCAAGAGGCCTATGGCCACAGCCAGGCGGTGGTGGGGCGCATCGTGGTGCGCAGCCGGCGGGAGGGCGACTGGGTGACGATCAGCATCGGCGACAACGGCCCCGGCATCCCGCCCGAGGTCCGCCACTCCGTCTTCGATCCCTTCTTCACCACCAAGGAGGTGGGCAAGGGCACCGGCCAGGGCCTGGCCATCGCCCACTCGGCCATCGTGGACAAGCATGGCGGCAGCCTGAGCTTCGAAACCGAGGTGGGCCAGGGCACCACCTTCTTCGTCCGCTTGCCTTTAATTAAGGCCAGGGCTACGACCTAGGAGCCTGTCGGAGTAATCCTCCGACAGGCTTCCGGGCGGGCCATGGACGGCCCGCCCGGAATGGTGCCAACTTAATTTTTGGCACCATTCCGAGAACTTGCCAAAATTCACTTTTGGCAAGTTCCAAGAGGAGAAAGCCATGGATGGCTTTCTCCGACACACACCTAGCCCAGCGGACCGGCGGTAACTTCCAGGGGCAGCCGGGCGCTGGGG
>JAZDHW010000287.1:0-36403 GCA_043805555.1 Pseudomonadota bacterium
CCTCTATGAGGGCGGCCAGCGCGAGCGCGGCCTGGGCGCGATAAAAAAGGCATTGGAAACCAACCCCGACCTGGACGAGGCCCGCAAGTACCTGGCCGTGATCCAGGCCCAGTCAGCCTAGGCGGTCGCGAGGGGCCGCCCCATGGCGGGAGGATCTGAAAAATGGAAGTGAAGACCATCGGCGTCATCGGCGCGGGCCAGATGGGCAGCGGCATCGCCCAGGTGGCGGCTGCGGCCGGCTTCAACGTCATCATGAACGACATCAAGGACGAGTTCGTCCAGAACGGCCTGAAGGTCATCGGCGCCAGCCTGGGCCGGCTGGTCAAGAAAGAAAAGATCAGCGCCGACGAGCAGTCCGCCATCCTGGGCCGGATCAAGGGCTCCACCAGCCTGGACGACATGGCCGCCGCCGACTTCGTGGTGGAGGCCGCCACCGAGAACGTGGCCCTGAAGCTGGAGATCTTCCGCAAGCTGGACCACACCTGCAAGCCCGGCGTGGTGCTGGCCAGCAACACCAGCAGCATCAGCATCACCAAGATCGCCGGCGCCACCCAGCGGCCCGAGCTGGTCATCGGCATGCACTTCATGAACCCGGTGCCCATGATGGCCCTGGTGGAGATCATCCGCGGCCTGGCCACCAGCGACGATTGCCACCAGCTCACCGTGGACCTGGCCAGGCAGATGGGCAAGACCCCGGTGCCGGCCAACGACTATCCGGGCTTCATTGCCAACCGCATCCTGCTGCCCATGATCAACGAGGCGGTATACTGTGTGATGGAGGGCGTGGGCCAGCCGGCGGACGTGGACCAGGTGATGAAGCTGGGCATGAACCACCCCATGGGCCCCCTGGCCCTGGCCGACCTCATCGGCCTGGACACCTGCCTGGCCATCATGGAGGTGCTGCACCAGGGCCTGGGCGACAGCAAGTACCGCCCCTGCCCGTTGCTGCGCAAATACGTGGACCAGGGCTGGCTGGGCCGCAAGTCCGGCCGCGGGTTCTATCAGTATTAGATCGACCGGCGGCGGCCGGTATTATTAAGCCCGGGTCTGTGCGGGGGCCATCCTTCGCACAGACTCGGGGCAGGTTTCCCGCGAGCCAAGGGGATATCCATGACGGCGGAAGTCAACCTGGAAAACGTGATGTTCATTCATGAGTTCCTGGCGGACTACTTCCGGGAGACAGATGACCCGATTTCGCCCGCCGGAGTAAAGGACAGCAACCTGCTGGCCTCGGCGGTGGCGCGGCCGTTTCAGTCGGTTGGAGGCGAGGAAGCCTATGGAGACGTGTTCGCCAAGGCCGCGGCGCTTTTCCATTCCCTGATTCACAACCATCCGTTCCATAACGGGAACAAGAGGACGGCCCTGATCGCGGCGGCCGTATACTTGGACGACAACGGCTTTTGGCTGGACGGATGTTCGGATGAGGAGCTTTTCGAATTCACCCGCATGGTGGCGGCGCACGAAATTACCGAAGAAAAGCGCTTGGAGCTGGAATACATCGCTGAATGGTTCAGAGCCAACTCCAGGAAGCGCATGAAAAACGAGAAACCGCTTTCATATCATGAATTGAAAAATAGATTGAATGAGTCTGGGTATGAGATCGACCAGCCCAAGGGAGAGTTGCTTAATATTTATAGGAATGGGCAATATGTCACCCGAATCATCAAGCAGGGAGTGCAAGGAATTCGTCCCTACCATACGCACTACATAGCAGAACTGCGCAAACGCCTGAATCTCACCCCTGAATTCGGCGTGGACAGCGACAAGTTTTATGGCAAGAAAGGCCTCAAGGATTCCGTTTCGGAAATGATCGAAATACGCAATGAGGTGATTCGGAGGCTTGCCAAGATTTAGGGCCGCCTGCCGAACCAATGGAGCCGAACCGTGATCGCCATCATTGACTATGAGGCCGGCAACCTCACCAGCGTCAAGCGGGCGCTGGACCACCTGGGCGCGCCGTGCCGCATCACCAGCGACCTGGACTTCATCGCGTCCGCCGAGCGGGTCATCTTCCCCGGCGTGGGCGCGGCCGGCGCGGCCATGGCCAGCATGCGCCGCCTGGGCCTGGACCGGGCGCTGGCCGAGGCCCTGAAGCTGGGCAAGCCGGTGCTGGGCATCTGCCTGGGCACCCAGATCATCTTCGAGTCCAGCCAGGAGGACCTGGCCACCTGCCTGGGCCTGATGCCCGGCCAGACCGTGCGCTTCCCCCTGGACCATCGCGACGCCGACGGCAACGCGCTCAAGGTGCCGCACATGGGCTGGAACCGGGTGAGCTGGGCGCGGCCGCACCCGGTCTTCGCCGGCCTGCCGGCCGAGGCCGAGTTCTATTTCGTGCACTCCTACTACCCCTCCCCCGGCCGCGAGGCCGACGTGGTGGGGCGCACCGAATACGGCTTCGACTTCGCCGCGGCCGTGGCCCGCGACAACCTGCTGGCGGTGCAGTTCCACCCCGAGAAATCCGGCCGGCCGGGCTTGCAGATCCTGAGCAACTTCGTGGCCTGGGACGGCAAGGAGGGGGCCGATGCTATCTAAGCGCATCATACCTTGCCTGGACGTGCGCGACGGCAAGCTGACCAAGGGCGTCAAGTTCAAGGGCAACGTGGACATCGGCGACCCGGTGGAGATGGCGGCCTTCTACTACGAGCAAGGCGCCGACGAGCTGGTCTTCTACGACATCACCGCCAGCTCCGACGCCCGCAACATCATGATCGATGTGGTGCGGCGGGTGGCGGCCACCATCTTCATGCCCTTCTCGGTGGGCGGCGGCATCCGCAGCGTGGCCGACATGTACGACTGCCTGGCGGCCGGGGCCGAGAAGGTCAGCGTCAACAGCGCGGCCGTGACCAACCCCGCGATCATCGCCGAGGGGGCGCGCCAGTTCGGCAACCAGTGCATCGTGCTGGGCATGGACGTGCTCAAGGTGGGCCAGAGCCCGGCCACCCCCAGCGGCTATGAGATGGTCATCCACGGCGGGCGCAAGCGCATGGGCATCGACGCCCTG
This sequence comes from Pseudomonadota bacterium, assembly GCA_043805555.1. GTDB lineage: Bacteria > Desulfobacterota > Desulfarculia > Desulfarculales > Desulfarculaceae > JACRDC01. The sequence continues at coordinate 3,002 of JAZDHW010000287.1, forward strand.
GCCTGGGCCCAGAAGGCCCAGGACCTGGGCGCGGGCGAGATCTGCTTAAACAGCATCGACGCCGACGGCACCCAGACCGGCTACGAGCTGACGCTGACCAAGCTCATCAGCACCAGCGTGAGCATCCCGGTCATCGCCAGCGGCGGGGCCGGCGTGCCCCAGCACCTGGCCGACGTGCTGACCCAGGGCCAGGCCGACGCGGCGCTCATCGCCTCCATGACCCACTACGGCCACTACACCGTGGCCCAGATCAAGGACCACCTGCACCAGCAGGGCATCCCGGTGCGGCGCTACTGGTAGGCCGGCCCGGAGGCGTTAAGGAGGGACCATGCCCGCCCCCGCCGATCTGTTCGCCCTCGATGGCCTGACCCACGCCGGGCTCTTCGCCGGCCTGACCTATGTCTGGGAGGCCCTGGCCCTGATCGAGAAATTCACCCGCCGGGCCGTGGAGCTGGCCGGGCCCAACGCCGCCGCCCTGCGCGTCGAGGGCGACCTTTTGGCCCGCACCGTGGTCATCCACCAGGGCCGGGTCATCCGAGAGGGCTTCCAGCTCCTGGGCGGCGACCCCACCAAGGGCCAGCTCAAGGTGCGCATCGGCGAGCAGGAGGTGGGCGAGGCCAGCGTGGTCCACGCCGGCGCGGTCTTCATGGACGACATGATCCACATCGCCCCCGGTGCGGTGATCGAGCCCGGCGCGCTCATCAAGGGCCCCAGCTTCATCGGCCCCCGGACCGAGGTGCGCCAGGGGGCCTATTTGCGCGGCGGCTGCCTGATCGGCGCGGCCTGCGTGGTGGGCCACACCACCGAGGTGAAGAACTCGGTGATGCTCGACGGGGCCAAGGCCGGCCACTTCGCCTACCTGGGCGATTCCATCCTGGGCCGCGAGGTCAACCTGGGCGCGGGCACCAAGTTGGCCAACCTCAAGATCATCGACCGCCCTTTCCGCATCAAGGTGGGCGAGGTGGTCCACACCATCGCACGGCGCAAGTCCGGGGCCATCATGGGGGACCTGACCGAGACCGGCTGCAACAGCGTGACCAACCCCGGCACGGTGCTGGGCCCGCGCTGCCTGGTGGCCCCCTGCACCTCGGTGCCCAGCGGGTTCCACCCGCCGCGTAGCGTGATCCGCTAGCGGCGGGGGCGCGCGGGGCCGGCCGCGGGCGGCCGGGACGGCTTTTTGCTATAATTTCATCGCCTGCCGCGTCCCGTAGGGGGCTTGATCCATGCCACCCAGACTTGCCCTGGATGTGCCCACCTTCATCCTTGCCTCGGCCCTTACCGCGCTGGTGCAGGCCGGCGCCATGTATTTCATCTACCGCACCCGCAAGACCTATCCCGGCTTCGGCGTCTGGGTGGCGACCTATTTCGCCCATGGCGCGGGCCTGCTGCTGCTCATGGCCCGCGGCGTGATCCCCGATTTCCTCAGCGTGGTGGTTTCCAACGTGATGACGTCGGGCGCTCCCCTGTTGACCTGGCTCGGGGCGCAGATATTTTTCGGACGTCGTCGCCCGCTCTGGCCCTGCCTGGCCCTGCTGGCCTTGCTGGCCGCCGGGTTGGCCTATTACTGGTATGTCGAGCCCAACCTGAGCGCACGCATCGTGGTTATAGCCTTGGTGATGGGTGGTTTCTGCCTGGCCTCCGCCTGGGACCTCTGGCGGTTGCCCGGCCCGGACCTACGCCAGGCCAGCCGCTTCACCGGGCTTTCCATGGGGGTCTACGGCCTCTTGGCCTTGTCGCGGGCCGTGACCCCCTTCACCAGCCAGGCCCTGGACGCGCCTTTCCAGAACACCTTGTTTCACGGGCTGTTCTTCATGGGGTCGGTGCTGGTGGGCATCATCCCCAGCTACGGCATGATCACCATGAACGCCCAGCGCCTGGAGGGCGAGCTCAACGCCCGCGAGGCCGAGGTGCAGGCCACTGTGGACGAGCTGACCCAGGCCCTGGCCGAGGTGCAGACCCTGAGCGACCTATTGCCCATCTGCTCCGCTTGCAAGAAGGTGCGCGACGACGCCGGCTACTGGCAGCAGGTGGACAACTACTTCGCCCAGCACTCGGGCGTGCGCTTCAGTCACGGCATCTGCCCGGACTGCCTGACCCGGCTCTATCCCGACGCGGCCGAGCGGATAAACCAAAAGCACAAGAACGCCTGAGGTCGCGCGCTGCGAGTCGCGCGCCGCGAGCCGCGAGCCGCGAGTCGCGAGCCGCGACGGCCATGACGGGGTCGCGAGCCGCGACGGCCATGACGGGTCGGGTGGCGCCTGGCCCAGAACCAGCCTCCCACGCTCCCGTAGCTGGCATATTTCAATAAGATAAGGTCGGAGTCGCGAGCCGCGAGCCGCGACGGCCACGGCGGGTCGGGTGACGCCTGGCCCAGAACCAGCCTCGCGCGCTCCCGTAGCGAACATCGCTGAAAAGAAAAACGGGCGGGGGTAAACCCCGCCCCTACGAAAACCCAGGCAAAGACTGCTCTTTCTTCGTAGGGGCGGGGTTTATCCCCGCCCGCGCCTAGCATTGGGTGTTGGTGCAGGGGCGGGGATTACCCCCGCCCGGGTTTTATGCGTTAGGCTAAACGCTCGGCCGATGGCCCCTTAGAAGCCCAGGTCGGCCAGGGTCTTGACCAGGCCGCGCACCGCGTCGGCGCTCTTGTCCAGGGCGGCCTTCTCGTCTGCGGTCAGCTTGATCTCCATCACCTGCTGCACGCCGCCCTGGCCCAGCTTCACCGGCACGCCGATGTACAGGTCGTGGTAGCCGTACTGGCCGGTGAGGTAGGCGGCGCAGGGCAGCACCTTCTTCTTGTCCTTCAACACCGCCTCGGCCATCTCCACCGCGGCCGAGGCCGGGGCGTAGAAGGCGCTGCCGGTCTTGAGCAGGGCCACGATCTCGGCCCCGCCCTGGGCGGTGCGCTGGCAGAGCTGGGCGATCTGGTCGGCCGGCATGAGCTCGGGTAGCGGGATGCCGCTGACGTTGCTCAGCCGGGGCAGGGGCACCATGGTGTCGCCGTGGCCGCCCAGCACGAAGGCGTGGCAGTTTTCCACGCTGACATCCAGGGCCTCAGCGATGAAAAAGCGGAAGCGGGCCGAGTCCAGCACGCCGGCCATGCCGATGACCCGCTCGGGCGGGAAGCCGGAGGCCTTCAGGGCCACGTGGCACATGGCGTCCAGGGGGTTGCTGACGATGATGAGCACCGCGTTGGGGCTCTGGGCCGCGGCGGCCTTGACCACGGTGTTGACGATGCCGGCGTTGGTCTTGATCAGGTCGTCGCGGCTCATGCCGGGCTTGCGGGCGATGCCGGCGGTGACGATGATCACGTCGCTACCCGCGGTGGCCTCATAGGCGTTGGCGCCGGTGACCCGGGAATCGTGCTTCTCGATGGGAGCGGCCTCGCAGAGATCCAGGCCCTTGCCCTGGGGCATGCCCTCCACCACGTCAATGAGGACGACGTCGGCCAGCTCTTTTTCGGCGGCGCGCTGGGCGCAGGTGGCGCCCACGTTGCCGGCGCCGATCACGGTGATTTTCTGCAGCATCTGTTTCTCCCTTTGACTCTTTATGCTACGCTTAACGGACAAAGCCGGGGCGTATGAACCCCGGCGGCCCGGGAAAAGGCCGCGGGTGATGGCGGTGCCAAGTTGGGTTGCGTGCCGCTGTCCCGGGCGACCCGCTGGCCGTCCCTGCCGCGCCGGCTTTTGACCGGGCGGCCTTCGCCCAGGACACTTGAGAGCATAATCTCGCCATCCGCCCCGCGTCAACCACCCCGCCGCGAAAATGCCGCAGCCAAGGTGGTTTGGCCGCGTGGGCCCAGCCATAAGGAGTTTGGCATGAGCGCCGTCAAGGAAACCAACCTGCCCGACCTGAAGTTGGTGGGCCGGGGCAAGGTGCGTGACATCTACGACCTGGGCGAGCACCTGCTCATCGTGGCCAGCGACCGCCTGAGCGCCTTTGACGTCATCCTGCCCGACCCCATCCCGGACAAGGGCAAGGTGCTCACCCAGATCAGCGTCTTCTGGTTCGCCCAGATGGCCGACCTGACCCCCAACCACCTGGTGGCCTGGCGCATGGCAGACATGCCGGCGCAGTTGCAGGCCCATCGCGACCAGCTCGAGGGACGCTCCATGCTGGTCAAGAAGTGCAAGCCCCTGCCCATCGAGGTGATCGTGCGCGGCTACCTGGCCGGCAGCGGGTGGAAGGACTATCAGCAGACCGGCGAGGTCTGCGGCTACAAGCTCCCCGCCGGGCTCACGGAAAGCGACCGCCTGCCCGAGCCCCTGTTCACCCCCAGCACCAAGGCCGAGCTGGGCGCCCACGACGAGAACATCGACCTGGATGAGGCCGCCAAGCTGGTTGGCAAGGACCTGGCCGAGGCGGTCGCCCGCCGGGCCCTGGCCATCTATGGCCGCGCCCGCGACCTGGCCGCCCAGGCCGGCATCATCATCGCCGACACCAAGTTCGAGTTCGGCACCCTTGATGGCGAGCTGATCCTCATCGACGAGGTGCTCACCCCGGACTCCAGCCGCTTCTGGCCGGCCGACGCCTATCAGCCCGGCCGCAGCCAGGACAGCTTCGACAAGCAGTACGTGCGCAACTACCTGGAGAGCATCGGCTTCAACAAGCAGCCGCCGGGGCCCCGGCTCCCGGCCGAGGTCATCGAAGGCACCCGCGCCCGTTACCTGGAGGCCTTGACCCGCCTGACCGGAAGCGGCCTGATGTAGTTGGCTTTGCCTCCGGTCTGTGCTAGATTGACCCCGTTCATTCGCCAAGGAGCACGACCTTGAAAGAGAAAGTCCAGGAAGCCCTCGAGAAGATCCGGCCCGCCCTCAAGCGCGACGGTGGCGACGTGGAGCTGGTGGAAGTCAGCGACGACGGCGTGGTCAAGGTGCGGCTGAAGGGCGCCTGCGGCGGCTGCCCCATGAGCCAGATGACCTTGAAGATGGGCATCGAGAAGGTCGTCAAGCAGGCCGTGCCCGCGGTCAAGAGCGTAGAGTCCGTCCAGTAGCCCAATCCCAGCCGCCGCCCGCCCGCGGGCGGCGGCGTTCATGCCTGCCTGCCGTGGATGCGGCGTCCGTCCGGCCCGGCCGGGGCGCCGCGCCAGCCTGGGCCATGCCCCGGCTCCGGGGTCATGGTGGAGCATGCCATGAGTTGGCCCGGATATGAAGCCAAGGCGGCCCAGAGCCCGGCCAGCGATGACACCCAGCGCCTGACCGGCCGCATCTGCCACCGCGCCAAGAACGACCTGCAAACCATCGCCAACATGCTGGCCGTGGCCAGCCCCTACATGCGCTCGCCGGCCGAGATGGCCGAGGCCATGGAGGGGCGGGTGGGGGCTTTCTCGATCTGCTACTCGCTCATCAGCGCCACCGGCGCCTGGCCCATGCTGGACCGCCTGGCCGAGGAGGTGCTGCGCCGCTGGCTGTGGCGGGTGGTGAGCCCGCCGCGCCTGGAGCGCCGCCTGCCCGAGCTGCGCCTCAGCCTGCGTCTGTGCTCGCCCCTGGCCCTGTGGCTCTACGAGGTCATCGGCAACGCCCTGCAACACGGCCACAACGGCCACGCCTCGGCCCTGGGCCTTTACGGCCGCCTGGACGCCGAGGGCCTGACCCTCAGGGTGGTGGACAACGGCCCCGGCCTGCCGCCGGGCTTCGACCCGGCCCGCCACGCCCGCCTGGGGCTCAAGCTGGCCCAGTCCGTGGCCAAGACCGACCTGCGCGGCCGCATGCAGCTCGCGGACGCCCGGCCCGGCCTGGAGGCCAGCCTCTGGGTGCCGACCGCCGAACTCGACGCCCTCAACCGCGATGCCTGAGCCGGACCTGGCGGTCTTGGTGGTCGCGGCCGACCCTCTGCGCGGACGGGCGCTGGGCCAGGCCCTGCGCGGCCAGGGCCTGGGTCTGGCCGGAGTGGCGGCCACGGCCGCGGCGGCGCTGGCCGCCGGCCTGGCCCCGGACCTGGTGCTCCTGGATTTGCCGAGGCCGGGCGCGGCCGACCTGGAGACCCTGCGCGCCCTGGGCCGGCCGGGGTGGCCGCTGGTGCTGCTCTGCGGCCAGGCCGACCAGGCGTTCATGGTCCAGGCCCAGGCGGCCGGGGCCCAGGCCTGCCTGGTGGGGCCCCAGGAGCCGGACGCGCTGGCCGCGGCCCTGGATCTGGCCCATCAGAGCCACCAGCGCGAGCAACGCCTGGTCCGGGAGGTGGAGGCGCTGCGCGACGGCCTGCGCCAGCGCAAGCTTCTGGAGCGGGCCAAGGGCATCCTGATGCGGCAAATGGGCATCGGCTATGCCGCGGCCGAGGCCAGGCTGGCCGAGCAGGCCGCCCGCCAGAGGCTCACGCCCCAGCAGGCGGCCGCGGCCGTGGTGGAGGCGGCCGAGGGCCTGTCGCCGGACCCGCGGCGCTATGGCCGGCCCTGATCCCGGCTAGTGATGGTGATGGTGGTGCTCCGCGGACGGGGTGTGCCCGCCGGCGGCGGCGTAGCGCGCCTCCATGGGACCGGCGCAGGCGGCCTGAAAGGTTTCCTCGCCCTTGAGGTGCACGGCCTGGCCCGCCTGCAGGGTCAGCTCGCCGCCATCGCCGCTCAGGCGCAGGGCCCCGGAGACGCAAAGGATGATCTCCTCGTGGCCCGATCCGGGGCGCAGGATGCGGGGCTTGTCGCCCGGAGCCAGCACGCCGTAGAGCATGTAGCAGGCATGGGTTCCTAAATCCTCCAGCCCCAGCACCGTCTCGCCGCCCTCCCGCGGGGCGCGTCCGGCCAGGTCATACACCTTCGGCATCACTCCACCTCCGAAATCTGGGGTTCTTGCTCCCACAGGGCGCACATCACCGGGTCGGGCCGGTCCGGGGCCGGGGCGCGGAAACGGCAGCCGCCGCCGCAGTCCGGCCCGGCGGCGCAGTCGCGGCAGCCGGCCACCGCCTTGAGCTCCAGGGGCCGCCGCCGCTGCCAGCAGGTCCACAGCCCCTCCTCCGCCCGGCCCAGGGGATCGTCCAGGAAAAAGCCGCACTGGGCCGCGCGGCCGTCGGCGGCCACGGTCATCAGGTGCAGGCCGCAGGCCATGGCCTGGCCCTGGGGGCCCCGGACGCTGCCGAGATAGGCCCCGCCAATGGCAAGGGCCATGGCCGCGGCCGCCGCTTGGGGCGTCACGGCCAGGGCGGGATTGCCGCCCAGGCGGCCGGCCGCGCAGGGAGCGTCGATGCCCCACTCGCGCGCGCCCAGCTCGGCCACCAGCCCGGCCAGGCCCTCGAACTGGTCCAGGTTGGCGCTGTGGACCATGCTGGCGATGGACAGATCCAGGCCGGCCGCGCGCACCCGGCGGGCCGCGGCCACGGCCTTGGCAAAGCTGCCCGGCCCGCGCAGGGCCTCGTGGCCGGGCATGAGGCCGTCCAGGCTGATCTGCACCTCCTCGCAGTTGAGCGCGGCCAGGCTGGCCTCGTCCAGCAGAAGGCCGTTGCTAAGGAGCACCCGGCGCACGGGCAGCGCGGCCAGGAGCGCGTTGACCTGGGGCCACTGGGGGTGCATCAGCGGCTCGCCGCCGGAGATGAGCAAGCGCAGGCCGTTCATGGCCTCGAACTCGCGCAGCGCCGCGGCGATGGCGGCCACGGGCAGGTCCACCCCCTGGGCCGGGCCCAGGTAGCAGTGGGCGCAGGCCAGGTTGCAGCGCCAGGTGACTTGCAGCTCCAGGTAGCGCAGGCTGGGGAGCGGGCCGGGGCCGATGGGCAGGGGGCGCGGGGCCGGCGCGGGTGAAAGCTCCAGCAGGCCTTCTTCCAGGCAGTAGGCCTGGAACTCCGGGTCCAGGCCGGCCTGGGCCAGGGTGATCTGGCCCCGGCAGTTGGCCAGGGCCTCCCAGGCCTCCTGGCTCAGCTCGTAAAGCTCGTCGGCGCGGCGGTCGTAGAGGCAGGGCTCCTCCAGCCGGCGCAATGAGACGTGGCCGGCCAGGGCCACGTAGGCATCGGCCGGTCCGGTCATGCCTTGAGCCCCAGGTTCCGGCCGGCGGCCAGCAGCCCGGCCACCGCCCGCAGGCCGCCGCAGGGCGCGCACTGGTCACGGGGCACGGCCGGGTCGCGGAAGTCGCAGCCGTCGATGCGGTATTCGCAGGCCGCACAGACCGCCAGCAGGCGGGGGTCGTCGGCGGCCAGGCCGAAAAGGGGCCGTTCCGGGTCCGGGGCCAGGTCCGCCAGGGCGGCGGTCAGGCCGGGCTCGGCGTCCGGGCAGGCCTCAAGCCAGACCAGTCCGCCACAGCCGGGCTCCTCGCGGCGGCCGGCCTTGTAATAGCGGCAGAGGTTGGGACAGATGCTGTCGCGCATGGCAAACAAATAGGGGGAGGCAAGCGCCTCCCCCCGGCTGGCTAGCCTAAGCTAGCAGGAGCTCTTGCACTTGCAGAGCCCGCGCTGGGTGCGCTCGATTTTACGGATCTTCATGATGGCCTCCTTGGCCCCTTCATGGGGCGTTTGTATTAGATAAATTGTTGCTCCTGTCCGGGCGGATGTCAAGGGCGGGCTGGCCGGCCGGGGGCGGCGGCGATTTGCAGGATTGACATCAATATATAGTACCAAAATAAATAAAGCTTACAACATATAGTAATGTTATCGAATTGCGCCGGCGTCGGCCCCGACGCGTTTGAGGCTTGGCAAATACCGGCCCCTGGTGTTAAATTTAAAGAAGCCCGCCAAAAAAACAATCCCACGGATGGCTTGCCATGGTCCAGGGAGGACCTCGACAGGAGGTGCTTTCATGGGTCTCACTTTCGCTAACATCGCCAACGTGGGCGCCCAGACCGCCCTGGCCACCGGTCAGGCCCAGGCCAGCAGCCTGGGTCTGGGACAGACCGAGGCCAAGGCCCTGGCCGTGACCAGCCTGGTCCAGCGCGACGAAGACAAGACCATCAACACCCTGATGGGCGGAGCCAAGTCCGGCGGCCGCCTGCGCGGCAACGGGCTGAAGAAGGACCTGATGGCCATCGGCCAGGCGGCCCTGGTCAAGGGTCCGGGCCGGGGCGCGGGCGGCGGCAACTCAGGCCTGGGCGGGGGCGGTTCGATCCTGAACACGACGGTCTAGGAGCCTGTCGGAGTAATCCTCCGACACGCACCTAGCCGGCGGGCGGGGGACGGACGCAAAGCCTGGGCGGGCCGGACAGCGGGTGGGGCCGCCGCCCGGCCGCGGGGATCAGCGGGCGGCGGCGTTCAGGCCGCCTTGACCTGCACCTGATGGGTGCGCTTGTCGTACCAGCCCTGGAACAGCACCAGGTCCAGGTGGTCGTCCAGGCTTTGGAAGTTCTCCACCTTGAGCTTGCGGCCGTAGACCGCGTCCGGGTCGAACACCCGGAACTCCTGCATGTTTTCGCTCTTGTTGCCCCGGGTGACGCTCTTGAGCCGCCAGACCCAGTCCGGATCCTGGTTCTCCTGCACCACCAGGTGCTGGCCCAGGGGCTGGAGGATGTCCTTGGGCTTGGGCAGATCCACCACCGCTGCTCCGTCAGCCGCCGCGCCCTTTTTCCCGAATCCAAACATCAGCCACCTCCTGGCTTGATAATCGGCAGTTGACAGGCCACTCTGGTTCACTGCCTTGTCTAGCGAGGCCGATGCCAACCGCCCCGACCACCTCGCTCGGGGTTGGCTATTTGATAACAAGCCGTAAACTATAGCTAAATTGCCATCCACCCCGGCGGCGGCCCGCTGGTGCGCGGCAGCCGGGTTGCAGAACGCCCAAACCAGGCCCAAATTGGGCGCGCAAAACGCAAACCCGCGGTCAGCGCCGGCAGGACCGGCAACGGACCGCGCCGCGGGGGCTTGGGCCGCGGCCGGACCAACCGGATTGCACAATGCCGATAGTAGAATTATGCAAACCTTCTGCGCCAAGCCCGGAAACCTGGCAATGCGCAACCAAAATCACAAGCAAAATTGCAAAACGCAATTAACTTGCCTGGGTATGGGGGCCGATCAGAGGGGCTTGGTATGGATTTGGCCAAAATCGCAGTACGTTAACCGGCAAAGTTCCAAAACGCGGAAAGTGGCTCAAACTGGGCCGGATATTGCAAGTTAAGTGAAAAAATCAACAAGCCTGGGGCGCCGAGCCGGGGAAATCTGGTCCGGGGGCCAGCAGGCTGCCGGGGCAAGGCTCCCCGGCTTTTGTCTGGAAGGCGGATGTCTTGGCCGGCCCCAGCCGGGCCAGCAACGGCGATCTTAAGGAGATTGGCGTATGGCGGATGCAAAGCTGCAGGAGCTGATCGACACCCTTAAACGGCAGGGGGTGGAGAGCGGGGAGGAGGCCGGCCGGCGCGTCGTGGACGAGGCCCAGGCCCAGGCCGCCCAGATCGTGGCCCAGGCCCAGGCCGAGGCCCAGGCGGTGCTGGCCCAAGCCAAGGCTGAGGCCGAAAAGCAGATGAAGCAGCTCCAGTCCTCCCTGGAGATCGCCGCCAGCCAGTTCGTCACCAGCCTCAAGCGGGTGATCCAGGAGAACCTGCTGGTGCTGCCCTTGAAGGCCAAGCTGGGCGACGAACTCAAGCAGGACGAGTTCCTTAAAACCCTCATGACCAAGTTCGTGGAGTCCTACGCCGGCGACAAGGGCATGCAACTGGTGCTGCCCAAGGACGCCCAGGACCAGCTCTGGGACTTCGCCCTGAACCTGGCCGCACGCCGCTACGGCGCCGACCAGGCCGGCGACAAGCTGGAGCTGAAGATGGAGTCCCAGGGCGTGAGCTTCGGGTTCATGGCCCGCCACGCCGACGGCGTGGTCCGCCTGGACTTCAGCGACGAGGCCTTCCTGAACCTCTTCCTGCAATACCTGGGCGCCCGCTTCCGGACGCTTTTCAAGGACGTCAAGATCGGGGAAGCCGGGGTCTGATGAAGTACTACTTCCTGGCCACGTATCTGCCCGAGCTGGCTCGGGAGGATAAGAGGGTGCGCCTGGGCCTGGCCGACGTGCTGGCCGACCGCGGCCTGCTGGCCCCCGAGGACTGGCGCGAGGTCGAACTGGTCTGCCTGGCCCGCGACGTGGTCATGGTCGAGCGCCTCTTGGCCGGCCGGCCGGCGGCAATGCCCGATGCGGTCTACGACCTGGACTTCTGGCGCGAGCAGGTCAAGTCGCCCAACGAGGGCCCGGATTTCATGCAGGCCTTCCTGCGCGTCCACGCCGGGGGCGAGTTCGGCCCCCGCCAGGTGGATCAGCTCTGGGCGGCCTACTATGAGCACGTGCTGGCCGTGAGCCGTAACCCCCTGCTCAAGGCCTGGGCGGGCTTTGAGCGCGACCTGCGCAACCTGCTGGCCGCCCTGCGCGCCCGCCGCCAGGGGCTCAATGTGGCCGACCACCTGGTGGGCGACAGCGACCTGGCCGCCAGCCTGGCCCGGGCCAACGCCGAGGACTTCGGCCTGGGGCGCGAATACCCCTGGCTGGAGCGCGTCCTGGCGGCCAATGACCCCCTGGAGATGCAGGCCCTGGTCGATCAGATTCAGTGGGACTTTCTGGAGCAAAACACCGGGGCCGATCCCTTCGCCTTCGAGGCCATCCTGGCCTATCTGCTCAAGTTGATGATGGTGGAGAGGCGGCTGGCCCTGGACGAGGAAGCCGGCATGGCGATGGTTCGGCAGCTGGAGGAAGCCTGAGATGGGCATGGGACGGGTAGTAGCGGCCTACGGCAACATGGTCACGGTGGCCTTCGAGGGCAGCGTGCGCCAGAACGAGGTGGCCTACATCATGGCCGCCGACGGCAGCCGGCTTAAAAGCGAGGTCATCCGCGTGCGCGGTGAGCGCTGCAACGTGCAGGTCTTCGAGGACACCCGCGACATCCAGGTGGGTGACGCGGTGGAGTTCACCGGCGACCTGCTGGTGGTGGAGCTGGGGCCGGGCCTGCTGGCCCAGATCTATGACGGCCTGCAGAACCCGCTGCCCAAGCTGAGCCAGGCCACCGGGCACTTCCTCAAGCGCGGCGTGTACATCGAGCCCCTGGACCGCGAGGCCAAGTGGGACTTCACCCCGCTGGTGAAGGCGGGCAACTGGGTGGAGGCCGGCGACGTCCTGGGCTGGGTGCCCGAGGGCAAGTTCACCCACCAGATCTTCGTGCCCTTCAACTTCATCGGCAAGGCCGAGATCACCAAGGTGGCCGACAAGGGCTTCTACACCGTGGCCGACACCGTGGTGGAGGTGACCGACGAGGCCGGCAAGCGCCATGATCTGAGCATGCTGCAGGTCTGGCCCATCAAGATCCCGCTGAAGCTCTACCAGGAGCGCATCCTGCCCGACCAGCCCCTGGTCACCGGCTGCCGCATCATCGACAGCTTCTTCCCGGTGGCCAAGGGCGGCACCGCCTGCATCCCCGGCCCCTTCGGCTCGGGCAAGACGGTCTTGCAGCAGATCATCAGCCGCTACGCCGACGTGGACGTCATCATCGTGGCGGCCTGCGGCGAGCGCGCCGGCGAGGTGGTGGAGACCCTGCGCGAGTTCCCCCACCTGGAGGACCCCTACACCGGCCGCACCCTGATGGAGCGCACCATCATCATCTGCAACACCAGCTCCATGCCGGTGGCCGCGCGCGAGGCCTCCATCTACACCGCCATCACCCTGGGCGAGTACTACCGCCAGATGGGCCTGCACGTGCTCATCCTGGCCGACTCCACCAGCCGCTGGGCCCAGGCCCTGCGCGAGATGAGCGGCCGGCTCGAGGAGATACCGGGCGAGGAGGCCTTCCCGGCCTACCTGCAATCGCGCATCGCCGAGTTCTACGAGCGCGCCGGCTTCGTCAGGCTCAAAGACGGGCGCAACGGCTCCGTGAGCGTCATCGGCACCGTCTCCCCGGCCGGCGGCAACTTCGAGGAGCCGGTGACCCAGGGCACCCTGGCCGTGGTGGGCGCCTTCCTGGGCCTCACCTGGGCCCGGTCCAACGCCCGCCGCTTCCCGGCCATCGATCCGCTCATCTCCTGGTCCAAGTACCTGGAGCAGATGAAGGAGAGCCTGCTGAAGATCGATCCGGGCTGGGTGGACCTGATCAAGACCGCCCAAATGGCCTTGTTCGAAGGCAGCGAGATCAAGAAGCGCATGGACGTGGTGGGCGAGGAAGGCACCAGCAACGCCGACTTCATCGCCTACCTCAAGGGCGAATTCCTGGACTCGGTCTACCTGCAGCAGAACGCCTTTGACAAGGTGGACGCCTTCAACACCATGGAGCGCCAGGCCTACAGCTTCAAGCTGGTGGACCGGGTGCTGCACAAGGAGATCGCGGCCAAGGGCAAGGACGAGGCCCGCGACATCTTCTTCCGGCTCACCGCCTTGTTCAGGAACTTGAACGCCGCCGAATGGCAGGGCGAGGAGTTCAAGCGCTACGAGGCTCAGATCAACGAATTTCTGAGGGGCTAGGGCCGTGAGAGAGATCATTACCAAGATCGACGAGATCACCGGCAACATCGTCACCCTGAAGGCCGGGGGCGTGGGCCTGGGCGAGCTGGCCCTGTTGCAGTCGCCCGGCAAACAGACCCTGGGCCAGGTCATCAGCCTCAGCGGTGACAACGTGGCCGTCCAGGTCTTCGGCGGCACCAAGGGCATCTCCACCAACGACCGGGTGCGCTTTTTGGGCCATCCCATGATGGTCAAGTACGGCAACTCGCTCATGGGCCGCATCTTCAACGGCTCCGGCGTGCCCATCGACGGCGGCCCCGAGCCGGTGGAAGAGGACATCCCCATCGGCGGGCCCTCCTTCAACCCGGCCAACCGCGTCATCCCCCAGCAGATGATCCGCACCAACATCCCCATGATCGACGTGTTCAACTCGCTGGTGGTGAGCCAGAAGCTGCCCATCTTCTCCATCCCCGGCGAGCCCTACAACCAGCTCCTGGCCCGGGTGGGCATGCAGGCCGAGGCCGACACCATCATCCTGGGCGGCATGGGCCTGAAGTTCGACGACTACACGTTCTTCAAGCGCACCTTCGAGGAATCCGGCGTGATGAACCGCGTCATCATGTTCATCCACCTGGCCTCGGACCCGGTGGTGGAATGCCTGTTGGTGCCGGACATGGCCCTGGCCGTGGCCGAGCGCTTTGCCGAGAGCGGCAAGCGGGTGCTGGTGCTCTTGACCGACATGACCAACTTCAGCGATTCGCTCAAGGAGATCAGCATCTCCATGGAGCAGATCCCCAGCAACCGCGGCTACCCCGGCGACCTCTACAGCCAGTTGGCCTCCCGCTACGAGAAGGCGGTGGACATCCAGGGCGCGGGCGACATCACCATCCTGGCGGTGACCACCATGCCCGGCGACGACGTGACCCACCCCATCCCGGACAACACCGGCTACATCACCGAGGGGCAGTTCTACCTGCGCCACGGGGTCATCGACCCCTTCGGCTCCTTGAGCCGCTTGAAGCAGAACGTGGTGAGCAAGGCCACCCGGCGCGACCACAACGACATCATGAACACCATGATCCGGCTGTATTCCGACTGCCGCGAGTCGCGCAACAAGATCGCCATGGGCTTCAAGGTGTCCAAGTGGGACGAGACGCTTCTGGCCTACGGCCACGACTTTGAGCGCGAGCTGATGGACCTGAACGTGAATATGCCCATCGAGGTGGCGCTCAACAAATGCTGGGAGATCCTGGCCCGTCATTTCGAGCCGGTGCAGACCGGTCTGAAGGACGAGATGGTCAAGGAGTTCTGGCCGCCCGAGCGCGCGGCTTAAGGCGGCCGGGATGCACCAGGCGAGCGGCGGCAACCCACGGCGGCGGTAAACCATGGCCGACAAGCCCAAATTCAACAAGACCGCGCTTAAGCAGCAGCGGGACGCCCTGGCCAAATACCAGAAGTTCCTGCCCATCCTGCAACTCAAGAAGATGCAGTTGCAGTTGGTGCTGCGCCAGTTGGAGCCGGTGGTGGAGGCCAAGCGCCAGGAGCTGAAGCAGGCGGCCGCGGCCGCCCGGTCCTGGGCCGCGCTCCTCTCCGACCCCACGGTGGACCTGGACCGCTTCCTCGGCGTGGACGAGGTGGTCAGCGACCGCGACAACATCGCCGGCGTGGAGGTGCCCGAGTTCCGCCAGGTGGTCTTCGCCCCGGCGCGCTACTCGCTTTTCGCCACCCCGGCCTGGCTGGATCCGGCGGTGGAGGGGCTGAAAAAGCTCATCAGCGCGCGCGAGGAGGTCAAGGTGCTCCTCACCAAGGAGCGCCTGCTCAAGGAGGAGCTGCGCACCACCACCCAGCGCGTGAACCTTTTCGAGAAAAAGCTCATCCCGGAGCTCAGGGAAAACATCCGCAGGATCAAGATTTTCCTGGGCGACGAGGAAACGGCGGCGGTGGGGCGGGCCAAGCTGGCCAAGGGCAAGCTGGCAGGATGATGGCGAAGCCGGGCCGGGCCCCAGCAGCGCGAGGAGTGCGGGCGTGATCGTCAAGATGCGCAAAGTGACCTTCATCGGTCTCATGGCCGAGAAGGACGAGTTCTTAAGCCGGTTGCAGGCCACCGGGGTCACCCACCTCATCCTGCCCAGCGACGGCGCCGAGCCGGGCGAGATCATCAAGGAGCTGGGCCGGGTGGGCGAGGTGCGCCGCTTCCTGGCCAAGCGCGCCCCCAAGGCCCCCGCGCCGGCGGCCGGCGGCGACTACGCCGCCCTGGTGGCCCGGCGCGAGGAGCTGGGCGAGCGCGAGGGCCGGCTGACCAGCGAGCTGCTCCTGCTCAAGAAGGAGCGCGCCCAACTGGCGGTTTTCGGCGACTTCGACCCCGCGGTCGTGGCGCTGTTGCGCGAGCGCGGCCTGAAGGTCAATTTCTACCGCGCCAGCGTCAAGACCATGGAGACCCTGGACCTGGCCGCCGTGCACAGCCTGGTCACCGGCACGGACAAGGGCGAGACGGCCTTTGTCACCATCAGCCTGGCCGAGCCCGGCCTGGCGCTGATCCCCGAACGCCTGCCTGCCCGCGGCCTCACGGCCACCGAGGAGCTGATCGCGGCCAAGGAGGCCGAGCTGGCCGGGATCCACGCCCAGTACGCCGAGCTGGCCCAGCAGATCAAGGTGCTGGAGGCGGCCCAGGCCGAGCTGACCGACCGGGTGGCCTTTGCCCGGGCGGCGCTGAACGTGGAGCCGGAGCTGGATGAGCGCCTGTTCGTGCTCTACTGCTGGTCGGCCATCCCCGAGGCCGACCTGGTCAAGCAGCTCGGCGAGGACCTGAGCTTCCACTACATCGCCGAGGACCCCCAGGAAGACGACCGGGTGCCGGTGCTGCTCAGCAACCCGTCGCTCTTCGCCCCTGGCGAGGACCTGGTGCAGGTCTACAGCCACCCCAACTACAGCGATTTCGACCCCAGCGGTCTGGTGCTCTACTGCTTCGTGATCTTCTACGGCATGATCATCGGCGATTTCGGCTACGGCGCGGTGCTGGGGGCCCTGACCCTGTGGCTCAAGGTCAAGGTCAAGAACCCGGCCCCGGTGGTCAAGCGCCTGGTGTTCATGAACGGCCTGCTCAGCATCTCCACCATGTTCTTCGGGGTCATCACCGGCAGCTACTTCGGCATCATCCTGGATCCGGGCAACCCCCTGCTGGGGCCGGTGCTCATGGACTTCAGCACCAAGGAGGGCATGAACCAGGTGATGCTCATCAGCATCATCATGGGCATGGTCCACCTGACCATGGCGCTGGCCATCAAGTTCAAGCGCACCCGGGACCTGCCCTCCCTGGGCTGGATCCTGGTGCTCTGGGCGGGCTATTTCTTCCTGGACGCCAAAATGGTCACTGGCACCGAGGCGCCCATCGCCCAGTGGATCCTCATCGCCGGCCTGGCGCTGGTGGTGCTGTTCACCAGCAAGCACAAGAACCCCATCATCCGGGTGCTGGCCGGCCTCAACGGGGCCATGGGCGCGGTGCAGCTATTCGCCGACGTGCTCAGCTACATGCGTCTGTTCGCCCTGGGCCTGGCCACCATGTACATGTGCCAGACCTTCAACATGCTGGGCGGCATGGTGCGCGACTCGATCCCCGTCGTGGGCTACGTCTTCGCGGCCCTGGTGCTGGTCCTGGGCCACGCCATAAACCTGGGCCTGGGCATCATGGGCGGCGTGGTGCACGGCCTGCGTCTAAATTTCCTGGAGTGGTACCGCTGGTGCTTCGAGGGCGACGGCCTGATCTTCCGGCCCTTCCGCCTCACCGCCAAGCGCCAGGCCTAGGCCGGGCCATATAGCTCCGGCCGCGGCGGCGTGGCCGGTCTTTGAGGGGCAAAACCCGCGCGCCGGGCGGCGGGTGCAGAATCGAGCGCAGGAAAAGCAAACTCGACATTTAGGAGGAGACGGCAATGGATTGGGCGATGATCCTGGGTTATCTGGGCTGTGCTTGCGCCATCGGCATTCCGGCAGCGGGCAGCGCCGCCGGCGTGGGCATCGCCGGCGCGGCCTCGCACGGGGCCATGGCCAAGGTGGAGGAAGGCCACGGCAAGTTTATCGGCATCAGCGCCGCTCCCTCCAGCCAGACCATTTACGGCCTCATCCTGATGTTCGTGCTCTTGGGCAAGATCAAGACCGCCGGCCTGGCAGTGCTGGGCATCGGCATCTTCTGCGGCATCGCCATCTGCGTGTCCGCGGTCTATCAGGGCAAGGTCTGCGCCACGGCCATCCTGGCCTCCACCAGCAAGCCGGAGATCTTCGGCAAGTGCTTCGCGGCGGTGGGCATGGCGGAAAGCTTCGCCATCTTCGCCCTGGTGGCCGGCATCGTCATGGCCGGCAGCCTGTAGTATCCTGACCGAAACCCGATCCGGTCCGGGCCCGGCCTGGGCGCGGCCGGATCGGGCGCGAACGCTCCTGGGGCGAGGTGGGCCATGGCGGTGGTGAGCATCTCCCGGCAATACGGCGCCGGCGGACGCATAATGGGCGAGAAGATCGCTGAAAAGCTGGGCTACCGGCTGGTGGACCGGGCCATCCTGACCGAGGTGGCCCATAAGGCCGGGGTCTCGGTGCGCTCGGTGCAGGACGTGGAGCAGGAGGCCGGCGGGCTCCTGAGCCGCCTGGTCAACGAGCTGGTCAAGGCCTCGCCCTACGTGCGCAACCTGCCCGACTATTCGGCCACCTTTGACGAGGAGGCCTACCGCGCCTTTCTGAAAAAGGTCATCGGCGAGATGGCCGGCCAGGGCAACCTGGTCGTCGTCGGCCGCGGCTCCCAGCTCATCCTGCGCGACACCCCTGGCGTGGTGCGGGTGCTGCTGGTGGCCAGCGAGGAAGACCGCATCGAGCGCCTGATGCGCCACTACAAGCTGGACCGCGAGCACGCCGAGCAGGTGGCCAGGCGCGAGGAGAAAAAGCGCCTGGCCTTCCTCCGGGCCTTTGCGGCCGGCGAGCCCGACGACCCCAGCCTCTACCACCTGGTCATCAACACCAGCCTGGTCAAGCTGGACCTGGCCGCCGACCTGGTCACCCAGGTGGCCCAGGCCCAGGCCTGAGGTTCACGCCGGCCCGCGGGCCTGGACCGGAGCCGGGGCGGCGGCTATCATAGGGGCCGGGGATCTGACCCTGGCCCCGCCCCGCATGAGCCGCCATTGCCGGGAGGCCGCGCGTGACCCTGCGCTCCAAACTGGTCCTGGCCCAGTTGCCCCTGTGGGCGGCCCTGGTGGCCGTGGGGCTCTTGGGCCTCAGCGCCACCGCCAGCCTCAACCAGCGCTCCCGAAGCATCTTCCGCGAAAACTACACCAGCATGCGCGCCGCCTATGAGATGAACTCCGCCCTGGAGCGTCTCAACGACGCCGCGGCCACGGCGCTCCTGAGCGGCCTGTACACCCTGCCCGAGGCCTTTGCCGAGCTCAAGCGCGCCTTCGAGGCGGGCCTGAGCCTGCAACAGGCCAGCTCGGTGGAGGTGGGCGAGGCCGAGGCCACCACCGAAATCAAGCGGGCCTGGAACGACTACCTGGCCGCCTTGGGCGCCCTGGAGCGCGCCGGCCGCCAGGAGCAGTTAAAGGACATTTACCTGCGCCAACTGGTGCCGGCCCTGAGCCGGGTGCAGAAGTTCGTGGACCACATCGTCACCATCAACCAGAGCGCGCTGCTCAAGAAAAGCGAGCAGGACGCGGCCAAGGCGGCCCAGTTTCAGGCCATGGTGCTGGGCGTTTCCATCGGCGCGCTGGTGCTGGGGCTTCTGGTCAGCCTGCTGGCCACGGTGCGCCTCTTGAAGCCCCTGGACACCCTGAGCCGGGCCGTGCAGCGCATCGGCGGCGGCGATTTCGAGGCCAGGGTCAGCGTGGGCGGCCGCGACGAGGTGACCCGCCTGGCCGGCGAGGTCAACCTGATGGCCCACAAGCTGCGCCAGTACCGGCAAAGCTCCCTGGGCGAGCTGCTCTTGGCTCAGCAGGCCAGCCAGGCGGCCATCGACAGCCTGCCCGACCCGGTGCTGGTCTTCAGCCCGGACGGCAGCCTGAACAACGTCAACCAGGCGGCCGAGTCGCTGGTGGACGAGGAGCTGGAGAAGGAGGGCCAGGACGGCTGGCAGGCCCTGGACCCGGCCCTGGCCCCCCACCTGCACCCCATGGTGGACCAGGTGCTGGCCGGGAAGGGCCCCTATTATCCCAGCGGCTTCGAGGAGGCGGTGAAGATCGCCGACCCCAATGGCGACCGCTACCTGTTGCCCCGGGCCACGCCGGTGCACGACGCCTCCGGCGCGGTGCGCGGGGTGACGGTGCTGCTGCAGGACGTCACCCGCCTGCGGCTTTTCGACCAGATGAAGAGCGACCTGGTGGCCACCGTGGCCCACGAGTTCCGCACCCCCTTGACCAGCCTGCGCATGGCCATCTACCTGCTCCTGGAGCAGGTGCCCGGCCCGCTCCTGGAGCGCCAGCACGATCTGCTGGAGGCCGCGCGGCGCGACTGCGAGCGGGTGCAGGCCATGGTGGACGACCTGCTGGACCTGTCGCGCATCTCCGACCAGGGGGTGCAGCTCCGGCGGCGGGCGGTGGGCGCCGGCGAACTGATCCTGGCCGCGGCGGAGCAGTTCCGGCCGGCGGCGGCCAACAAGTCCCTGGACCTCACCACCCCCGGCGCCGCCTGCGCGGCCGCGGTCATGGCCGACCCGGACCGGCTCTATCTGGTCTTCGCCAACCTGCTGGCCAACGCCATCCGCCACACCGCGGCCGGCGGCAGCCTGAGCCTGGAGGCGGGGGAGGAGGACGGCCAGGTGCGCTTTTCGGTCAGCGACACCGGCGAGGGCATCCCGCCCGAGCACCAGGAGACGATCTTCCGCAAGTTCCACGGGGTGCCGGGGGCCAAGGCCTCGGGCTCGGGGTTGGGGCTCTACATCGCCCGCCAGGTGGTGCGCCACCACGGCGGCGAGATGGGGGTGGTCAGCGAGGTGGGCCAGGGCAGCCGCTTCTGGTTCACCCTGCCCCTGGCGGTTGCAGTTAGCTGAAAAAGCCCATCCATGGCCTTTTTCAACCCGGGTCGGCCGAAGTGAATCCGGCCAACCGGGCGAAAAGCTCGGCCTTGAAATAAGGCCTGCACTTTTCGGCGGGCCATCCCTGGACCGCTCGGAAGCCTGTCGGAGGATTACTCCGACAGGCTCCTAGCCGCCGCTCTCCTGCTCCTTGCGCTTGCGCCGCCGCCAGAGGGTGGAGGCGTCCACGCCCAGGATATGGGCCGCCTCCTGCAAGGTGGCGGTGCGGGCGGTCACCCGGCGGATGTGCTCCTCCTCCACCTGCTCCAGGCTGAAGTTGCCGCCCAGTTGGGGCGGGGCGCTCTCGCCGGCGCAGGCGGCCACCCGCTCGGGCAGGTCGCCGGGCTCCAGGCACTGGTTGGCGCTGAGCACGATGGCCCGCTCCAGGGCGTTGCGCAGCTCGCGGATGTTGCCGGGCCAGGGGTAGCCCACCAGGGTCTGCTGTGAGGTATGGGAAAGCTCCGGCGGGCTCTGGCGGCTGCCGCTGGAAAAAAACTCCACGAAATGGCGGGCCAGGGGCAGGATGTCCTCGGGCCGCTTGCGCAGGGGCGGCAGGGTCACCTCCACCACGCTGAGGCGGTAATAGAGGTCCTCGCGGAAGCGGCCGGCCTTGATGTCCGCCTCCAGGTCGCGGTTGGTGGCCGCCACCACCCGCACGTCGGCGCTGCGGGTCAGGTTCTCGCCCACCCGCTCGAACTCCTTGCCTTGCAAAAAGCGCAGCAGCTTGGCTTGCAGGCTGCCGGGGATCTCGCCGATCTCGTCCAGAAACAGGGTGCCGCCCTCGGCCGCCTCCACCCGGCCCGGCTTGTCCTTTAGCGCGCCGGTGAAGGCCCCGCGGGCGTGGCCGAACAGCTCGCTGGCCAGCAGATCCTCGCTCAGGGTGGGGCAGTTGACCGCCACGAAGGGCCGGGCGGAGCGCTTGCTGCGCGCGTGCAGGCTGCGGGCCAGGACCTCCTTGCCGGTGCCGCTCTCGCCGCGCAAGAGCACCGGCGCATCCGAGACCGCCGCCCGCCACAGCACGTCCATCACCTGGTGCATCAGCGGCGAGTTGGTCTCCAGCCGGGCTTGGGGCAGGGCCTTGCTGAGCCGCTCCTCCAGCTCGCGGGTGCGGCTGACCAGTTGGCGGCGCTCGGAGACCTGCTCCAGCACGTGGCGGATCTGGGCCGGGGTGAAGGGCTTGGGCAGGTAGTCCTGGGCCCCCAGCTTGATGGCCTCCACCGCGGTGTCAAAGGTGGCGTAGGCGGTGATGACCACCACCGACAGCTCCGGCCGCTCGGCCAGGATGCGCGGCAAGAGCTCCAGGCCGTTCTCATCGCCCAGGCGCAGATCCAGGAAGACCAGGTCCATCGGGTTGCGGCGCAGGATGGCCAGGGCCTCCTCGCCGCTCTTGGCGCTGCTCACCCGGGCCCCGGCCGATTCCAGGGTCATGGCCAGGGTGGTGCGGATGTTCTGCTCGTCATCCACCACCAAGACCCGCATGCCGGAGCCGTCGCCGCCCCGGCCCGCGGTCAGGATATTGTCGCGTTCCATGGCCTCCCCCTGCAAGCCGGCGTTTTCGCCAGCGGTCATCGCCTGGGCCTAATCCTAGATCAGCGGGCCGCCGGCTCCAAGCCGGCCGAGGGCGTCCATCGGCTGGGAGTCGACCAAGGTTTATCCACCGAGGGGAAGCATGAATGGTGCCAGCCGCCCGCCCGCGGACCCAGGGGCGTTTGCCCAGCATTCACAACCTGATAACCAGTGGAAGCGGCAAAAACACGCCACGGGGCGGGCCGGGGCCTGGTTGCATTATGCAATCCGCCACCCGGCCAAAACCGCGACCGGTCCGGGCGGCGCGGCGCGGGGCGGGCTCAGGGCCGGCAGGTTACATGACAGACCCCGGCGGGGGTTTCCACGGCGCGGGGGAAATATTTTTGCCGAAAGCGCAGGGCCACGTTGACCAGGGCGATGAGCACCGGCACCTCCACCAGGGGGCCGATCACCGCGGCGAAGGCCTGGCCGGAATCCAGCCCGAAGACCGCCACCGCCACCGCGATGGCCAGCTCAAAGTTGTTGCTGGCCGCGGTGAAGGAGAGGGTGGTGGCCTGCTCGTAGGTGGCCCGGGCCTTGATGGAGAGCCAGAAGGAGACAAAGAACATCACCACGAAGTAGATGCACAGGGGGATCGCCACCCGCAGCACGTCCAGGGGCAGCTCCACGATGTACTCGCCCTTGAGCGAGAACATCACCAGGATGGTGAAGAGCAGGGCGACCAGGGTGATGGGGCTCACGCGCGGGATGAATTTTTCCTCGTACCACCGGCGGCCCTTGGTCCTCAGGCCGATGAAGCGGCTCAGCACCCCGGCGATGAAGGGGATGCCCAGGTAGATGAAGACGCTCTCGGCGATCTGGCCGATGCTGATGTCCACCACCGCGCCCTTCAGCCCCAGCCACAGGGGCAGCCACGTGATGAAGAACCAGGCGTAGACCGAGAAGAATAGCACCTGGAAGATGCTGTTGAAGGCCACCAGGCCGGCGCAGTATTCGCGGTCGCCGCCGGCCAGGTCGTTCCACACGATGACCATGGCGATGCAGCGGGCCAGGCCGATGAGGATCAGCCCCACCATGTAATCGTTGTGGCCGGAGAGGAACGCCACCGCCAGCAGGAACATCAGGACCGGCCCGATGACCCAGTTCTGCACCAGCGACAGCGCCAGCACCTTGGTGTGGCGGAACACCTGGCCCAACTGCTCGTACTTCACCTTGGCCAGGGGCGGGTACATCATCAGGATCAGGCCGATGGCGATGGGCAGGTTGGTGGCGCCCACCGAGAAGGCGTTGATGACAGATTTCACGCCGGGGAACGCCCAGCCCCAGCCCACGCCCACCAGCATGGCCAGGAAGATCCACAGGGTCAGGAAGCGGTCCAGGAAGGACAGGCGCGGCCCGTCTGCGGTCATGGCGGCTACTCCTGGCCGGAGTTCAGCGATTCGGGCAGGCCGGCCACGAAGGCCCTGATCTCATCGCGCACCTGGCGATAGGGGGCCATGGCCGCCTCCTCGTCCGGGGCGTCCTGGGCCAGGTAGGGCGGGTCTGCGAAACCCATGTGCAGGCGCTGCACCCGGCCGGGGAACAGCGGGCAGGCCTCGCGGGCGTGGTCGCAGAGCGTCACCACCCAGTCGAACTGGATGTCGCCCAGCTCGGCGATGTCCTTGGAGCGCTGGGCGCTGATGTCCACCCCGGCCTCGGCCATGGCCCGCACCGCGCGGGGGTCGATGGGCTCGGGCTCCACCCCGGCCGAATAGGCCTCCGCCACCTCGGACTTGAGCGCCTTGGCCCAGCCCTCGGCCATCTGGCTGCGGCAGGAGTTGCCGGTGCACAGGAACAACACCTTGAGCTTGGGGGCAGTCGCGCTCATGGTCGGCTTCCTTTGGGTTCAGGCCAGGTTGAAGAACTGATGCAGCTTCAGGGCCCGGAACATCTCGGCGATGTTGGGCGAAAGGTTCACCAGGCTCATGCGGCCGCCGCGGGCGGTGATGCCCTTGTAGAACTGGACCATGACCGCAATGCCCATGCTGCCGATGTAGGAGACGGCGGAGAAGTCCAGCACCACCTCCGGGGCCCGGGAGGCCTCGGCCATGGCCAGGGGCATCTTGAACTCGCTCACCTGCTGTTGATCGATGCGGCCGCTGAAGCTGATGAGCAGGCGCTCGCCCTGACGCTTGATCTGGTGCTCCATGTTCGTTGCCCCTGGACCGCCGCCGTCCCGGTCCCGCCTGGTGTTAGGGGGTCTTCTCCAGCCAGGCGCGAATGCGCTCCCGCACCTGGTCGCGGATGGCGCGCACCTGGGCCAGTTGCTCCGCCGGGCTGCCTTGCGCCGCGGCCGGATCTGGAAAAGGCCAATGCAAACGTTTGGTTACGCCGGGAAAGATGGGGCATTGGGTTTCCCGGCCATCTTCGCAGACTGTTATCACATAATCGTATAGTTGGCCTGCTTTGTACAGGTCAAAGACGCTCTGGGCCCGGCGGCCACTGATGTCAAGGCCCGCCTCGGCCATGACCTCCACCACCAGGGGGTTGATGGTCCGGGGCTCGAAGCCCGCGCTGGCCACGTCAAAGCGGTCCGCGGCCATCTGCTCCAAAAAGGCCTGGGCCATCTGGCTGCGCCCGCTGTTGTGCACGCAGACGAATAGGACCTTGCGTTTGTCCGGCATGGGGGTTGCTCCTGACTGGATTCTTGCCGTTGCGCGGGCCCTTGCCGCCCGCCATACCGCCCACACTAAGCCAGGACCGGGGTCGGCGCTTATTACGATTCGGTGAACAACCGCCTCACTCCAGGGCCCGCTGCAAGGGCGCCAGGTAGGCGTCCAGGCGCTCGCGGTTGGCCGGGGCCAGCTCCGGGCAGTCCGCGCCGGTGCGGCCGCCCTCCACGCACAGGGCCGCGAAGGCCATGCAGGTGGGCTGGCCGCAGCGTTTGCAATTGCTGCGTGGCAGCAGCGTCAGCACCGGCAGCACCTGGGGCCGGGGCAGGCCGGTGTGGCTGGGGGTGATGGTGGCGCGCTGCTCCCAGGTCTCGTTGATCTGGCGCTGCATCCAGCCCAGGATCTTCTCGGCCTCCTCGCCGTCTCTTAGCGCGTTGACCGCGATCAGGCGCGGGTGCACGGTGATGAGCTTGCCCTGCACCCGGAAGGTCACGCTGGGCGGGTCCTGGATGTAGTCGAAGCCGCCCAGGGCGGCGTTCAGGTAGGGCAGCACCGCGGCCACATCGTCGTCCAGGTGGGCGTGGCAGTGCAGGGACTGGAAGTTTGGATTGCACTCGGGACGGAACAGCTCCTTGCGATACCCGGTCAGCAGCATGCTCATTCCCCCTGGCCCTGGCCCTGGGCGGCCTGGCTGAGCCACTGTTTCAGGCTGGCCTCGGGCGGCACGTTGCCCACGGCCACCACCTTGCCGTTGATGACCAGCGCCGGGCTGCCCATGACCCCGAAGGCCGCGATCTGCTTGATGTCGCGCACGTGCTCCACATCGCCGGCCAGGCCCAGGCCGGCCATGAGGTTCATGACCTTGGCGGTCAGCTCCTCGCAGCGGGCGCAGCCCAGGCCCAGCACCTTCACCTCCAGCCCGGCCGCGGGTGCGGGCGCGGACTCCACCGGCAGGCCCCGGTTCTGGCGGTATTCCTGGGCCAGGGCTGCGGCATAGGCCTCGCGCGCGCCGGCCGGGATGTAGTTGTCCCGCTCCAGCCGCGCCAGCAGCGCGGCCCCCACCTCGGCCTCCGGCCGCGCCGCCCACTCCGGCCCCAGCGCCGCCAGGGCCTCGTCCAGGCCGCTCAGGCCCACCTTGCGGCCGGCCACGCTGATGGTGCGGCTGGCCATGGCTACTGGCCCACCACCATGATCTGCTCCTGCAAATTGGCCTTCATCACGTCCTCCAGGCAGGAGAAAAAGCCCAGCACGCAGGGCCGGGCCAGACGGTAGAAGACCTGGGTGCCGCGCTTGGCGTCAGCCAGGATGCCGGCGGCCTTGAGCAGGGCCAGGTGCTTGGAAACCGTTGACATGTCCGCGCCGATCAGCTCGGTCAGCTCGGCCACGCAGCGGTCCGCCTTGGCCAGCTCCTCCACGATGAACAGGCGGGTGGGGTGGGCCAGGGCCTTGAGGATCTGGGTGCGGGCTTCCAGCCGGGCCTGGGTGCGGGGGTCCATGGTTCACCTCGGGGCGGGTGCTCGCCTATCGCAAACCTAGTCGTTTCTAATTTGGCAATATGGCCATGTTTGGCCAAAAAGTCAAGCCCGCGCCAGCCGGGCCGGCCGGGCCAAGCACGCTGGGGCCTAGCTGGGCTGGCGGCGGCGGGTTTTGACCCGGGGCTCCGGCTCCGGGTCCGGCTCGCCCAGGGCGGGTTGCAGGCGCGGGTTGAAATATCCGTGCTTGAGGCGGGGGAAGCGGGACTTGGTCTGGCGGATGAGCTGCTCCATGCCCAGGCGCTTGGCCGGCGCGCCCAGGCCCAGCTCCTTCAGGTAGACCTCGGGGTCTATGTTCAGGTTGCGCCACTGGATCAGGTCCAGGCCGGTGGTCTCGATCAGGTTGAACAGGGCCTCGGCCTCCTCGGGCCGGTCGGTGACGCCGGGCAGGCAGAGCAGGTTGATGGAGCAGAACCCGCCGGCGCGCTTCACCGCCCGGATGCTCTCGATGGCGTCCTTGAGCGACCAGCCCTGGGGCCGGTAGTAGGCCTGGTGCCGCTCCGGTATGAGGCTGTTGAGGGAGACCCGCAGGGAGCTCAAGCCCTCGCGCATCAGGCGTTGCACCACCAGGGGCAGGCTGCCGTTGCTGTTCAGGTTGATGGTGCCGCGCGGCTCCTTCTGGCGGATCAGGCTGATGGATTCGGCCAACAGCTCGCCCATCAAAAGCGGCTCGCCCTCGCAGCCCTGGCCAAAGCTGACCAGGGACTCGCGGGCCTTGGCAAAATGGTGCAGGGCCACCTCGGCCACCTCGGCCGCGCTGGGGGCGAATTTTATGCGCTCCTGGGTGGCCGGGAAACGCCCCTCGGGCTGATATGACAGGCAGCCCAGGCAGCCGGCGTTGCAGGCCGGGCTGGTGGGCAGCGGGGCCTCCCAGCGGCCCAGCATCAGGTTGCGCGCCGCCGGGCAGCAGGAAGTCAGCGCGCAGTGGCCCAGGTGCTGCCAGAGCCGGTTCTTGGCGTAATCGCGCAGCAGCCGCCGGGCCTGCTGGGCGATGCGCTCCGGGGCCGGGAAACGGGCCGCGTCCTGGCGGGGCAGGGGGTCGATGCGCAGGCCGGTGACCACGAACTGGCCTCGGGTGAAGCCCACCGCGGCATAGGCGAACAAGGGCAGGGTCGGCGCGCCGGCTTGGGTCTGCCAGGCCGCGGTAAGGGTGGCGGTGTGGGCCGGGGCCATGAAGGCCGCCACCGCCTGGGGCCGGGCCGCGATGTTCAGGGGATCGCGCTCCAGCACCTCCAGCTTGCCGGTGCGGTCCACCCCCACCGGCAGCCGGCCGGGCAACAGAAACAGCTCGCTGCCCTCGGGCAGGGGGATGCACTGGGCCTCTTCCACCGGCTCCCAGGCCCCGGCCGCCGCGCCCACCAGGCCCAGCTCGGGATGGTCATAGATGTTGCCGTCGGCGTCGGCATAGACCAGGCTGGGTCGGGACATGACGGGCTCCTTGGCGTGGGAGAACTGGGGGGGAAACTCTTTTGGCGCCTAACCCCCAAATGCGATCAAATTGTTGATCGCATTTGGGGATGCCGGCCATGGATGGCCCGCCGGGCGCTTATGCGCCCGCCCGACCGGGCGAAACCACGCTTTTGCCCGGTCGGGAAGCGATCAAAGCCAAGGATGACTTTGATCGCTGATTAGTGCAAGAAGCCACTCCCCCAGGCCCCCCTTCCTAAAAGTCAGCGCGAAATGGCTTACGCCATTTCGCTGGGGTGGGAGTATGTTACACCATGTGAAAGATATGGGCCATGCTTGGAGCTTATTTCAAAGCCTGGAGCCGGAACTCCACCTCCAGGGCCGGCAGGGTCCAGGCCAGGTGCTGTTCATAGGCCCGGGGGTGGCGGTTGGCCCAGGCCGCCAGGCCCAGGCGGCCGCTGCGGCCAAAGATCAGCCGCCGGCTAACGAGGGCGAAGCGATAGGACAGGGGCCGGAAGTCGTCGCCGGCCAGGCCGCAGAAATAGTCCAGGCTGAAATAGCCCAGGTGCAGGCCATGGCTGGGGTCGGTCCAAGAGGCCGCGGCCGAAAAATGCGGGGTGAGGATGTGGACCACGCCGCCGGGGCGCAGCACCCGGTGGACTTGGCCCAGAAGCGCGGCCAGGTCGCGCACGTGCTCGACCGCGTGGCGCAGGAGCACCAGGTCGAAGCTGTTATCGGCCAGGGGCAGGGGCTGGTTCAGGTCGGCGATGAGGTCCACGCCGGGGTGGGGAAAAAGGTCCACTCCCACCGCGTTGGGGGCCTTGCTCCGGCCGCAGCCCAGGTCTAGAATACGCGGGTCCATACCCTGAACACCTAACATGAGATTACTTTTGGGGGAAGGTAGCTTCGATTCGCGCAACCTATGGGGGAAGCTGAAATGACGAACCAAGCGCAGGAACAAGGTGGCCAGGAGACAGCGAGGCTGGGTCTGGACATCTACATCGACGTTTATAAACAACATTTTGATTTGTTTTTCAAGGGAGCGGCGCTATATGTGGCCGCCAACGGCATCCTCGCAGGCATCATCTTTCACAAAGACACTGATTTCGTCAACAAGTCCCTCTTGGCCGCTTGCATGGTCCTGTTCTCCGCTCTCTGCCTGGTGGCCTGCCGGGTTTCCTGGCGTTGGGTGGCCCTTTTGGATTCCCGCGTTACGCGCATCACCGATGATCTAAACATGGAACCTTTCCCTTTTCAAGGGGCAAAGGGCATTATCAAAACAGTTTTCGTTTCGGCATTATTTTTGGGTTTGTTGGGTTTGACTTTCGCTTTGTGGTGTTATCACAAAGCTGCCTGAACAATGCAATGCCATAGCGTGGGACCAATGAAACGGGCTGATGTAATTATTTCCGGCATCGGGCCGGCGGGAGCCTCGGCGGCGCTCTATCTGGCCAGGGCCAACACCAACGTGTTAGTGTTCGCCGGCATGCGCAAACCCAAAACCTGCGGCGGTTGCCTCTCGCTCAAGTCCTACCAGGTCTTGGGCGGCGTGTTTTCCTTGGCGCGGCTCGCCGCCGTGCCGGTGAGCCGCTTTCATCTCAGCGCCAGCGGGGGCAAGCTCCTGGATTCTCAGTCCCCGTCCGTAAGCGCTTATCTGGTGGCCCGCGATGAGCTTGATGCTTTGTTGTATGAGCAGTGCAGCGCCGCCGGCGTGGAAGTGATTGACTCCAGCGTACGCGATGTTAAGCCCCTTGGTGAAGGCTTGGCGGTCAGCACCACGGCGGGGGATTTTACGGCCAAATGGTATCTGGGTGCTGATGGTGCTCAGGGGGTTTCCAAACACAAGCTGAGGCTAGGCGACACCAAGTTTTTGTACACCTGCATCGGTTCGGAGTTGGACTGCGTTTCGGGATGGCAAAATTACCCGGCCGGCGCGGTACTGCTGGAACTGAATCGTCGGATCAGGGGGTACGCCTGGATTTTTTCGCGAGGCGACAAGATAAACGCCGGAGTAATGGCCAGGAAAGGCTTCTTTGCAAATCGACAAGAGTTGGTTTCAAGCTACGCCGGCTTCCTGGCCCGCCACGGCCTGGCCGGGCCGGGGCGCTGGCGGGGGGCCTTCATCCCCTGCCCGGACGGCGGGCCCATCCGGGTGGCGGCCGGCCGGGCGGCGGTGATCGGCGACGCCGCGGCCGCGGCCGATCCTTATCCTGGGCGAGGGCATCGGCCAGGCGGTGCAGACCGGGCTGATGGCCGCCGCCGCCATCCTGGCCGGCGACCTGGGCCGCTATCAGGCCGAGCTGGCCGCGGGCCTGTGGCGCGAGCACGCCGCGGCCCGCCGCCTGGCCGGCCTGATCTACCGCGCCCCGCGCTTTTTCCAGGGCCTGGCCCGGCGCTGGCCGGACGGTGTGGAGCTGGCCTGGTCGGTGCTACGCGGCGAGATCGGCTATGACCGGCTCTGGCGGGCGGTGGGGCGGCGGCTGTTGCCGGGCGGGGGGCGCGCGGCCGGGTCCTGACCGGCCTCCAGCGGCCTTGACCGGGGCGCGCCCGCCTACTATAGTAGGCCCGTGGTCTTATTCCACCCTGCGGACAGGGCCTTGGCGGCCTGGTCCGCCCCTGCGCCGTGGCGCGGGTGGCCGCGCCCGGCGGGCGGCCGCAAAAGGAGAGCGCGGTTTTGGCCTGGATGCCCCTGCGCGGGCTGTGGTGGCCCCTGGTCTTGGCGGCGGCGGTGCTGGTCAGCGGCGTCACCCTGGGCCGCGGCTTTGCCAACCTGCACCAGCTCCGCGAGGAGCTGAACCAGGTGCGCCAGACCAACCAGCGCCTGGACCGCGAGAACCGCGCCATGTACCGCCTGGCCCTGCGCCTGCGCGGCGAGGGCGAGGCCCTGGAACGGGTGGTGCGCCAGGAAGCCGGCCTGGTTCGGCCCGGGGAGCTGGTCTATCAGCTCGGCCCCGGCCAGGGCCAGAACGGCAAGGAGTGAGTCGGTGGACGAGCGCAGCCCCCTGAACCCCAGCGAGCTGTTCCTTCTGGAAACCTGGGTGGCCGACAACCCCGGTTCGCGCCAGTTCGTGCGCCTGGCCCAGGCCTACCTGGCCGCCGGCCGCGCGGCCGAGGCGGCCGAGGTGCTGGGCCGGGGCCTGGTGCTCAACCCCCGCGAGACCGCCGCCCGCCAACTCCTGGCCCAGGCCCATGAGGCCCAGGGCCGGGCCCGGGAGGCCCTGGACCAGCTCCTGCTGGCGGCCAACGAACTCTGCGGCCACGCCGGGCTCTTTGAGCAACTGGCCGTGCTGCTGGACCAGGCCGGCCGCGAGGACCAGGCCGAGCAGGCCCGCCGCCTGGCCGTGGACCTGGCCCAGGGCTTCGGCCCCGCCGCCGGCGCGGCCGACGCCGCCACCCCGGCCGACACCGTGACTCTGGCCGAGATCTACGCCTCCCAGGGACACGCCGCCCAGGCCGCCGCCATCTACCGCCGCCTGCTGGCCAAGAGCCCCCGCGACACCGACCTGCGCCGCCGCCTCCAGGAGCTAATGCCCGGCCAGGGCGCGGCCCCGCGGCCAGGGGCCGACGATCCCCTGCTGGACCAGCTCCAGGCCCTGGCCGACGCGGCCCGGATGCGCATGGGCCGGGCCTAGCCGCCAGCATCCGGTTTTCGCCCTCAAAAAGTTATCCCGCAATTAATTCATCAAGGCAGGTGAAGCATGTACAGCACGGCAGAATTCCGCAGGGGACTGCGCGTGGAGATCGACGGCAAGCCCTACGTGATCGTGGAGTTCCAGCACGTCAAGCCCGGCAAGGGCGGCGCCTTCGTGCGCACCAAGCTCAAGAACCTGGAGACCGGCCAGGTGCTGGAGCAGACCTTCCGCTCCGGGGCCAAGGTGGGCATCCCCGACCTGGAGCAGCGCTTCATGCAGTACCTCTACCAGGAGGGCGAGCAGTACGTCTTCATGGACACCCAGACCTACGACCAGGTCTACATCCTGGGCGAGTACCTGGGCGACGCGGTCAACTACCTGATGGTCAACCTGGAGCTGACCGTGATGTACTATAAGGGTCGGCCCATCGGCGTGGAGCTGCCCACCTCGGTGGTGTTGGAAGTCACCGCCACCGAGCCGGGCATGAAGGGCGACACCGCCACCGGGGCCACCAAGCCCGCCACCCTGGAGACCGGTTACGTGGTGCAGGTGCCGTTGTTCATCCAGGAAGGCGACAAGCTCAAGATCGACACCCGCACCGGGGAGTACATGGAGCGTGCCTGAGCTTTTCGAGCCCCGCTTCACCGCCACCGGCATCGGCACCCTGCCCCTGGTCGATCCGCAGACGGCGGTGGCCGCCATCACCGGCCGGCTCACGGAGATGCCCTACTGGCCCCAGTTGCCGCGCCGGGACGCCATGGAGGACATGAGCCTCCAGTACGCCCACGCGCTCAGGCCCCTGGTGGCCCCGGACACGGCCGAGCGCATGCTGCGCCCCCACCCCGGCCTGAGCCGGGAGGAGGCCCTGGCCGGGTTCTACGAACGCCTGTTCACCAGCGAGACGGCGGATTTCGGCCTGCGCCCGGAGGAGGCGGCCGGGTTTTTCGCCTTCATCGCAGCCATTGGCCGGGCCGACGCCGACGCCTTCCCCTGGATCAAGGGCCACGTCACCGGGCCGCTGACCCTGGCCGCCTCGGCCATCGGGGCGGACGGCAAGGCCATGCTCTATGACGACGAGATGGCCGAGGCCCTGGCCAAGGGCCTGGGCGCGGCGGCCGCGGCCCAGGTGGGGCAGTTGGCCGACCTGGGCCGGCCGGCGCTGATCTTCATCGACGAGCCGTTCCTCTCCGGCTACGGCTCGGCCTTCAGCCCCATCAGCCGGGACCAGGCCATCAACCTGCTGAGCCTGACCCTGGATGAGGCCCGCGCGCGCTCAGAGGCGGTGTGGGGGGTGCATTGCTGCGGCAACACCGACTGGTCGCTGTTGATCGACGCGGGCTTCGACGTGCTCAACCTGGATTCGGCCGGCTTCGGCCGCCACCTGCTGCTCTATCCCGAGGCGCTGAAACGCTTTTACGGCCGGGGCGGGGCGGTGGCCTGGGGGGCGGTGCCCACCATCGGCTACACCGGGGCGGAGACCCCGGCCAGCCTCTGGGCCGAGCTGAAGGCGCTCCTCACGGATCTGGCCAAGCTCGGCATCGACCGCGCGGTGATCGCCAACCAGGCCCTGGTCAGCCCGGCCTGCGGACTGGGCACCCTGGACGAGGCCAAGACCCTGGCCATCCTGGACCTGACCCGGGGGGTGAGCGAGCTGGCCCGGGAGGACTTCCTCTAGGCCGCTCGGCGTATAAACGCAACAAGGCGGGGCCGGATGGTCCCGCCTTTTTTGTTGGTCGGGAGACTTGAAAACCAGCCCCCCTCACCCGGCCTCTCCTCTAAGGGGGCGAGGGGCTTGGGAAGACAGGTGGCGACGGGGCTTCGCGCTAATCGAGTGGCCTCGCGCCAAAACCTCTTGTCGCTACGCGACCCGGACAACGAGTTGTCCGGGCTACCCGGAGAAAGGCAAAAAGCAGGAAGAGATTGCTTCGTCGCCTGGCGGCTCATCGCAATGACAGGAAAGGCAGGCAGTGGCGGCGGTGGTAAATGCCAAGGCGGCTCGCCGCGATTGCTTCGTCGCTGGCGCTCCTCGCAATAACAAGGGAGGGGAGAGCGGCTCATCGCGATGACACCAGCCCCCTATTTCTTTATCCCTTCCCATTTCCCCTCCTCTCCCCGTTCTCCTGATCCACGAGGGGCCGCCCCCCGCACCTTAGCCCGGCCGCTCTTAAGGGAGTCGGGGCCAAGTCCGTCAAGGTGGTGTACGAGGGTCGCGCCATCCTGTACCTGATCAAGCGGCGAGCTGCTTGACCGCCTCGATCTCCTCTCCCAGTTCTTGCCGGCCAGCCTGGGCCTGATCCAAGGCCTCGGCCGACATGTA
>JAZDHW010000288.1:0-4195 GCA_043805555.1 Pseudomonadota bacterium
ATGGCTTTCTCCTCTTGGAACTTGCCAAAAGTGCATTTTGGCAAGTTATCGGAATGGCGCCAAAAAAATTAATTTGGCGCCATTCCGGGCGGGCCGTCCATGGCCTGCTCGGAAGCCTGTCGGAGGATTACTCCGACAGGCTCTTAGGCCAGATTTCTTGCCAGCCCGGGGGCTTCCAGTAGAATTGCCCTTGGTGGGTGTTGTCCTCTCGCCCCGGAGGCGCTGGCATGGACCTGGCAGAACGCATCCGCGTGGCCCGCGAGGTGGTGGGCCGCGATCCCCTGGCCCTGCACCTGGGCATCGCCGTGGAGGACGTGGCCGAGGCCAGGGCCGTGGTCAGCCTGGAGCCCCAGCCCCACCACTGCAACGCCCTGAACATCGTGCACGGCTCGACCCTCTACGCCCTGGTGGACCAGGCCGTGGCCGTGGCCGCCAACACCCTGCCCGAGGCGGCGGTGCTGGTGGAGAGCAAGATCAACTTCCTCTCCGCCGGCCGGCCGGACCAGAAGCTCTTTGCCGCGGCCCAGGCGGTGGACCGCAAAAAGCGCCTGAGCCTGTGGGAGGTCAAGGTCACCGACCCCAGCGGCCGCCTGGTGGCCCTGGCCCAGGTCATGGCCTATCACCAGATCCACCGCGCGCCTTAGGTGTGTGTCGGAGAAAGCCATCCATGGCTTTCTCCTCTTGGAACTTGCTACAAGTGAATTTTGGCAAGTTCTCGGAATGGCGCCAAAAATTAATTTGGCGCCATTCCGGGCGGGCCGTCCATGGCCCGCCCGGAAGCCTGTCGGAGGATTACTCCGACAGGCTCCTAGCGCCCTTGTAACGGCAGCACTTGCTAAAGCCTGCGCCGCCGGTCATGCTTAACCGATGAACTGGTTCTGGCTCATCTTCCTGGGCGTCTACGGGTCGCTGCACGCGCTGCTCTGGCTGCGGCTGCGCCCCCTGCTGCCCGTGGGCCGGCCCTGGGGCCTGGCCCTGGCCGCCGCCTTCCTGGTCCTGGTGGTGACGCCCATCGCCGCGCGCCTTTTGGAGCGCTCCGGCCGTGACGAGGTGGCCATGGTCCTGGCCTGGGCCGGCTTCGTCTGGATGGGCCTGGCCCTGCTCTGCTGCATGACCGGCATCGCCTCCT
Source organism: Pseudomonadota bacterium (assembly GCA_043805555.1). Taxonomy (GTDB): domain Bacteria; phylum Desulfobacterota; class Desulfarculia; order Desulfarculales; family Desulfarculaceae; genus JACRDC01. Next base: position 1,130 of record JAZDHW010000288.1, read on the forward strand.
GGCTGGTGCAGGGCCTGGGCGCGCTGGCCGGCCGCCTGGGCTGGTGGACCGCGCCGGCGGGCTGGGGCCGGGTCATGGCCCTGGCCGCGGTGATGGTGGCCGGGCTGGCCGCGGCCTACGGCGTCATCGAGGCCCGCAGCCTCAGGGTGGAGCACCTGACCATCCCCAGCGCCAAGATCAGCCGGCCCCTGGTCATCGCCCAGGTCAGCGACGTGCACCTGGGGCTCCTGGCCGGCCAGCGCCGGCTGAAGCACATCGTGCGCCTGATCATGGCCGAGCGCCCCGATATCATCATCTCCACCGGCGACCTGGTGGACGGCAACCTCTTCGAGGAAGACGGCCTGGCCGGGCTCTGGGCCGAACTCAAGCCGCCCCTGGGCAAGTACGCGGTGCTGGGCAACCACGAGGTCTACGCCGGCCTCAAGCAGGCCCTGGAGTTCCACCGCCGCTCCGGCTTCACGGTGCTGCGCGGCCAGGTTGCCGACCTGGGGCCCCTCGCCGTGGCCGGCATCGACGACCCGGCCGTGCGCCAACTGGGCCTGCCCCCGGCCGGGGCCGGCGAGGCCGCCCTGCTGGACCAGGCCCCGGCCGGGCGCTTCGTGCTGCTGCTCAAGCACCGGCCCGACCTGGGCCAGTACAGCCCCGGCCGCTTCGATCTCCAGCTCTCCGGCCACACCCACCGCGGCCAGATCTGGCCCTTCTGCTACGTCACCGGGGCCATCTACCCCATGCAGGACGGGCTCTACGACCTGGCCCAGGGCTCGCGGCTCTACACCAGCCGCGGCACCGGCACCTGGGGCCCGCCCCTGCGCATCGCCGCCCCGCCGGTGATCAGCGTCATCAAGCTGGTTCCCGCCTCCTAATCAACCCCGGTCCGGCGGCATTTCGGGCTTGACAGGCCATAGCTGCATTGTGGATACTTGACGTTAACGTAAACATCATATTGTGAGCGCATGTGAGCCGATCCGGCCCCCAGCAGCCCGGCCAGCCGGTCCAGGCTGGCAAACGCCTGTACACCATCTCCGAGTTGGCGGGCGAGTTCGACATCTCCACCCGCACCATCCGCTTCTATGAGGAAAAGGGCCTGATCTCGCCCCGGCGCAGCGGCGGAAATCAGCGCGTTTACAGCCGGCGCGACCGCGCCCGCCTCAAACTCATCCTGCGCGGCAAGCGCTTCGGCTACAGCCTCGAGGAAATCGCCGAGATGATCGGCATGGCCGACGTGGACCTGGACGAGACCGACCAGATCCGGCGCAGTCTGGCCTACGGCGAGACCAAGCTGGCCGAGATACGCCAGCGCATGGACGAACTGCGCATGCTGGAAATGGACATCCTGAGCGTCAGGCAGAAGCTTGTCGCCAGATTGGCGGAACTGGAAAAGGAGCGCGAAAAATGAACCTGGTGCAGATGCTGGACCGCAACGCCCGCAAGTTCGCCCACCAAGACTGCCTGCGCTACGCCGGCCACGGCTGGACCTACGCCCAGGTGGCCGCCTCGGCCGCAGCCGCCGCGGGCGTGCTCCAGTCCTGGGGCGTGGCCCCCGGCGACCGGGTGGCCATCATGAGCCACAACACCCCGTCCTTTGTCATCGCCTTCTATGGCGCGCTCAAGGCCGGGGCGGTGGTGGTGCCCATCAACCACAAGCTGATGCCGCCGGAGGTGGACTACATCCTGGGCCACAGCCGGGCCAAGGTCTTCCTCTTTGACGGCGCCCTGGCCGGGTTGGCCGACAAGCTCACGGTGGCGGTCAGGAAGGCCAGCCTGGACAGCGACGCCCAGGGCCACGCCCGCTTCGACGACCTGCTGGCCGACGCCCCGGCCGCCCGGCCGGTGACGGTGAAGGACGACGACCCGGCCGAGATCCTCTACACCAGCGGCACCACCGGCAAGCCCAAGGGCTGCCTGCACTCCCACCGCAACGTGCTCATGGCCGGCATCACCGGGGCCCTGGCGGTGAAGATGGGCGCGGACGACCGCCTGCTCATGGCCATGCCCATCTGGCACTCCTCGCCGCTGAACAACTGGTTCATGGCCATCCAGTACCTGGGCGGGGTCACGGTGCTGATCCGCGAATACCACCCCCTGCACTTTTTGCAGGCCATCCAGGCCGAGCAGTGCACGGTCTATTTCGGCGCGCCCATCAGCTACCTGATGCCGGTGCAAATGATCCCCAACTTCGCCGACTACGACCTCAGCTCCATGCGGGCCTGGATCTACGGCGGCGGGCCCATCGCGGCCGACACCGCGCTGAAGTTGATGCAGGCTTATAAGAGCGACAACTTCTACCAGGTCTACGGCATGACCGAGGCCGGCCCCACCGGCACCACCCTGTTGCCCTCCGAGCAGGTGAAAAAGGCCGGCAGCATCGGCAAGACCGCCCTGCCCGGCGCGGAACTCAAGGTGATGATCGACGAGAAGACCCAGGCCGGGCCGGGCCAGGCCGGCGAGATCTGGCTCATGGCCGACTCCATGATGCAGGGCTATCTTAACGATCCGGCCAACACGGCCGCCGCTTTCCATGACGGCTGGTACAAGACCGGCGACGTGGCCCGCATCGACGCCGACGGCTATCTGTACATAGTCGACCGCACCAAGGACATGATCGTCACCGGCGGCGAGAACGTCTATTCCAAGGAGGTGGAGGACGCCCTGGCCGCCCACCCCGGCGTGATGGAGGCCGCGGTCATCGGCCGGCCCCACCCCGAGTGGGGCGAGACGGTGGTGGCCTACGTGGTGCCGGCCAAGGACGCCAGCCTGGACGAGGACGCGCTCAAGGGCTTTTTGGCCGACAAGCTGGCCAAGTACAAGATCCCGCGCCAGTTCGTCATCGCCGAGTCCCTGCCCCACACCCCCACCGGCAAGATCATGAAGTTCAAGCTGCGCGAGGGCCAGGCCTAGGTGTCTGTCGGAAAAAGCCGTCCATGGCTTCTCCCGACGCTAACTTGCCGGAAGTGAATTCCGGCAAGTTACGCAAATTGCTCGCCCCCGTTGGGGGCTACCAATTTGGCGGGCCATCCATGGCCCGCCTAGGAGCCCGCCGGAGCTGTTTCTCCGACAGGCTCCTAG
>JAZDHW010000289.1:0-4517 GCA_043805555.1 Pseudomonadota bacterium
GAGGCCGAGGCCGGCCCCGAGCCGGCCTGGCTGCGCGCGGTGGGCTCGGACCTGTTCTAGGTGCGTGTCGGAGAAAGCCATCCATGGCTTTCTCCTCTTGGAACTTGCCAAAAGTTAATTTTGGCAAGTTCTCGGAATGGCTCCAAAAATTAATTTGGCGCCATTCCGGGCGGGCCGTCCATGGCCCGCCCGGAAGCCTGTCGGAGGATTATTCCGACAGGCTCCTAGCGACTCGCCCTGGACTCGGCCGCGCCTGGCCGCCGCCGCCCACGGCAAAAATTGATGCCATCAGCTTAACACCCTGGCGAAGGGGCTAACATTAACTTCCTGGTAGAAATGGGTGTCCTGTCCCTGGGCGGTCAGGGACGGGGCGGGCGTCGTGGTTTATGGCTTAACGTAGGGGGTGCCGATCAGGAAACAGGGGCCGGCGGACTTCATCTGCTTCACTTTGCGCATGTGCCTTCTCCTTGTTTGAACTGTCCCGGCCGGGCCGGGCGTGGCCGCCCCACGGAGCCTGGGGCGGTCCGATTAGAGCCATTTGACGGCCGGCATGCAGGGGATGCCGCGTTTGGCCCGCTCAACGTTGTCAGTTGCCATCTCCTTCCGTGGGGTTGGCTGCTTGCCACCCACAATAGTCCATATACAAATCAGTGACAAGGATTTTGCCCGCCTGCGGCCGGGGGTTGCCGGCGCCGCGACTGGCTGCACAAGGCGCGGAACCAGGTTTTTCCCAGCGGCATGCATTTTTTTATTGAAAATCGTATAAAATAAAATATAAGAATTATCATCAATCTTGACCGGGACGACCCGGACAGCGTTCGCCAACCCAACCGGGGCCCTTGCCCCGGAGGTCGCATTATGCCCAAGCGCACCGCCCAACCCCTGCTGCCGCCCGGCCCCCGCTACATGTCCGGCAACGAGGCCGCGGCCGAGGGCGCGCTGGCCGCCGGCTGCCGGCTCTACGCCGGCTATCCCATCACCCCCTCCTCGGAGATCATGGAGCGCATGGCCGCCAGGCTCCCCGAGGTGCAGGGGGCGTTTTTACAGATGGAGGACGAGATCGCCTCCATCGGCGCGGTGGTGGGCGGGGCCTGGTCCGGGATGAAGGCCATGACCGCCACCAGCGGGCCCGGCTTAAGCCTGATGCAGGAGTGCCTGGGCTACGCGGCCTTCACCGAGACCCCATTGGTGCTCATCGACGTGCAGCGGGCCGGCCCCTGCACCGGCCAGGCCACCAAGGTGGGCGGCGGCGACATCATGGCCGTCAAGTACGGCTCCCACGGCGACTACCAGGTCATCGCCTTCAGCCCCTGGTCGGTGGCCGAGATGTTCACCCTGACCGTGGCCGCCTTCAACTGGTCCGAGCGCCTGCGGGTGCCGGCCTTTGTCATGGCCGAGGAGGCCACCGGCCATCTGCGCGAGCGCATCGACATCCCCGCGGCGGTGGAGCTTTACGAGCGCGATTACCGTCAGGGCGAGGCGCCGTTTGGGCACCCGGAGCCCGGCGGCGTGCCCAGCATGCCCCGCTTCGGCCAGGGCGAGGCCCTGATGGTCACCGGCTCCACCCACGACGACTGGGGCTTCCGCAAGACCGAGGACCCGGTGGTGCAGGACCGCCTGGTGCGCCGGCTCAACCGCAAGATCCTGGGCCGCGTGGCCGAGCTGTGCCTGCACGAGGCCTATCACCTGGACGACGCCGAGCTGGTGGTGGTGGCCTATGGCTTCACCGCCCGGGCCGCCCTGCGCGCGGTGAACCTGGCCCGCAAGGAGGGCGTCAAGGCCGGCCTCTTGCGGCTGATCACCCTGTGGCCCTTTGGCCCGGCCCCCCTGGCCGGGCTGGCGGCGCGCGGGTGCAGCTTCCTGGTGCCGGAGATGAACCTGGGCCAGGTGGCCGGGCTGGTGCGCCAGGGGGCCCTGGGCCGGCCGGTGCACGAGCTGACCCAGGTCAACGGGCGCTCCATCGCGCCCCAGTCCATCCTGCAAAAGATCCGCGAGGTGCTCTGATGGCCCGGGCGCTGGAAAAATACCTGCGGCCGGCGGTCAAGGCCACGCCCTTCTGCCCCGGCTGCGGCCACGGCGTGCTCTTGGGGCTCATCCTGCGGGCCATCGAGGGCCTGGAGGACGCCGGCCGGCTCCAGTGGGAAGAGATGCTCTTCGTCTCCGGCATCGGCTGCGCGGCCTGGATACCCAGCCCCAACTTCCGGGCCGACACCCTGCACACCCTGCATGGGCGCGCGGTGGCCTTTGCGGTGGGGGCCAAGGCGGCCAACCCGGCGCTGAAGGTCATGGTGGTCAGCGGCGACGGCGACCTGGCCAGCATCGGCGGCAACCACCTGATCCACGCCGCCCGGCGGGGCAACGATCTCACCGTGGTCTGCGCCAACAACCAGATCTACGGCATGACCGGCGGCCAGGTGGCCCCCACCACGCCCCTGGACCTGCCCACCGCCACCACCCCCCAGGGCAACCCCTATCGGCCCTTCGACCTGTGCAAGCTGGTGGAGGCGGCCGGGGCCCAGTACGTGGCCCGGGGCGCGGTGAACCGGCCCTACGAGCTGATGGAATACCTGGCGCGCGGGCTCACCACGCCAGGCTTCGCCTTCATCGAGGTCCTGAGCCCCTGCCCCACCCAGTTCGGCCGGCGTCAGCGCCTGGACACCCCGGCGGCCATGTTCGACCACCTGACCAACACCTGCCGCCACTACGTGGAGCTTCAGGAGGGCGAAAGCCTGCCGGCCGGGGGCTTCACCCTGGGAGAGTTCGTCCATGGCCGCCAATAGCCACGAGATCCGCCTGGGCGGCCTGGGCGGCCAGGGCGTCATCCTGGCCGGGGTGCTCCTGGGCCAGGCCGCGGTGAACCAGGGCCTCTATGCCGCCGGCTCCAACAGCTATGGGGCCCAGGCCCGGGGCTCGACCTGCCAGGCCGAGGTGGTGGTCTCCGCCGACACCATCGATTACCCCCACGTGGAGGGGGCCGACCTGTTGGTGGCCATGAGCCAGGGGGCCTACGACTCCTACCGGGCCCAGATGGCCGCCGACGGCGTGATCCTCTATGACTCCGGCCTGGTCACCCCCGGCGGCGAGGGCCGCCAGCACGGCCTGGCCGTGACCGAGGTGACCCTGAACGAGCTGAAGAACAAGCAGGTGGCCAACGTGGTCTGGGTGGGGGCGGTGGCCGGCTTCACCGGCTGGTTCTCCCTGGAGGCCCTGGAGCAGGCGGTGGCCGACAACGTGCCGGCCCGCTTCCTGGAGCTGAACCGCAAGGCCCTGGCCCGCGGCCTGGAGCTGGGCCGGGAGCTGAGGAGCTAGCCATGGAAGGCCGCACCCAGCGACCGGTGATGGTGGAGGGGCGCTGCGGCGTCTGCGCGGTCTGCGTCGGCGGCTGCCCGGCCTTCGTCTTCCCGGACCTGGCCCGCGAGACCGACACCAAGCGCGGGGTCCTGGCCCAGGGCGCGCCATCCGGCCGGGATGCGTCCCTGCCGCCTTGCCGCGCGGCTTGCCCGCTGGGCCAGGACATTCCCGCTTATCTGGCCTGCCTGGCCCAGGGCGACCAGGCCGGGGCCCTGGACGTGATCCTGGCCGACAACCCCCTGCCCGGGGTGCTGGGCCACGTCTGCCACCACCCCTGCCAACAGGCCTGCGCCTCCGCGCCGGTCCAACCGGCGCCCCAGGTGCGCGAGTTGAAACGATACGCGGCCCTGGCTCCGCGGCCCCCGGCATCCCCCCCCGCCGGTCGGGCCCGGGGCCAGGCAGCCGTAATCGGCTCCGGTCCGGCCGGGCTCATGGCCGCCTGGGAGCTGGCCAAGGCCGGGGTGGCGGTGACGGTGCACGAGGCCCTGCCCGTGGTGGGCGGCATGCTGGCCTGGGCCATCCCGCCCTTCCGCCTGGGCCGCCAGGCCCTGGCCGAGGACCTGGCCTACATCGCCGCCCACGGGGTGGAGTTCAAGACCGCGAGCCGGGTGAGCCCGGAGGCGGTGCGCGGGATGATCGCCCAGGGCCGGGGCGTGATCCTGGCCTGCGGCGCGCCGGCCGCCACCCGCATCGACCTGCCCGGCGCGGACCTGGCCGGGGTGCACTGGGGCCTGGATTTCCTGAAGGCCTGCGCCCTGGGCAAGGCCCCGGCCCTGAGCGGCCCGGTGGTGGTGGTGGGCGGCGGCAACGTGGCCCTGGACGCCGCCCGCTGGGCGCTCAGGCTCACCAACGACGTCACCCTGGCCTACCGCCGCGACCGTGAGCAGATGCCGGCCTATGCCGAGGAGATCGCCGAGGCCGAGGCCGAGGGCCTGAAGCTGGCCTTGCGCCTGGCGCCTGCGGCCATCGCGGGAGCCGGCGGCAAGGTCAGCGGCCTGGTCTGCCAGCCCACCGCGCCCGGCGCGCCCGGCCCGGACGGCCGGGTGGGCTACGCGCCCACCGGCGACGCGCCGGTCACCCTGGCCGCGGGCTGCGTGATCCTGGCCCTGGGCCAGGGCACCGAGGCCCCGGCCTGGTCAGCCGGCCTGGGCCTGGGCGGGTTCGCG
>JAZDHW010000290.1:0-2078 GCA_043805555.1 Pseudomonadota bacterium
CACGCGGCCAAAGAGCCGCCCAAGGCCGGCGCCGTGCGCCAGGAGCTGTTCAGCGCCCGGCGCGAGGCCCTGGCCGAGGTGGAGGCCGTGGCCGCCCCGCCCGCCCTCCCGGCCGCCCCGGCCCGGCCGGCCGTGGCCGCCGACCCCCGCCGCCTGAAGGCCGGCGACGCCGTGCGTCTGACCGGCCTGGACCAGACCGGCGTGCTGCTGGAAGACCCCAAGCCCGGAGCCGAGAGCGCGCCGGTGTCGGTGGGCGTGGCCGGGGTGCGGGTGGTGGTGCCGCTGCGGGAGATGGAGCCCCTGCCTGCCGGGGCCAAGGCCGGGGCCGAGCCGCCCCGGCGGCCGGCGGTGGCGGTGCAGGCCTCGGCAGGCGACGGCCTGGACGTGAACCTGGTGGGGCTCACGGTGGAGGAGGCCCTGCCCAAGGTGGACAAGGCCCTGGACCAGGCCATCCTGGCCGGCCGGCCCCAACTGGCCATCGTGCACGGGGTGGGCACCGGCCGGCTCAAGGCCGCGGTGCGCGAATATCTGGAGCACCACCCCTACGTGGTGGGCACCCGCCGGCCCGAGAACCGGCGCGGCGGCGCGGGCGTCACCGTGGCCGAGCTGCGCAGTTAGGGGGCGCGCCAATGGCCAAGCGCAGGTTCACAATGCCGGGTCATTGCGGGGAGCGCAGCGACCAAGCAATCGGGTGGCCCCACCCGGAGGCTGGGCCGGCGGACGCTCCGGACCGGGCGCGGAGCTAGCCCCCATGTGCGCGGCGGCGGCCATACCCAGCGACAAGATCGACGAGGTGCGCTTGAAGGCCGACATCGTCGAGGTGGTGGGCCGGCGCATGCGCCTGGTGCAAAAGGGGCGCGATTTCTGGGGCCTGTGCCCGTTCCACGGCGACAAGGATCCCAGCCTCAAGGTGGACCGCGCCCGAGGCACCTGGCACTGTTTCGGTTGCGGCGAAGGGGGCTCGGTCTTTAATTTCGTCATGAAAGACCAGGGTTTGAGCTTCCCGGAGGCGGTTAAGGAGTTGGCCCGGCTCTACGGGGTGGACCTGCCCCAGCCCCGCCTGGACCCGGCCGCCCGGCGGCAGTTGGAGGAAAAAGAGCGCCTGTTGCATGTGCTGCAATTGGCCGGTACATTTTTCAGCCGTGAGCTCGCGGCGCCAAGCGGCTCGCCTGCCAGGGAGTATCTCCTGAACAATCGCGGCCTGGATCTAGAGACGGTCAAAGCCTTCGGGTTGGGCTTCGCCCCCCCGCAATGGGAGGGTTTGGGCCGTTTTCTGTCCGCCCAGGGCGTGGCCGAGGAGCTCGGCGTCAGGGCCGGGCTGCTGGTGAGCCGCGACAAGAGCACCGGCTCCTACGACCGCTTCCGCAGCCGGGTGGTGTTTCCCATCCGCGACCTCATGGGCCGGGCCATCAGCTTCGGCGGCCGCATCATCGGCCCCGGCGAGCCCAAGTACCTTAACGGCCCCGAGTCTCCGCTCTTTCACAAGTCGCGCACCCTCTACAACCTGGACCAGGCCCGGCCGGCCATGCGCCAGAAGAACCGGGTGCTGGTGGTGGAGGGCTACTTCGACGTGATCACCCTGGCCGCCCACGGCTTTGCCGAGACGGTGGCCCCCCTGGGCACCGCGCTCACCGCCGAGCACGTGCGGGCGCTGAAATCCCAGGCGGCCGACATCGTGCTGATCATGGACGGCGACTCGGCCGGCCGGCGGGCGGCCGAGCGGGCGCTGCCCATCTTCCTGGCCGAGGGCGTCTCGCCCCGGGTGGTGCTGCTGCCCGGCGGCGAGGACCCGGACACCTATGTGCGGGCCCAGGGCGCGGCGGCCCTGGCCGAGGCCGTGGACCGGGCCCGGCCCCTGATGGAGTCGGTGCTGGACAGCCTGGTGGCCGCCGGCGACCTGACCACGCCCGAGGGCAAGAGCGCGGTGGTGGCCGCGGCCGGCGAGATCATCAAGACCGTGGGCGATCCCATCACGCGGGTGGGCTACCTGGAGCGCCTGGCCGGCAAGCTGGCCCTGGCCCCGGAGGTGGTGGCCGCCCGGCTGGGCCTGCCCTATGCCGCCAGCGGCGCGCCGCGGC
>JAZDHW010000291.1:0-5022 GCA_043805555.1 Pseudomonadota bacterium
GTCAGTGAGGTGCCCCTCCCGGATCAGGGTCAGGGCCTTTTCCCCGGCCTCCACCTGCGACAGCCCGGCCCGGGCCAGCAGGCGCTCGCCATCCACCCGGAAGCCCCGCGCGCTGCCCAGCAGCACCGAGACCGCGCTCCCCCGGGAGTGCGCGTCCAGCAGCGGCACCTGCTCCGGCAGGGGGTTGAGGCCGCTCATCAAGAGCACCTCGTCCACCTCTTCCCAGCGCTGGTAGTCAAAGACCCGCACCGGCGCTTCCGTGGCCGCCACCACCTCCACCGAGCGTTCCGACTCGTTGAAGGTCGAAGGACCGCCCCGGCCGCACAGCAGCCGCGCCCCCCGAGTCTGGATGTCTGCTTCCGCCTGGGCTCTGGCGCCCAAGACCTGGCTTGGATGAATGCCCGCTCTATGCATTGCCGCTCGCTCCCAGGGCCGCGGGGTTGGTCTTCAGGGCCTGCCGGCCCCAGTCCAGCTCCAGGCCCTCTTCCTTGGCCATGCGCTTGAACTCCGCTATGGCCTTCAAGGTGTCCCGGGGATCAAGGCCCCGCCGGGCCAGGTACTCCTGCGGAGCATCCAGGCCGCCGGCAAGCAGGGTTATGGCGCCCCGCGCTTCTCTGAGAAGATCCACGCCCTCGATGCCCGGTAGCTGCCACTTGGCCGCTCGGTGGTAGCGCGCCCGCTGCTGCCAGTAGTTGGGCAGCTGCAGGGCCCCGTTCAGCACCATGGCGTCCAGCCAGCGCGTGAAGATCGGCTGGCAGAACTGGCGCGCGAAGCGCCGCTGGATGGGCCGGATGCTCTGCAGGAGGTCGGAGCGGATGCCCCGCAGACTGCTGAAGTTGATGTTGCGATAGTCGCCGGAGACCAGTTCCGGACTCACACCGGCGGTCACCGCGATCATGCGGGTGATGAAGTTGACCGTGGCCTCGAACTGGGTCCCGGGCCGGTTGTTGTCCAAAAGCTTGAAATCTTCGGTGCTGTGCAGCACCTCGATGATGCCCCGGCCCAGGTCCCGCACCCGGGTGCCGCTGTCCTGGTCCGGCTTGCTGCGGAGCATGGCGTACTGGGCGGGGTTGGGGCTCTTGGCCGTGGCCAGGTAGGCGGCCGCCTTCTTTGCTGCGTCCACCTCGGCCCCGATGTACTCGCCAATGTCGTGGGCCGACAGCACCGCCGCGGCCAAGGGACTCACTCCCCGCACCTGGCCCGGCCGCAGGGTTTGGAAGGTGTGGACCGCGAACTCCCGCTCCACCCGCTGCGGACGGCCCCAGTGCTCCGGGTCCTCCAGGTGGTAGGCCAGGATGCGCCCCGAACGCCGGTCCACCTCCACGCCCTGGATGATCTCCCGGTCGGCCGAGGTGCTGGCGCCGTAGCCGTTCAGCCATTCCGGCTCGTACATCTGCAGCTTCAACGGCGCCGCGTAGTCCTCGGGGTCCAGCGGGGTCACCCCAAAACACTCCCCCACCTCCATCTCCTGGCGCCGGGCCAGCCGCTGCAGCTCCACGAAATCCAGCCGCCCGGCCGCATCCACCAGCTCGCAGAATTCGGCCCAGGCCTCCTCTACCCGGCGGTTCACGTCCTTCATCACCGTGCCGTCCATCATGGCCATGAGGTATTGCAGGCTGAGGCCGGTGCTGATGCAGAGGTTGACGGCCACCTCCAGGACCCGGGCGAAGAAGGGGAAGTCCCGCACCAACTGCCGGATGCGGGCCCGCAGCTTGGGCGAGGAATCGCCTATCACGCGGTTGGCGTCGGGGTCGGAATTGCCCCAGGAGCCGGTCTGCACGTTGGTCTTGGCCGCCGCGTACTGGCGCAGGGTCTCAGTCAGGAAGCGATCCTCCTGGCGGGAGCGGCCCCGGGTGGGGTTGATGGCCAGGATCACCTCGTCGATGAACCCGCCCAGCTTGTGCGACCAGCGGGGCATCAGAAGCCCCCGCCCAAAGTGGTGATGATCTGGCCGTTGAAGGACGGCAAGGCTTCCTCGGCCGCCCGGCCCTCCACGAAGGCCAGCAGCTTCAGGAACTCATCGAAGTTGCGGTAGGTGATGGTCTGGGAGACCGGGCCGCTCAGGGAGTAGGAAGAGACCGTGCGCCAGTTGCCCGACGCCAGGTCGTCGCGCATCGTTGCGGCGAGAGCGGACCAGGTTGTGAACGCGCCAGTGCCCATGCCAGCCTCCTTGCGTGGAGGCTAACCCGGGATTTTGGCGGTACACTTAAATAGGGCTCAATAGGGATGGTTAGGCTTTATTACCGTTGTTTTCGGGTAAGTCATGATTAATAAGCTTGACACCCAGCCTTGGCGCTCATGCACTTATAAAAGCGGGGCTCCTCTGAATAAATCAGAGGAGCCCCGCGAAACCGGCCTTAGGCTACTTGATTAGCTAGCCTTTTTTAGGACAACCTGCTCCTGGGCAGTTAAACGAACCAACTCAGTGGGTTTCTGCCCCCTGCTCTCCTTGGCGTACTTAATCAACCCTGCGTCTGCTGTCACCATGTGATTTCCCTTGGTAACAGCGACTTGGCTTCCGGCGCTAGCCTTGTATCTGTCCGACATGCCTCACCTCTTCATGTGGTAACGTTTGTCTCTCGGCTTCTGCTACCACTGATTGATTGAGAAGAGCCTCGGCCCGCATGAACGAGTCCGATCTCTTCGTATAGTTTAACCTTGTCATGTAGTAAAGGGAAAGAATGTCAGCAATAATGTAACCCACTGAAATATCAGAGTCATTATTAAAAAAATTAACCCCGACGTGGTCGAAGCACAGAAATCCGAATATATTACGGCTATCTGGGCGTAAATCCATATGGGCCTTGAACTCATCAAGTAGTATGGAGTCATGCCCCTTGAGCGTCATGGGTACTATTAGGGTAGATTTATAACACGAGTCAGGCGGTGGGTCTACCCTCTCATCCATGTCCTCTTGGGGAGATGCGCCTCTCCAACACCTGACCCAAGCAGGGTCGCTGACGCAGCCCTGAGTTCTTTTCATGCCCCATGCCTTAAATTTAGAAGGCGGCTTATAATCGTTTAAAACCCTATCAACTTTAAGTCTCGGGTTTTTATAATTCCCTCGTTTAGCTTCTTCCGGGATGTTATTGCATAAATAATACTTGCCATTTTCCTTGACATATCTGAAGCCTGTATTTTGGGAAATTGGATATCGAGAATAATATCCAACTTCCTTTCCTCTAAAAGCTTCAACTACCAAATTGTCATCGCGGAGACTATCTTCGAAGGGAACCTTGATGCAAATCCTTACCTCATGACCGCAGCGACGACTAAAAGAATAATATTGCTCTAAATACTTAAAGTTGTTAACTGTAATTATCTTTATGTTTCGGCTAAGATATCCCTCTAATGCTCGCTTCGCCTCTGATATCTCGGATAAATTATGAGGTTCATTGGCAAGTAAATATTTTAATGCCCTGTGAAACAAGCTTGCCATAATGCTATACTGGATGAATTCTCCTTGATTATAGCAAACGGCATCTTTGATTAGTCTAATGGTTTTTTGATCGGTCTCGCCACGCGCCCCTTGCAGAAATCCGCTAACGGTTCCTTTGGCAATACCAGCCGCTGCATCCTCTATAACCAATTGTCCCCCCCATAGCAGTTTTTACGGATTGTGAATAAGTATAGTGGCACGAAGCTAACTTAATGGTGATTATTTTTTCATAGTTTTTCTCATTGCCACCTGTTTGTATCGCCTGCTGCTAGGTCGCGGTAAAATTGGTCTAGTCGGTATGGGTCACCAATCCACCGCCCGCCCTCTAACCTTATCGGCATGCCGGGATAAATCCTTTTGTGTTTTAACACAGTTGTTTCGCAGAACCCGACAAATGCAGTGATTTCATTCATCCCATTGAGGATGCTCACCTTGCTTACCATCTACTATGACTCCTAGTCAATGGTTGGTTATCAAGCTTTGGGTCTACCTTCATCTCATTTGGCGCCATGTAGCGGATGCCGAGGTAATCGGCGCAAACCAGCTGCAGGACCTCGCAGTCCAGGAAGTGGTTGGCCCGGCGGCGCGGGTTCTGCCACAGCCCGCGCTCGTCTTTGGTTTCGGAGCAGAGCTGGCGGGCGTAGTCAGATAAGAGGCCCAGGCCGCGGCTATCGGTCGGTGGCTTGCCATCCGGCCAGTTGGAGTGCAGGCGCCAGGCGCCGGCATCGCCCGGGCTGATGCGCAGCTTGCCGTCCAGGAGGTCGGATTTGTAGAAGTTGGTGGACACGTCGAACCGGATCAGGCCGGGGTGGGTATCCAGCTTGGTCTGGCGGAAGGGCTGGGCGCGCAGCTGCTCATAGCCCTTGCTGGGCCGATAGGGCGGGTGGGCCTGGCACCAGTCGTAGACTTCGCGGGTCATTTCACCGTCGCCTGAATCCACCAGGCCGAAGATGATCACGCAGGCCCGGCCCTCGGGGTCCAGATAGTGGTCATCGAAGAGGGCCTTCTCCAGCCCGGCCCAGGAGTCCACGAAGCCGGCCCGGACCAGCCAGGACTCGCGCTCGGGCCCCGGGGCCCAGGCCCGGATGGTGAAATAGAACCCGGCCCGCTGCACGTCCACACAGGCGGTCAAGGCCACGGCGTCGGCTGGGACCAGGCCCGGCGGTCGCTCATCGCACAGGGCCAGGATCAGGTCCTCGGAGCGGATCGCTTGCTCGCTGCGGTATGGCAGGGCCAGCATCTTGTTGAAGAGCGTCACCTCGGCCTTGGGATCGCTTTGGCCCCGGATGGACTGGGCCGCGATCTTGCTCAGATTCACGAAGGGGCTATGAAAGGCCGCGAAGTGGAAGCCCACCCGGATGGGCCGCTCCACCGGCGGGCAGGCCTCCCAGGTCTGGGCGCGCGGGTCCCAGATGTGCGGCCGGTACTGGCCGGCGTTGACGGCCCGGCGCCGCTCCACTTCGCCCCAGGGCGCGCCGCAATGCTCGCACTCGTACCAGGCCAGGCCCTCGGCCTCGATGCGGTCGGGCTCATTCGCCAAGGCCTCATCAAACCTGAGCCCTTCGCGGGTCATCACCTGCAGC